>JBPCIP010000220.1:0-31906 GCA_051006195.1 Pyrinomonadaceae bacterium
TCGCCCGGCGCGATTGATTACATCTTTCGCTGTGCGGCGGGCATCCCGCGCCAGATCAACAACCTCTGCGACAACGCTCTGCTCGCGGGCTATGCTTCGGGGCTGCACACCATCTCGCGCGCCGCCATCGAAGAGGTCGCCGATACCTTCGACATGCTGCCGGAAGCGCGGCACAACAACGGCAGCAGCAGCCGTCTCTCAGACGAGGAACGAGAAGAAGCCGTGCCCGCCGCGCGCATCTTCAACGCGCAGGGGCGCGCGGAGTTGTGGTCGGCGGGAAGCGCGCAAGAAGCGGGTGCGATTGACGAGGCCGGACAGCCTCCGGCAACAAAACATTCTCCGGCGCACACACGCGCCGAAGCAGAAGACGAGTTGGAAGAAACAGACTCAACGGCGGCGACAGCAGTGCCTCCCGCGCCCGATGCGAACGACATCGGCGCGGCCTTCCGGCGTTGGGATGTGATGGGAGACAGGTAATGGGCAGAGTTTACGAAGCATTGAAGCGCGCCGCCGAGCATGGCGACGCCGCAGACACAAAGAGAACGGGCGACGCCGGTTCAGGCCGCGCCGCCACGGCAGTGGTTGACGACGAAGAAGTAACGCTCATGACCGAAGCGTCAACCCTGGCGTCTGCCAACGGCGGCTCGAACGGCGGCTCGAACGGCGGCTCGAACGGCGACCGCCACCACGGCGGCACTCATGCCCCGCCGGAATTCGTCATGCGCCGCAGTAGTAGTAGTAGCGCCGCTGCGCCCGCACTCTTCAACGCGCCGGAGAAGACGGCGCACAATTCAGCGTCCGCTGAGCACAACGATGCAGTCACGTCCGGGTCGGCACTCTCCGGCGGGCAGGCTTCGCGTGTTGCTGGGGCAACGGCGGACGCTGTTAGTTCGGCGCGCGCGTTGGAGTTTCCCTCACAGGAAATTTCTCACGCGCGCGTCGAACCACACCTTATCGCCATCACCGACCCGCGCTCGCCGCACGCCGAACAGTATCGCAGTTTGCGCACGCGCATCCTGCACGCGGGCGAGAAGCGGAAAGTTCAGGCCATCGTCGTTTCCAGCGCGGGCGTGATGGAAGGCAAGACCGTCACGGCCCTGAATCTCGCGTGGCTGCTGGCGCAGACTGACGGCGTGCGCGCTCTCCTGATCGACGGCGATCTGCGCAGACCCTGCGCCGCCGAATATCTCGGCTTCGACGCGCCCGCCGGACTCTCCGAAGTGCTCGCCGGGGAAGCGACGCTCGCCGACACCATTCTGCGGCTCGAACCCGCCGGGCTGCACCTGTTGCCGGGCGGCACGCCGCGCGACAACGTGGCGGAGATTCTCTCCGGCCCGAAGTTCAGCGCCGTGCTCGCCGAACTGCGCCGCATGTTCGACTACATCATCATCGACGCGCCGCCGCTCGGCATCTTCACCGACGCCAACGTGCTCATCAACCGCGCCGACGGCGCACTGATGGTCGTGCGCTCCGGCAAGACCCGCTACGCCGCGCTCGACCGCGTGCTCGAACCGCTGCCGCGCGAGCGCATCCTCGGCATCGTCTTGAACGGCGCGGACGACAAACACGACGATAGCAGCACCTACTATCAACGCCGCTACTATCGCCGCGATGAGAAGGTGATGAGTAATGAGTGATGAGGTGAAGAGAAAAGCTTTTACTCATCGCTCATCACTCATCACTCAACGCTTGGGAAGGGAGGTTGCTTGAGTCTTACGCGTCGCATCAATGCCCGCACGCTGTTGCTGCTTTTAGCGGAAGCGATGGTTCTGTTCGGCGGGATCGTCGCGGCTGCGGAGCTTCGGCTTGGCCCCGACGGCGCTTACCACGAACTCGTCGTCCGGCACGGTTTCTACAAGGCCGCGCTCGCCACCTTCTTCTGCCTCGGTGCGTTTTATCTCTACGACCTCTACGACTTCATCGTCATGCACGACCGGCGCGAACTCGTGCTCAGACTTATTCAGGCGTTAGGGCTGGCGTGGGTCGCGCTCGCGCTGGTCTTCTACATGCTGCCGCAAGTGAGATTCGGGCGCGGCATCTCTTTACTCGCGCTCCCGCTCGCGCTCGCGTCGATGGTCGCCTGGCGCGTCTCTATTCACTGGCTGCTCGGTCATCCGCTGGTCGGCGAACGTATCCTCATCGTCGGGTCGGGGGAGACGGCGGTGGAGATCGCGCGCGAAGTGTTAGACCGCCGTGATGCGGGTTATCGCATCGTCGGCTTCGTCGATAATCGACCGGAACTCATCGGCCAGAGTCTCATCAACCCGCGGGTCATCGGCCTCACCAGCGAGATGGATGAACTGGTCAAACGCGAGAACATCGACCGCATCGTCGTCGCGATGGGCGAGCGGCGCGGCACGTTCCCGACGCAGCAACTGCTCGATCTGAGTCTCGGCGGCAACGTCTGCATCGAAGAGGGCGCGTCCTTTTACGAGCGCACGACCGGGCGCGTGCATCTCAACATGATGCGCCCGTCGTGGCTGATCTTTTCGGGACGCGGGCGGCAGGCGCGTTTAAGCGGCGTGGCGCGGACGTTCCTGCATCGCGGCATCGCGCTCGTGGGCGCGCTCGTCTCGCTGCCTCTCGCGCTTGTGACGGCGATCCTGATCAAACTCGAATCGCCGGGGCCGGCGATTTACAGACAGGAGCGCGTCGGCATGAATGGGCGACCGTTCATGATCATGAAGTTTCGTTCGATGCGTTCGGATGCGGAGAAGGACGGCCCCGTCTGGGCGCGCGACGGCGATGCGCGCGTGACGAGAGTCGGGCGCGTCATCCGCAAAATCCGGGTGGACGAGATACCGCAGTTCTGGAACATCCTGAAAGGCGAGATGAACTTTATCGGGCCGCGCCCGGAACGCCCCCACTTCATCGCGCAACTGGCCGAGGAGATTCCGTTCTACGAACAACGCCACCTGATCCCGCCCGGCCTCACCGGCTGGGCGCAGATCAAGTATCCGTATGGCTCGTCCATCGAAGACGCGCGGCAGAAGCTGCAATATGATCTCTACTACATCAAGAATCAGAGCCTCGCGCTCGACGCGGTGATTCTGTTTGAGACGGTGAAGACGATTCTGTTCGGACGCGGCGCGCGTTAGCGGGATGCGGCGGTGCGCGGCCTGAAGTTTTGAGAGGTAACACAAAATGAAAAGTCACAATCTGAAGTTAACCATCATCGCGCTCGCGATGATGCTCGCGAGCCAAGCGGTCTTTGTCAATGTGCTCGCCGCGCAGGACAAGCAAAAGCCGGAAGGGAAGACGCGCCCGCGCACCGTCTCCGAGGCGGCCAAAAAGACGGGCGAACGCCTGGAGCCTGACGACCAGAGTGCGCCGCCGCGCGCCGATGTGCCCGTGGAGACGCTGGCGAATCGGCGCGAGATGTTGACGGAAGAAGAGGCTGCCGTCGTGCCCTACTACAACAACTTCATGGCGACCTATCGTCTCGGCCCCGAAGACGTGATCTCGATCACGGTCTTCAATCTCGACCGCTATTCGAAGAATGGCATCACCGTGCCGCCCAATGCCCAAATCTCGCACCCGCTGATTCCCGAAGGCATCTTCGTGGGCGGCAAGACGACCGAGCAGGTCGCCGCCGAGATCACGAAGAAACTCGACGAGTATGTCATCGATCCGAAAGTGACCGTCTCGCTCGACAAGGCGCAGTCGGCGGTCTTCTGGGTCGTCGGCGACGTGGGGCAACCGGGCATTCGACCGATGACGCGCCGTCTCTCCGTCACGGAAGCTCTCAATCTCTCCGGCGGCGTGCTGGAGACGGGCAACAAGAAGAAAGTGATGGTGATGCGTCGGCAAGCCGATGGCTACTTGCAACCGACGTTCATCGATGTCGCCGCGATTGAAAAAGGCAAGATGCCCGACAACTTCTTCCTCGCCCCCGGCGATCAAGTGATCGTCCCCGGCAACAAATTGAAGACATTCGACCGCGTGGTGAAACTACTGCCCGTCGTCAGTTTCTTCCGCATCTTCACGGGAGGGTTTTAGGCGAATGCGGATGGCGGATGGCGGATGGCGGATTATCAGAGAGGGAGCAAGTGTGCTTCGTTTGACGTTCCGCGTTTCGAGTGCCGCGTTCCGCATCCAGCGTTCGACGATGCACCAGCGACGTTTCGCGTTATGCATTCCGGCTTCGGTGTTCGTTGCTGTGACCGCATTACTATGCGTTGCGCGCCCCGCGTCTTCCAATCCGCCATCCGCCATCCAAACTCCGCAATCCGGTGCTTTCTGTCTCCCGCTCCGCTCCGCTCCGCCGCCGTCGGGCGCGTGGGAGTTGCAGGCATCGGGGACTCTGGCATGGCTGCGCGCCGTCTACTTTGTTGATGAGCAGAAGGGCTGGGCAGTGGGCGGCAAGGGCATGTTGCTGGCGACCGAAGACGGCGGGCGGACCTGGGCAGCGCGGCGTCGCCCGACGGAAGACGCTTTGCGCGACGTTTATTTTATCGACGCAAACACGGGCTGGCTCGTCTGCGACCGCAACATCTATCTGCTCCGGACCAAAGAAGAGCCGCGCTCTTATCTGTTGAAGACGACGGACGGCGGCGCGACTTGGTCGCGCCTCGCGGTGACGGGCGCGGCGGAGGCGGACGTATTGCTCACGCGCGTAACGTTCGCGGACGCGCGGCGCGGCTGGGCGTTCGGCGAGATGGGCGCGCTTTTTGCCACGACGGATGGCGGCGCGACGTGGGCGCGACAAAATGTGCCGACCAGATATCTGCTGCTCGGCGGCGCGTTTCTCGCGGGCGGCGCGGGCTGGCTCGTCGGCGCGGGCAACACGATTTTGCAAACCTCAGACGGCGGCGCGCAGTGGAGCATGAGCCCTGCTCCCATCAGCGCGACGACGCGCTTCAACGCCGTCTCTTTCATTGATGGGCGGCGCGGCTGGGCGGTCGGCGAACGCGGCATCGTGCTCGCCACCACAGACGGCGGGCGCAGTTGGCAACCGCAAGAATCTAATGTGAGAGTTGATCTGAGGGATGTGAAGTTTTTGAACGCGGCGGAAGGCTGGTCGGTCGGCGCGCAAGGGACCATCATTCGCACCACGGACGGCGGCGCAAACTGGCAAAGCGAATCGAGCCACACGCGCCATCCCCTCGAACGCCTCTCGGTCGTCAACCGTTCGTCCCTATGGGCGGTTGGTTTCGGCGGCACGATCATCGCCTACGCCGCGCATACGCCCCCTGCGCCGCCGCAGTTAAAAACTCCCGGCACGGAACAATTAAAAGAGCGGCCACGCCGCGCCCTCAGAAAAGAAACTCCGCGCTGAATTCCTTAGCGGCGTCTCCCTGAATTACAAAACGCGCAGGCGACGCATCCCAAATCCTGACCACGCAACCGACGGAGAACTAAAGATGCCCGAACAATTCTCGCACCCGGTCCAACAGACAAACTCGCGCGCATACGGCGCGCGACGCTTCATGCTCTCCGCTTCGTT
Source organism: Pyrinomonadaceae bacterium (assembly GCA_051006195.1). Classification (GTDB taxonomy): domain Bacteria; phylum Acidobacteriota; class Blastocatellia; order Pyrinomonadales; family Pyrinomonadaceae; genus JAIVJZ01. The sequence goes on from JBPCIP010000220.1 coordinate 5,447, forward strand.
GTCGGCCTTGGTGGCCGCCTGCTGTTCTGCTGGTGCGCCCATCGTCCTGCTGGCGCAAAGCCCGGCGCAGCCTATGCGCCGGGCGACGCCGCCACCATCCGCGACGGCGCGAGCGAGGCCGGGCAAGGCGAAAGTAGTAAAGTCAAACGAGGCGGCGGAGAAACCTGCGAAGGTGGCTGCGGAAAAACCGGCGACGACAGCAGCAGCAGCAGCAGCAGCAGCGGCGAAGCCGGAAGGCGCGGCGGAGATCACGCGCGCCCGTCGTGCCGCCGCTACGAGCGCCGCCGCGCAGCCTGCTGCTGCTCCGGCGACAGCAGCAGCAAATGCTACTACTGCGCCCGCCGCCGTCGCATCAGTAAGCAATGAGGCGACCGCTGAGGGTGAAGAGGCGGAACTCGACAAGTTGCGCGCCGACCTCGGTGCCGCCGGCATCTCCACGGAGCGTGCCCGCCTGCAACGCGCGCTCGTGGCTCGTCTCGTCGAACTCAAGCGCGACGCGGACGCACTCGCCCAACTGCGTCTGATGCTGGGTGAAGATCGTTACGATCCGCCCTTCTTCTTCAACACCGGCAACGCCCTCGCGCGTCTCGGCGACGCGAGCGCGGCGGAAGACGCTTACCGCAAAGCGATCAGCCAGCGGCACGGCAACTACGCCCGCGCTCTCAATAATCTCGGCGTCGTGCTCATCCGGCAGGGACATTGGGACGAGGCGCGGCAGACCTTCGCCGCCGCGCTCAAACAGGAGAACTACACTTACGCCGAAGCGAGCTACAACCTCGGTCGCCTCCACCTGCTGCGCGGCGAAGCCGACCTCGCGCTGCGCGAATGGGGGCGCACGCTCCAACTCGAACCCGCGCACGCCGAAGCCGCCATCGCTCTCGCACACGCCTACGCCGAAGACGGCGACGCGAAGCGCGGCCTCCTTGTGCTCGATAATTTCGTCGCGCGCTCCACCCGCAGCGGCGGCGCAGCAGGCGTCCCGCGCGAAATCGTCGATGCCCGCCGCGAACTCGTCGCAGCCGCGAACATCAAGACCGGCGACGGCGCGGGCGGCGACGACGGCGTTCGCCTGTCTTCGTCAAACTCGACGCCGCGCCGTTCGCACGTAGTTGACCGCATGACTTACGACTTGCTGCAAACGGCGCGGGGCGCACGCGAGCGCGGCGACTACGCAGAGGCCGCGAAGTATTACGGCAGCGTCCTCGCGCGCAGCCCCGGTGGATATTTCCCGCCCGCGAATCTCGAACTCGGCTCCGCGCTCATGAACCTCCGGCGCGAAGAGGAAGCCATCGCCGCGCTGCTCCCCCTGACGCAAAAAGAGGCCGCGCCGCGCTACCCCGTCGCCTACTATTATCTCGGTCGTCTCTACGAAAGACGCGGCCAACTCGAAACCGCTGCGCAACACTTCGCCCGCGCAGCGGAGCTTTACGGCGACGCCAACCCGCAAATGCTTCTCGACCTCAGCCGCGTCCGCGAGCAAATGGGCGACCACGCCGCCGCGCTCGCCGCCCTCGATGCCTACGTCAAATCAATCGCGCAACAGGGGACAGTCCCCGCATGGGCGATAGAACGACAGGCGAAATTGAGCCAGAAAATTTCAACAAACAAGGCGACGCAAAATCCGAGGACGAAACCCTGACTTGTCAGTGAATCGTTTGAAACCACCGCGCGAAAGCCCCGTCTGGGGGCAACTGACAATAGCCCGGCGATTTATCGCCGGGATCGCCAGGTACAAACAGATAGAGTCCCGTAGGGACGATTGAGCGAACCTTTCAATCGTCCCTACGGGACTTTGCCGTATCTGCAATTTATACCGGGCGATAAATCCATTGGTATCTACACAAGTCTATCGGGCTTGTTTTTTGCGGCTCTGCCGCCTGATGTGCGGTGAGTCTGCGACTCACCGGCAGCAAGTTTCTTAATTTCATCGGGGCTACGCCCCGGATGTGTGGGGCATAGCTCCACCCCGAAGGAGATGCTTCGCGGAAAGGCACAGCCTTTCCGCACATCGGGCGGCAGGAGCCGCTTTAAGACCCCAGTTTCAAAGATAGTGTAGATACCAATGGATAAATCGCCGGGCTATTACCAAACGTCCCTGACGGGACTCGCGCCGACACCTGCCTTTGCGATTACTCTGTCTCCATTGTTTCTTCCGCCGGGCGCGCGGTGGCGGGGCGCATGTGCGGGAAAAGGATCACGTCGCGGATGGAACGCCGGTTCGTCAACAACATCACGATGCGGTCGATGCCGATCCCGATCCCCGCCGCCGGAGGCATCCCGTAAGCGAGCGCCCGCACATAATCCGTATCCATCTGCATCGCCTCCTCATCGCCCCGTTCCCGCGCCTGCCCCTGCTCCCTGAACCGCTCAAGCTGCTCCACCGGATCATTCAACTCCGAAAACCCGTTCGCGCATTCCATCCCGTTGATGAACAACTCAAATCGCTCCGCGATGGCCGGATCATCCGGTGACGCTTTCGAGAGCGGCGAGACTGGTTTTGGAAAGTCCGTGATGAATGTCGGTTGAACTAATTCATGCTCTACTACCTTCTCAAAAAGTTCAACTATTAACCTTCCTGTATGAGACTCATCTGAAGTTATTTCCCTCTGCCTTTCCAACTTATCAAATTGTTCTGCTCTCTCTCGGAAATCGATGGCAAGTGTTTTTATATTTTGATTTATAACTTGAGTTGACTCTCTTCCATCAGAGGGATCGTAGCCGGGCAAATACGCATAGCCTAAATAATAAAGAGACCAATTGCTAAACCACGTAGCGAGGAAATCAACCTGTTCAGGATCATCAAGCCATTTAACATTGAATTCCGCGCCAATTTGTTTTCTTAGTTTGGGAGACCAATATTTATTGATTGCCTCTTTCATCGTAAGCCGCTCAAACGGGCGACCGAAATCGAACTCTTGACCTTCAAAGCGAATGCTCGTCCCGCCCGTCGCTTGCTCGACAGCCTGCCGTAGCATCTCTTCGCACAAGTCCATCATGCCGTTCACGTCCATGTAGGCGCAGTAGAATTCGAGCATGGTGAATTCGGGGTTGTGGGTGCGGTCGATGCCTTCGTTGCGGAAGTTGCGGTTGAGTTCGTAGACGCGCTCGAAGCCGCCGACGAGCAGCCGCTTGAGGTAGAGTTCCGGGGCGATGCGGGCGTAGAGCTTGATGCCAAGCGCATTATGAGTTGTCTCGAAGGGACGCGCCGCCGCGCCCGAAGCGATGGGTGTGAGCATCGGCGTCTCGACTTCGATGTAGCCGCGCTCGTCTAAGAAGGCGCGCATCTCGCGGATGATCTTCGAGCGGCGTTCAAAGACTTCGCGCGTGGTGAGTTCGCGCTCCGCGCCGTGTTCTTCTGCGGCGGTTGCGTCGTCCTTGTCGATCTTGAGGCTGCCTGCGATGAGGTCGGCGTAGCGTTGGCGTTGACGGATTTCGGGGTCGCTGATGCCATGCAACTTGTCGGGCATCGGCAGGAGCGCCTTCGCGAGAAATTCAAATTCACGCACATGCACGGAGAGTTCGCCCGTCTTCGTGACGAAGAGGAAGCCCGCGACGCCGATGAAGTCGCCGTGGTCGAGCAGCCCGAAGAGTTCCCATCCGTCGAGTTCGCGCCCGTCCGCCGCGCGCCCCTTCGCGTCGTCGCGGCGCACGTAAATCTGCAAACGCTCTTTGCCGTCGGAGAGATGCACGAACGCGGCCTTGCCCATCACGCGCGGCGGCACGGCAAGCCGACCGCTCACGCGCACGTCGATCCGATTCAGTTCCGCGTTCACCGGCTCAAGTTCTTCCGCCGTGGGGCGCGCACCCTCTCTGACTTTACGGCGAAGCATCTGGAACGCTTCGCCGAAGGCTTCTTTGTTGACTAGCTTTGTGATCGTCGCTTCGTTGACGATGGCCGTGATCGTGTCTTCGCCTTCCGCGCTGTTGGCGACGTTCGTGCGGCGAAACTTGTTCGGGTAGGCGTTGCCTATTAGTTCGCGGATTTTGTCCAGGTGTTCGCGGCGGGCGCGCGTCTGATCGTTGTCTTCTATGAATGGGATGGTATTTTCTGTCATCACAATGTCGGCTCCTAAAGAAAAGCGGATTATAGAGAAGCCGTCAGTCGTCAGCAATCAGCCGTCAGCCAATGCCGGGTCTATTTATGCTTGACGGCAAAGACTGGAACCACGAAACCACACGAAACTACACGAATTAAAGAGCACGAAATTCGTGATACTTCTTCGTGGTGCTTCGTAGCGGTTCGTGCGGTTTCGCGTCGTGGCACTGCTTCGAGTTGCTTCGTGTTGTTTCGTGTGTTTTCGTGGTTAGTTCTTTTTCCAGCGAGAGTGAATTGACCCTAACAGCAAATGAGAATCAATTGATCCGGCTATCACTCGCACCATTCCGGCTGATAGCTGGCGGCTGATCGCTGACGGCTCATGGCTCTTCGTGTTAGCATTCCCGGCATCGCGGATGATGAACCAGAAGATACTTTCGCCGGATGAAGCGGGCGCGGTGCGCGGGCGTTTGCGCGCCGAAGGGCGGCGGCTCGTGTTCACAAACGGTTGCTTCGACCTTCTGCACGTCGGCCACGTTCGTTATTTGCAGGCGGCGCGTGCGCTCGGCGATGCGCTGATCGTCGCGATCAACTCGGACGCGGCGGTGCGCCAACTCAAAGGCGCGTTGCGCCCCGTGATGAACGAAGCGGAACGCGCCGAGATGCTGGCCGCGCTCGAAGCTGTCAGCTACGTCATCGTCTTCGACGAACTCTCGCCGCGCCCGCTCATCGCGCGGCTGCTGCCCGACGTGCTGGTGAAAGGCGGCGACTATGCCTTAGAGGAAATTCACGGGCGCGAAGAAGTCGAAGCGGCGGGCGGGCGCGTACACGCGTTGCCATTCGTCGAAGGCGCTTCGACGACCGACATAATTGAGAGAATCAAGAAGCAAGTGATTGGTGATAAGTGATGGATGATAAATAAGAACAGGTTTTCATCCTATCACCTATCACTTATCACCAATCACTCAAGAGTTATGAGCAGTACGATTCAACAGAGTCCGGTGCAGGGCGTGTTGCGGCGCGTGTTGGAGAGCGAGGAGCTACGGCATCTCGTGGGAGAAGTGCGCGGCGGGGCGCGCGTGGTGTCTGTGGGCGGGCTGACTTCGGGCGCGGCGCGGGCGCTCGTCCTTGCGGCCTTGCAGCGCGAGACGGGGAAGCGACTCGCGGTCGCTGTGCAGGCCAGCCGCGACCTCGAACAGTGGGATCGCGATCTCTGTTTTTGGAGCGAAGCATTGAGACGCGGGGGCGGGGATCGTGACGCCGTATTGACGCTGCCTGCTTCGGAGAGCGATCCGTATGCGGGCGCGTCGCCGCACGCGGAGACGCTGGAACGGCGCGCTCTGACGTTGTGGCGTCTGGCGCAGGGGCAAGGGGATTTCGTGTTGTTGACGGCGCGTGCGCTGGCGCGGCGGACGGTGACGCCGCAGCAAATGCTTGCGTTGGGGGCGACGCTCAAACGCGACGAGGATTACGCGCCGGAAGAGCTGGTCGAGCTATTGCTGGCTTCGGGCTACGTGCGGGAAGACCCGATTGGCGCGGTGGGTGAATACTCTCTGCGCGGGGGGATTCTGGACGTGTGGTCGCCGGGGCGCGAGTCTCCGGTGCGCGTGGAGTTCTTCGGCGACACGGTGGATTCGATCCGCGAGTTCGACCCGGAGACGCAATTGTCCATCGCGCAACGACAGGCGGTCGAGATCGTGCCGATGCGCGAGTATGCGGTGGGCGCGGATGATTTTCGTCTGTGGGCGGAGTTGGCGCGCGAGCGGTTCAGTGAAGATCGTTACGGGCGCGCGTTGAAAGACCGCACCGTCCATGCGGACGAGGGCGAGACGTTCGCGGGCTGGGAATGGTTGATCCCGCTCGTCCACGACACGAAGGCGAGCGCGTTCGATTACCTGCAACAGGAAACGGTGCTCGTCGTGGATGAACCCGCCGCGCTCGAAACTTTTCTGGGAAACACTTACGAGACTTTGAGCGCGCGTTACCTTGAGATGGAGAGCGCGGACGAGATCGCTTTGCGTCCCGACGAACTTTATTTGACGGCGGAAGAATTGCGCGCTGGTTTGGAGCGCGTGCCGCGCGTCGAGTTGCGCACGCTGGGACGCGCGGCGGCGATGACAGACGAGCAATTCGCGGGCGAGGCCGAGGACGCGGCGGCGGGAGTGCAAGTCGGGCGGGCACGGGCGCGCCGTGCGCCGATGTTTCTCTTCCCGGCGGTGGAGAGCGCGCCCGAAATTGAATGGAGCGCCCGCGCCGCGCGCCGTTATCACGGGCGCATCGCGGAACTCGCGGCGGATGTGCGGCGCACGCTGCTGTCGGCGGAGGGCGCGCAGCAGCAGCAGGTGCTCTTTGCGATGCCGAGCGCGGGCGTGGCCGAGCGCGTCGCGGAGATGCTCGCGGAGTATAACGTCGGCGCGCGTCTGGCGTTTGCGGGCGAAGGTGGGACGCTGGACGGCGGGCAGGCTTTGGTCACAGTCGGGCGTCTGTCGGGCGGGTTCGAGTTGCCGCTGGCGGGGTTGTTCGTCCACGTCGAAAACGATCTGTTTGACGAAGCGCACGACGGCGCGACGGTGGAGCATCGGGCGTTGGGGACGGGACAGCCCGCGACCGCCGGCGGGAGCAAGGCGCACCGGAAGTCGAAGACCGCCGCGTTCCTCTCGGACTTTCGCGATCTCAAAGTCAACGATTATGTCGTGCATATCGACCACGGCCTCGCGCGCTTCGGCGGTTTGCAGACGCTCGACCTCGGCCCCGGACGCCGCGGCGAGTTCATGCTGCTCTTCTACGCGGAGGACTCGAAACTGTATGTGCCCGTCGAGCGGCTCGATCTCGTGCAGCGGTATTCGAGCGCGGAGGGGCATGAGCCGACGCTCGACCGGCTCGGCGGCCTCGGCTGGCAGAAGACGAAGGCGAAGGCCAAGCGCGAGATGCGCGACATGGCCGACGAATTGTTGCGTCTCTACGCGGAGCGCAAGCTGGTCGGCGGTTATGCTTTTGCCGCCGATAGCCCGTGGCAACGCGAGTTTGAAGACGGCTTCGAGTACGTGCCGACGCCGGATCAGGAGACGGCCATCGAAGACGTGAAGGTGGATATGGAAGCGCCGACGCCGATGGACAGATTGCTGTGCGGCGATGTCGGCTACGGCAAGACCGAGGTGGCGATGCGCGCGGCCTTCAAGGCTGTGATGGAATCGAAGCAGGTGGCGGTGCTGACGCCGACCACGGTTCTGGCCTATCAACACTACGAGACGTTCAACGCGCGCTACGCCGCGTTCCCCGTCAAAATCGAATTGCTCTCGCGTTTCCGCTCGCTGAAGGAGCAGAAAGAGGTGGTCAAACGCGTCGAGGCGGGCGAAGTGGACATCCTCATCGGGACACACCGCATTCTGTCGAAGGATTTGCAGTTTCGCGATCTCGGCCTCGTCGTCGTGGATGAAGAACAGCGTTTCGGCGTCGCGCACAAGGAGCGTCTCAAGCAGTTGAAGAAGAAGGTTGACGTGTTGACGCTCTCGGCCACGCCGATCCCGCGCACGCTCAACATGTCATTGATGAATCTGCGCGACATGTCGGTGATCGAGACGCCGCCGCGCGACCGTCTCGCGATCCAAACGCAGGTGGTGCAGTTTTCGGAGTCGGTCATTAAGTCTGGGATAGAGTTGGAGTTGGGGCGCGGCGGGCAGGTCTTCTTCATTCACAACCGCGTGGAGACGATTGAGACAGTCGCCGCGCTCGTCCAGCGTTTGATCCCGCAGGCGCGCGTCTGCATCGCGCACGGGCAGATGAACGAGAAAGAGATGGAAACGGTGATGCTGGATTTCATGGCCTACAAACACGATGTTTTGGTGGCGACGACCATCATTGAGAACGGCATAGACATCCCGCGCGCCAACACCATCATCATAAACCGTGCTGATCACTACGGCCTCGCGCAACTCTATCAACTGCGTGGGCGCGTCGGGCGCTCCAATCGACGCGCCTACGCTTATTTATTGATTCCTTCGGAAGCGGAATTGACGGCGATAGCGCGTCGACGCTTAGCGGCGATTCGCGAGTTTTCCGACCTCGGCGCGGGCTTCCGCATCGCCGCCCTCGACCTGGAACTGCGCGGGGCGGGGAATCTTCTCGGCGGTCAGCAGTCCGGCCACATGGACACGCTCGGCTTTGATCTTTACACGCAGATGCTGGAACGCACGGTCGCGGAATTGCGCGGCGAGGACGTTCAGGACGAAACATCCGTCTCGCTGAATCTTGGTGTGGACGTGGCGATTTCCGAAGATTACATCCTGGACATGGGGCAACGCCTGCGCACCTACAAACGCATCGCTTCGGCGCGCGACGATGAGACGCTCACGCAGATTCGCGCCGAGACGGAAGACCGCTACGGGCGCGTGCCGGAAGCGGTCGAGCGTCTGCTGGCCTACTCGCGTTTGCGCCGCATGGCCGAACTCGTCGGGGTGATTTCCCTTGACCGGACACCGACGGGGTTGGCGATCAAGTTGAGCGAGAAGGCGCGCGTCGAACCGGCGCAATTGCTCGCGCTCGTCAATGAATGCGCGGGCACGACCTTTACACCCAACGGCGTGTTGCGCGTCGAGTTGAACGAGGAAGAGACGGAGAACGTCATCGAAACCGCGCACGGCTTGTTGCTGCAAATACGCCGCGCGGACTAAAATGAAGCTCAAATGCGAGGTGGCAGATTTTAAGTTCGGAGCAAAAAAATGAAATCTCCCATCTCAAAATCGAAAGCTAAAAACACCTGACCATTGCGCCCCACTGTTCGGCCTGCAAGAGCCGGACGCGAAATCAGAAGTCGTTTAAATTGAGTTAATAATTTAGGATGAGAGGTGACGCCTGTAAATCGACGGGCGTGCCGGGATTGAAGGAGTAAAATTCTGTGAAGTTAAAATCTACAATGCATGTGCGCTCGCTTTCGTTCGCGGCGTTGCTTGTGGCCTCGCTGTTTATGACCAACACGACAACAGCGTGGGCGCAGGAGGAAGGCGTGCCGCGCGTCATCGACGAAGTGATCGCACAGGTCAATACGGAAGTGATCACGCTTTCCATGTTGAAGCGCGAGATCGCGGAATCGGTGGAGGCCATCAAGGGGCAGCGCAACGTGGCCGACCAACAGGCCAGGGAAGAGGTCACGAAACGACAACCCGAAATCATCGCCACGCTCGTTAACGAGCAGCTACTCATTCAGAAGGGCAAAGAGTTGGGGATGGCCGAAGATGTCGAGGCTGAAGTCAACCGGCGCATGCTGGCGGTGGCGAAGGAACAGAATATCCCGACGCTCGCCGCGCTCGAACAGGCGATGCGCGAAAGCAAGATCGACCCGGCCTCGGTGCGGCAAACGCTGCGCACCGAGATCATGAAGACGTGGGTGCTCGGCAGAGAGGTGGATCAGAAAGTTTTCTATAGCCTGACCGACACCGAAGTTAAAAATTACTACGAAGCGAACAAGGAAAAATTCCGCAAGCCCGAAACGGTCGTGTTGTCGGAAATCTTTTTGAGCGTGGTTGGGAAAGACACCAGGGAAGTGCGCGAGCACGCCGATAAACTGGTCGCGCAGTTGCGCGCGGGCGCGGATTTCGGCGCGCAGGCGATGGTGCAATCGGAGCGCGAAGTGGAGGGCAAACGCATCGCGCCGGAGACGAAAGGCAAACTTGGCGCTTATGCCGTCAGCGAAATTTCGCGCGAAGATGTGGCGAACGCCATCAAGAACGTGAAGGCCGGCGGCGTCGCCGACCCCATCGTCACTGAGCAGGGCGTCCTCATCCTGCGCATCGACGAACGCACGCCTGCGGGCGATGCGGTCTTCGACGACAACAAGGTGCGCGAAGCGATGACCTACAGTCGTCTGGATAAGGAACGCAAAATCTACCTCGACAATTTGCGCCGCGAGGCTTACGTCGAGATCGCCGCCGACTACCGCGAAGCCGTGCTCCCGCTGCTGAAGACCGAGACGGAAAAAGCGCCCGCCATTACCCCCGCCGCTGTGAAGAAAGAGGACAAGAAGAAGTCCGAAACGAACGGCGGCAAGAAACAGTAGTTCGATTGCGAGTTGCGGATGATAGAATGGGGATTAGAAAACAAGTCGATGCTTTCTAATCCCCATTCCATCTTCCCAAATCCGCATTTCCCTTATGCGTCTGGATCAATTTTTACGCGCGAGCCGGTTGATTTTAAGACGGACGGTGGCGCAGGAATTGTGCGAGGCCGCGGCGGTATTCGTCAACGGTGTGCCCGCGCGTTCGTCGCGGCTAGTGCGCGCGGGCGACGAGATCACGCTCGAACGTCGCGAACGGCTCCTGACCGTGCGCGTCCTCTCTGTCCCTACGCTGCGCCAAACTTCCAAACACGAAGCCGTCACGTTGTATGAAGTTATTCGGGACGAACGCCGCACAGACCAATGAACCGCTTGTTTGTCGTGCTTAGTTCGTTGTTCGTTATTCAATCCTATCTTTTAGCGGCTTGCCTCACCCAACTTGGACAACGCGCAACAGACGACGGACATTTGTTGTAATACCCCAATCCCTATCATTACACTCCTGCTTTCAGCGTTCGTCTTTCGCCCGCTCGCCTCGTAAGTGTCTTAGAAACAGACACGCGTCCGAATGCTACATGCGCCCTTTTCGGGCTTTCAATGCGCCCTTTACATGGTATGGAATTTGCCCGTGAGACTGCGGAAAGATAAATTTTCTCCTCGCGCCACTGACCAGCATATCGGGAGCAAGGGTTATGAACATTCTAGACAGCTTTTTTTCGGAAGACCTCGCCATCGACCTCGGAACAGTCAACACGCTTATTTATGCTCCTGACCGGGGCGTCGTTTTGAATGAGCCTTCGGCGGTTGCGATTCACAAGTATACGGGCGAGGTTTTATGCGTCGGCACGGAAGCCTACAAGATGGTGGGGCGTGAGCCAAAGGATGCCGAAGTCTATCGTCCCATCCGGGGCGGGACGGTTGACAATTTCGAGGCGACCGAAAAGATGCTCGTCGCTTTTATTCGCCGCGTGCAGGGCAACCAACACAAGCGCAGCCACATGGTCGTCGGCGTCCCCGGTTCTTCGACCGCGCTCGAACAACGCTCCGTGCGCGATGCGGCGCGCGATGCAAAGGCGACGCGCGTCGATCTCGTGGATGAAGGTTTGGCCGCCGCGCTCGGCGCGGGACTCGGCTATGAAGACGAACGCGCGCACCTCATCGTGGACATCGGCGGCGGCACGACGAACATTGCCATCGTCTCCTCTGCGGCGGTCGTCTCTTCGACAAGTTTGAAGGTCGCGGGCACGGCGATGGATGACGCCATTCGCGAGTACGTGCGCAATAAATACGAGATGCAACTCGGCGAACGCACCGCCGAAGAGGTGAAACGCGAACTGGGCGCGAGCCGCAGCAACGGCGTGGACGGCAAGGCGGAAGTGCGCCGCATGGAAGTGGTCGGCAAAGATTTGGCGAGCGGGCTGGCGAAGGCGGTCGAGATCAGTTCGGACGAAGTGCGCGAGGCTTTGGAGCCGGTGCTCACGGAGATCGTGACGGGCGCACGCCGCGCGATAGAAGAATCACAGCCGGACGTGACGGCGGATATCTACCAGACGGGTCTCCTCCTGACGGGCGGCGGCGCGCTTCTCGAAGGCATGGCCGAGCGTCTGCAAAGCGAACTGCGCCTGCACGTCACGGTCGCCGACGATCCGCTCGCGGCGGTCGCCCTCGGCGCGGGACGCTTGCTCGCCGACACCGAACGACTCCACCGCGTTGCCATCCGCGAGGATGTTCCCGCGTGGCAAGGCTCGGATGAGTTGGTCGTGAATTGGTAAGCGAAAGATTCGTTTGTTAAAGCAGCGGGCGGGCGAAGACTTGATCTTGGCCTGCTTTTAACTTGCTTTCTCATCAAGCAATTGAGCCTCGCCTCCGAGTTGTCCTTGCCTCTTCCGCAAAATTTCTGTCCGCACCAGCAAACGTTCTTCGGGGGAAAGTTGATGATATTTTGTGACGAGGCCATGCGCCGTCAGTTCTCGCCCTTGAGCGTCAACTAACGGCGCGAAGGGTAACAGAATGATGAGTCCCGCAACATAGAGGGCGAGCGTGAAGAAACTGATGTAGCCGGTGGCGGGAGCGAAACTTTCGGGCGCGCCGAATGTGCCTTGCGTGATGCCTTCAAGGAGCGCGCCCGCGATTCTTTGCCACCAGCCGCCTTCGGGCGCGTAGAGATTCGCGAGCAGCATGTGTTTGAGCACGAAGGCCGTGCCGAACAGAGCGGCGAGACTGCGCAGCAGGCGGCGCGCGTCGAAGACGGCGAATTGATTGTTCCAGAGCGTCCAGAGGAAGAAGCACGCGAACATCCAGCGAAACAATCCGCGTTCGGGGAGCACGCTGTTGAACGCTTGCGCGGAGGCGCAGAAGAGCGCGGCGAGCGTGAGCGCGTGCGAGATGTTAGCGAGCGGCGCATGATCGCCGGAAAGCCACGCGCGCAAATCGACGAGTTGCCCGCGCACGAACAAAAACATCAACAGCGCGGCGAGCACGAGCGTGACGAGCGGCGGCGTGATGAAGAGAAAGGCGCGCGTCGCAGCATCGACGCGCAGGCCGCCCAAGAGCGCGACGGTCAGAAAGATCGTCGGGAGCAGAAGGAAGCGCACAAGCAGTTGGTTGCTGTCGCGATGATTCTTCATCTCTTCAGAGGCGGCGCCGGGCGGCAACGACGGCGGCGGCGGTCGCTCATTTTCTCTCGCGCAGAACTTTGAACGGGTTGAAGTCGCCCGCCGACCGCTCGATGCCCTGTTGGAGTTCTGCTTTTAATTCGGCGGCGGAACGAATTTTCAGTTCCGCGTCATCAACACTGAGCGCGCCCGCCGGCGACAACGTGATGGCGCGTTCGACGGCTTCCAAACCTTGCTTGAACAACATATCGTCGTTGTAGACGCGTCCCCAGCCTTCGCGGTAAAAAGCGTAAGCGAGGTAAAACTGCGTGCGCGCATCGCGCCCGGCGGGGTCAGCGCGCATCCATTCGTCGCGCGCCGCGCGATACTGTTCGCGGTGAAACAATTCGCGAGCGGCAACGAAACGCGCTTGATCGACCACATAGGTTCCGGCGGCGACGCTAGCCTGCGTCGTTGCCTCGGTAAACGTGCGCGGTTCGGTCGCGTAGAGCCAGATGATAAACGCGGCGTACAGAAGCGTCCATGCGATGCCCGCGCTTTGGATGAGCCTGTGTCTCATTGCTATAATCAAATGCTGCTGCAAAGCATGTCTGATGCTGCGGCATAATTCCAGTTGCAAAGGATAGCTTATTTTCTCTATGAAAACATTACTCGTTTCGTTTCTTCTCGTCGCCTGCGCCGTCTCCGCCGTCATCGCGCAGCAGCCTTCATCACATCAGTCGGGCTCGCAGCACAAGGGCGCGAAAGGTGAACACGGCAAAGACGAGACTGGTGAGATAATCAAACGCGGCGCAGTCTTAGGCGATTCGCCCGCCGTGGCGTTCGCAGATGTGCTGAAAGAACCGGGAAAGTATGCGGGCAAGAGCGTGCGTATCGAAGGCGTGGTCGAGCGCGTCTGTCAGGCCGAAGGGTGCTGGATGCAGATCGCGCCGGAGGCGGGCGTCGCAGGAATTCGCGTCACCTTCAAGGATCACAGCTTCTTTGTGCCGAAAGATTCAAAGAGCATGAAGTTCAAAGCCGAAGGCGAATTCTCCGTCAACGTGCTCAGCAAAGAGCAGGTCGATCACCTCATCGAAGACGGCGCGACCTTCAAGCGCAAAGACGACGGCACGGCTGACGAAATTCGCTTCGTCGCCAACGGCGTCGAACTGAGGAAATAAACCGAATGCGGATTGCGGATTGCGGAATGTGGATTGAAAAACTGATCCCGCCTCCGAATCTGCGATCCGAAATCCGCATTCCGCAATCCTGAAGATGAAGCCCTTTAAGATCAGAGATGTGTTGATCGATCCGCCGCTCGTGCTGTCGCCGATGGCGGGCGTGACGGACGTGGCGTTTCGCGGCTTGTTGAAGCGGCGCGGCGGGATCGGTCTGACCGTGTCGGAGTTTATCTCGGTCGAAGGGTTAACGCGCAACAATCCGAAGTCGAAGCGGCAGATGCGGTTTTACGACTACGAGCGACCGTTCGCCGTGCAGATTTTCGGCGGGCAGCCGGAACGCATGCGGATGGCGGCGGAAATGGCCGAAGAGACCGGCGCGGACATCCTCGATGTGAACTGCGGCTGCCCCGCGCCGAAGGTGGTCAGGCACGGCGGCGGTTCGGGACTTTTGCGCGAACACGCGCGGCTCGAAACGATTCTCAGGGAAATCAAAAAGGCGATCACCATCCCGCTCACCATCAAGATTCGCGCGGGCTATTACGACAACAACATCAACGCCGTCGAGACCGCGAAACTCGCAGAAGCGTGCGGCGTTGAACACATCGCGCTGCACGGGCGGACGAAAGAGCAGGGCTACAAGGGACGCGCCAACTGGGACTTGGTGCGGCAGATCAAAGAGACGGTCAAGATTCCGGTGTCAGGCAGCGGCGACGTGACGACTGTTGAGGAGGCGTTGGCGCGCTGGCGCGAAACGAATTGCGACGGCATTTTGATCGGGCGCGGGGCAATGGCGAACCCGTGGATTTTTCGTCAGATCGAAGAGACGCTCGCCGGGCGCGAGCCTTACCAGCCGACGCTCGAAGACAAACGCAACGTCCTCGTCGAATACTTCGAGTTGCTGCGCGCCGATATGCCGGAACTGCCCGCCATCGGGCGCATGAAGCAACTCGCGGGACAGTTCACGCGCGGTCTCGTCGGCGGCTCTCGCTTCCGCCAGGTCATCTATCATTCGCACGCGGTGGCAGAGATACTCGACCGCATCGAAGAGTATTTTGAGACCGTGGCCGCCGGGCGTTTCTATGTCGGCGAAGGCGACGCGGGCGCGGCGCAAGACACGGACGCGCCCGCGCTCGATTCGTGCGAAGCGGCAACGGTCGAAGTATGAAGGCGATCATCTGTTGTTTGGGGCGCAGCGAGTTGAGAGGAGCAGGGGATGAACGACAAAAACAAAGAGACAAGCGACGAAGGCCATTTTAATGAACAGGAGCGCGCCGCCGAGCGCGGCGACGCAGCCGAACCCGACTCGCCGGTGAGTGCGGAAGAGAACGCCGGGATGAGCACCATCCTCGACGGCGAGCAGGGCAACGGCGTGCAGAGTAATCTCGGTGAGGAGTGGTAAAAAAGTTCGACTCGCTTACCGAAGACGGCGGCACAAAGCTTAAGATTCTTGCTTTGTGCCGCCGTCTTTACATGTGAGCGCTTGTGCGCCGCGCGTCAGTCCGAGTTTAATGTTTCAAGTTCAGTTTCGAGCGCGCGGAGCGTGCGTTGGAGCATGTCACGGTGGGAGCGGTTGGTCGCGCGTTCGAGTTGCGAGAGGGTGCGGGCGCGCGAGAGACGCAGGGTTTCGAGTCGTTCACGGCGCGCTCGGGCGGCGGGCGATTCGTCCACGGGCGGCTCAGCCGCGCGCCGCGCACGCTCCTCCGCCTCCTGTATCTGAGCTTCGACCGCTTTACTTTCCCAGCCTCTCGCCATGTGAAACTTCGCCTGTCGCTTTCTTTCAAGCCACACTGCTTTCGCCGGAGATTATGTGTCCGCTTTGCGCAAAGCGAGCGGGAGCGGCGCGGTTCCTTCAAAGAACCAACTCGCGCCGACTTTGACTCGATGATGCCACGTCGGGAGGCGCGAAGTGTAAAGCGCGAAACGCGCCTGCCGCGCGAGCGCGCCGCCGAAGGCTTTGCCGCCCGTGAGCACGGCGGCGCGTTCCGTGCCGAGGCTGAGAGCTTCGCCGAGTTCCTCGAAGTGCTTGGTCTTGAGTTCACCCCCCCGCAGCAACGCGCGCACGTTCTCGGCGGCGAGCAACGCTTGTTGAAAGGCGAGTTGCGCCGTGCCCGCGAGCCGCGAGCTGGCGTGGGGAAAGTGTGCGTCGTCGCCGAGCGAAAAGACTTCTTCGTGCCCCAGCACTTGCAGCGTCGGCTTGACGGCGACGAGTCCGCGGTCGTCCTTCGGCACTTGCAATTGATCAACCAGCGGGCTGACTTTGACGCCGCCTACCCAGACTATTCCCGCCGCCGCCAAATTCGTCTGTTCGCCCGCCTGCTCGAAGACTATCCCCTCCGGCGTCACACCGAGCACGCGCGTCTCTGTGTGAACTTCGACGCCCGCCTTGCGCAGCGCGTCTTCGACGTAGGCGCGCAGTTCCTTGCCCATCCCCGGCACGATACGGTCGCCCATCTCGACCACCACCACGCGCGGCGTGCCCTGCAAACCGCGCCGCCGGAACGCATCATGGAGCAGGTCGGCCATTTTCGTCGAGAGTTCACAGCCGCTTGCGCCCGCGCCGACGACGGCGAAAGTCGCTGCCTGTCGCGCTTCCTCCGCAGAAGCTCCGGGCGGGATGCGGTCAAGCGCGTCGATCATGCGATGGCGCAACTCGTCCGCGTCGAAGATGCTGCGAAAGGGAAGCGCGTGCTCCTGCGCGCCCGCGACGCCCGCGTAGTTGGTGACGCCGCCGACGGCGATGACCAGCGCGTCGTAAGGCAGGCGCGCCTTCCACCCGCTGATTTCCACCTCATGTGCGCTCAGGTCAACGTCCGTCACCGTGCCGTGGATGAAGCGGATTTTGTCGTCGAGCAACTCCCGGTACTGCGGCGCGATGTGCCATGCCTCGACCTCGCCGCTCAGGTATTCATAGAGCATCGGGCGGAACGTGAAATGGTCCTCGCTGCTGACGAGCGTCACCTCGCCGTCCTGCGCCAGTTTGAGCGCGGCGAACAGCCCGCCGAAGCCGCCCCCGATAACCACGATACGCGCCTGTTGATTCGCCATAAGCTTAACCATCCCTCATCAATTCTACCTGCCGATGGGCGGGATGGTAGCAGAGAAGCGGAAAACGCGCATCTCTATCGTGCTACGCGCCGCCGGGCGCGACGAGCAAGCGTCGGATGGTGTCCACCAACTCGATCAGGTGGCCCGGTTTCCGCCTTCGCTCAGTGGTAAGCGGTCATCTCGACTTTGAATATTCTCTCGAAAATCGGTTGATTGCTTTTTACGTAAAATTTACGTATTATTCCCTTGAGGTTTACGTTTACTTTAGGTCCCACGCTTATAGGCTTGAGCGACAGTTATAAGGGCAAACGCAAACCCGGCTAGGTGTATGTGCTATCCCACAACGCACGAGTCGTTAAAATTCGTGTGCTGCCATCAGGCAGTCAAGCACCAATGCACTGGGTCATATGGAACCTGACTAGCTGCTAACAAACTTTTTAACCATTCAAGAAAGGAAAACTACTGTGAACCAGGCCGACGCAAAAAACGCGAATCGCGGATCACCAAAACTTGAAAAGGAGAAAGTTCGTCTCAGTCTCGACATCTCGCGCGAGTTGAACGACCTGCTTGAGCAACTGGCCGCCACAACGGGCGGCACGAAAAGCGACGTTTTGCGGAAGGCGATTGCTTTGATGGAAGTCGCCATCGACGGCAAACGTCGCGGCTTGAAGCTGGGTCTGGCGGATAAGGATCAGCAACTCACGACGGAGATCGTCGGGCTGTAGAGCGAACACGCTCGGCCATGAATGATGACAGAATTGATCTCAATGACTTAGCCAACAGACATCAACTCTCAATCGTCCCGCGTGAAGACCCCGATCAAAGGGACTCACGCATCCGGCTTGAAGAAGCAAACGCGGCGCATCAGCGGCGCAAAGATTTGCTGCTCTTGAGCAGCGCGCTCGTGGTGATCGGCGTGACGTTGTGCCCGTGCGTGTGGGCTATCGTCAGAGAAGGCTCTAACTGCGGCGGACAAAGAGCGTTTTTTGCCGCTCCTCACAGCCATCGTGACAGGTCTGATCGGTTACGTCACCGGACGAAACACAAAGTAAGAGTGCTTTCGCAGATGGGCGCGTCTCTATCCGTCTGACTTCATGGCGCAAGTTTATCCCTACCTGCTGCGCGAGGTGCAATAAGACCGGATGAATCCGGTGTTGAGCATGAACCTCACCCGCATCAGATTAGCGGTCGGCTTCACAGTGAAAGTCGCCTTACCTTGAATGATTGATGATGGTGAGCTTGGGGGGACATCATCGTCTGGAGACGAAATTCGTTTCGAGTAATCGAATAGTGGACGCAATCATAGCTATAATAATAGGCATGTCTTAAATATCTCATGCCGATCTTTGCCAGAACCCGCTGTGACCGGATATTACCGGGACGCGTGACGCCGGCGATAGCATCAAATTGCAACTCCTCAAACCCGTAGCGCAGACAGGCGAGCGCCGCTTCAACCGCGAGTCCTTTGCTCCAATACGGCTTAGCCAAAAGGTAGGCGAGCTCGATCCCGACTTCCGGGTTGCCGGAGCCGAAGCCGCAGTACCCGATTAATTGATCGAGTTTTTTATCGATGAGCGCCCATCTGCCGAAACCGCGTCTTCTGAAATTCTTAATAATGGTATCGAGATTAATTTCCGTTTGCGCTTCCGAAAGCGGTTTGCCTTCGCCGATATGGGTCATCACCTCGGGGTCGCCGGTAATCAGCGACAGTGCTTGTGTATCGCTGTGCGCGAACATGCGGAGCCGAAGCCGGGGCGTCTCCACTTCATCCGCCACAAAGGGAATGGCAATTTCATCGCATCTGGCAGCCCTGACAGTTGACATAACCACTCTCATCCTTACGCGGCCAATACCTGTTCATCTATGACCGCGAGGGCAGTGAAGTCATAAGGAGCACCGCTTGCGATCAGTTGCCGGGCCTCGCTGGCCTTCACCGGACGGGAGAATAAGTAGCCCTGTCCGTAGTCGCAATCCAAACTTCGGAGTTGCGCCAGTTGCATTGGAGTTTCCACGCCTTCCGCGACCACATTCATTTCCAGACTCCGTGCCAAGGTGATAATCGTCCGAACTATTTCTCCATTTTCCGTGTTGTCGGTCATCCTCGTCACAAAAGATCGATCAATTTTCAAGGTGTTGATCGGGAACCGGTGTAAATAGCTCAACGATGAATAGCCTGTCCCGAAGTCGTCGATGCTGATCTCGACTCCCAGGCCGCGCAATTGGGTGAGCATGTGTACCGCCGTTTCGATATTCTCCATCACCATACTTTCCGTGATCTCCAACTTCAGGCATCGCGGCGGCAAGCCGGTTTCGAGCAGGATGTCGGCGATTTGCTCGATGAGATCAGTCTGGGTGAACTGCTTGCTCGACAAATTGACGCTGATGGTCAAATCTTCGGCCTGAAGTCCCGCTTGCCATGTCCTCATCTGCCGGCAGGCTTGATGCAAAACCCACTTGCCGATGGGAATGATTAAGCCTGTTTCCTCCGCGACCGGGATGAATTCGCCCGGCGAGATGGAGCCGGCTTCCGGGTGTTCCCAACGGATCAAGGCCTCGAAGCCGGTGACCCTGCTGGTCTTGAGGGAAATGATGGGCTGGTAATGAAGCACAAATTCATCGCGTTCGACTGCTCGGCGCAGGTCAGTCTCCAACTGTAATAAACGCATCGCCCGCTCGTGCATGACCTTGTCGAAGACTTCATGCCGCTTCTTGCCGAGAGATTTTGCGCGATACATGGCTGTATCCGCGTCGCGCAAGATGTCTTCCGCGCTGTTGTAGTTGGTGGTGCTGGGCGCGATGCCGATGCTCGCCGTGGTGAAAACTTCGTGGCCTTGAATGAGGAAAGGTTGGCAAATCGCTTCCTGGACTCTTTGCGCGACCTCCATCGCATCGTCGGTATCGACGAGTTCTTCGAGCAGGATGGTGAATTCGTCCCCGCCCAAACGGGCGACGGAATCGCCGGGGCGCAGACACGTCTCCAGCCGTCGCGCGATGCCCACCAGAAGTTGGTCTCCGACCAGATGTCCGAGGCTGTCGTTGATCACTTTGAAGCGATCAAGATCGAGGAAGAGGATGGCAAATAATTTCTCGTTATTGCGCTTCGAGCGCTGGATCGCCATCTTCACATGGTCGGCGAACAACGCGCGATTCGGCAGGCCGGTCAAAGCATCGTGGAAGGCATCATGAATGAGTTGCTCTTCCGCCCGCCTGCGGTTCGTGATGTCTTGAATCTGGAAGATCAAGTGGAGCGGGCTGCCCTGCGCCTCTCGGACGACCGAGGCTCCCAAGAGAATCCACACGTCGTAGCCGTCTTTATGTTGATAGCGTTGCTCGGCCTGATAGGAGTTGATATTGCCGGTCTTGAGTTGCTCGAAATGTTCGAGCGCAACCACCAGGTCCTCTGTATAGGTAATGTCCTCGAAACTGGCGTCGAGCAGTTCCTCTTCGGTGTAACCTACGATCTCGCAGAGCGACCGATTAACTTGCAGCCACCGCCCTTTCAGCGACACCACGGCCATCCCGATAGTCGCATAGTCAAACGCGCTGCGAAATCTCTCTTCGCTGTCTCGCAGGGCGACCATGTGCTGCTGAACTTGCTCGGCATGAAGTTGGGCCAACTCCACCTGCTTGGCCGATGCCTCGACATTCTTCAGGTAAGTGCAGTAGGTAAAGTAAACGATGGTGATGATCGGGCCGGTCGCCAGAAAAGCATAAAGGCCGAGCAGTCCGACCAATTTCGCGGTGATGCCGGCGGCTGAAGCTCCCGCGAAGTATGTGATTGAAGTCCAGAGAAAGTTTTCGCGCCACATTCTCCAGAGAGGCTGACCGGCTTTGAGAGCGACGCCCGTCGCCACCAACCCCGAGTTGACAGCGTACTGGACACAGGCCATCACACATAAGGCAATAATGAATTTGGAAGTGTAGCCTTGACCGGAGAGTTTTGTAATCGGGCCGAATAAAAATCGGAGAGACCAGACGGTAATGAATGTTGAGCAGATAAAGACCGATGTGTTGAAAGCGATGGTTAATTTCTTCTTGGTGATTCTGCCCGAAGAAATGAGCGCGTCTGCGGCAGCTAACAAAATCGCTGCTTCCCCGTCGCAGAGCAGCATGGCCAGTAAAATGAAAGTGTCCGATACGGAAATCTGACCTTTGACCCGAGGGATTTGCACGACGACGCGGGAGCCGAGGCTCACCGTGATCAGAGCAATTACAATAAAACGCAGGTCTAGAGAGCTAGGGGAAAGCTGATTGACGGTAAAGAAACACGCAGCCGCGCCGAAAGCGATGACCGTCACCATATATGGCTTGGCTAAATGCTGGCTGGTGGCGGAATTCATCAGATCAATTCGGATTCGGTTGGTAGATTTAAGGAGTGCATAGGCAATTGGAGCAGTTGGAGCAAGCCTACGTCCAGTATATACGGGCAATCTATATGCCATGTAGGGCATGCGCGTTATTAAGGGAATTGCTAATGACCTGACCGCAGGCACATTGAAAGAATCGGTCAAAAAGACACTTATGGCAGTCGTTTTGACGAAAAATCTCTCATCTCTTTGGCCGGGTACGAATGCTGGAAGGAGCGGGCGAGGTGGCTTCCTTAGGTTGGCAAGTGTTCCCCGCGTATGTGGCAAAAGTTAGACTCGTAGCTGAAGCAGCCTTGCGGGCTGCCTCAGCTACGGTGGTACGCGCTTACCTCGGGGTTGCCTTACTGACAATTGCGGAGTAAGCGGAATTGCCGCCCGCGTTGAAAGAACGGATGCGGTAGCGGTAAGTGGTGTTACGTGTCAGGCCGGTGTTCGAGAATGTCTTGGCATTAACGCCCACCTGTGCGACCTGAATAAAGTTGGTGCAGTTTGAGCCGGCACATCTTTCGATTTTGAAGCCGTCTTCGTTGACCGAGGTGTCCGTCCACGATAAGTTCATCTGACTCGCTGAGACAGCGGTTGCTGCCAATCCGGTTGGAGTGGCGGGCGGAGCCGCAAGCGTCGCTTTCGTGACGGTATTGGAGTAAGCCGAGTTGCCCGCGCCGTTGTAAGCGCGCACACGATAAATGTAGCTCTTGCCGGCGGTCAGACCCGTGTTGCTGAAGTTGGTGATGTTCGCGCCCACCGTCCCGATTTGGGAGAAGGTGGTGCCGTCAATCGACCGCTCGATATTGAAGCCGACTTCGTTGTTCGACTTGTCTACCCACGCCAGATTAATCTGGCTCGATGAAACCACGGTGGCCGTCAACGTGCCCGGAACAGCGGGCGGCAAGTCTCTGGTGACAGACATTGATGCCGACCTGTCGCCGTTGATGAGCACATCCAGCGACAGGGCGGTGAAATCGCCCATCAGGACGCCGTCGGTCATTAAAACGCCGTCGCCCATCAGGACGCCACAACTCACGAAGAAATTTCCGTCAGTCATCATGACGCCGGTGCTGGTGAGAATGTTGTCGCTCATCAGCACGCCGTCGCTCATCAGCACGCCGTCGGTCGTGAGCCTCTGATTTCCTTCCACCGTGCCATCGCTCAGCAGCAAGCCCAGCGCGTAAATCTTCTGGTACTTGGTGATGAGATTAATGCCGGTGGCGAAGCTGTAGTCCATCACCACCCCCTGACCCCACCCGAAGGTGTGATCGGCGATGGTGGACTGGGCGAGCGGCGCGCTACAGTTTGAGCACAGCAGCGCCGCCCCGACCGCTGTGTTTGATGAAAGGTCTGTGCGGACGAGTTTCGCCAGTCTCATCGCGCCTTCGAGATTGATCTGCCCCGCACCTTGTTCGAGGGTGTTGAAACCGTTCAACTGCTGGGCGGTGTACATCAAAATCATCTTGACCAGGTTCGGAGTGAGAGACGGATTCGCCTGCAACAGCAAGGCCGCCGCGCCGGCGACGATGGGCGTCGCCATCGAGGTGCCTGAAAGGTACATCTGCTCTCTAATATCTGAAGGACTCACACCCGCGTCGAGCGCCGGGTAAGTCGTGACGAGGTAATTGACCGGGGCTTGGGCGTCGATGATTTTATTGCCGGGGGCGACGAGATCGGGCTTGATCAAGTTGTCGTAGTGCTTGACCCCGGAAGCATCGGTGTAGAAGCTGCGTGTCGGGCCTCTGGAACTGTAGGTGGTGATGGAGTCATCGGCGCGGGAATCCGTGCCGAAACTGTTGGAGGCTCCGACGGTGATGACGGAGGGTTCGTTGCCGGGCGAATGAATTTGCCCGTAAACTTTTCCGCCCGCGCTATTCTTGCCTTCATTGCCGGCGGCGGCAACGACCACGATTCCGGCGTCCACTAAACGTCGGACCGCCAGACAGAGAGGATCATTTTTGTAAGAATCAACCGCCGCCGTCCCCAGACTCATGTTGACGACCCGAATGTTGTAAGTCGTCCGGTTCGTCATCAGCCAGTCGAGCGCGCTCAACATGCCGGAAACCGTCCCCGTGCCGTTTGAGTTGAGCACCCGCAGGTTGATGATGCGCGCGTTGGGCGCAAGACCGAGGTAAGCGTCGTTGGCGACGTTGCCGTTGCCCGCCGCAATCGAGGCCACATGGCTGCCGTGTCCGTAGGGGTCGTCGGTGCGATTCTCGCCGGTGAAATCGACGCTGACGACAATGCGCGACTGCGCGTTAGCGTCCTGGAAGGCGACGTGTCGCGGGTCGATCCCCGAATCCATGACGGCGATGCCGACCCCGGTTCCGTTATAGGCATTGGTGGAACCGCTCATTGCCCGCGCCGCGTCTGCGCCGGTCGTAAGGGAGACGTGGCCGAGCAGCTTGACTTCGCGGTCGAGCGACACATACGCGACATCGCTGCGCGCGGCGATGGCCTCAACGTCTTTGGCTTTGAGCCTGACCGAACGGTGAGGGACATTCTTCCACGCGGATTTAACAGCGCCGCCTTTGTTTTGGATGTCGCCGCTGAGGGCGTTGCTCCAAGTTCCGTTGGGCTGGATGATCACGCCCATATAAAGGTCGGGAGCATTGTCGTTGACCTTCTTCTTAAGGTCTGCGCCGACTTTCTGCCCCGAATTGGATTGAGCCTGGACCGCCCCGGCGCACATGCTGAAGCATAAAAGAAACAGCAGCGCGGGAGAGGCGAACCAGGAAAATAATCGTAAGTGTTTGTTCAGTTTCATTGTTTTATTCCTCCTTGCCGGACCCTCACCTCATGCAAGAAGTGTCATCTCCTAGTACCATCGCTGATTGCGCCTGCACATAGGAATCGCTCATCAGAATGCCGTCCGACATGAGAATGCCGTCGCTCATCAGGATGCCCGAACTCAGGAAGACTGATTCGCCGCCCCAGGAAGTGCTGTCGCTCATGAGAATGCCGTCGCTCATCAAGATACCGTCCGACATGAGAATGCCATCGCTCATGAGAATGCCGTCCGACATGAGGATGCCGTCCGACATGAGAATGCCGGTGCCGTAAACTTTCTGATACTTGGTGATGAGGTCAGTGCCCATGCCGAGGTTGTAGTTAAAGGTGACGCCCTGTGCCCAAGGAAAGTTGTGGCCGGCGATCTCGGTTTCGGGAGCCGGCATGGCCGTTGTGAGCAGCGGAGCGCCGAGTGGCGTAGTGTTTGTGAGATCGGTACGCACGAGCTTTGCCAGCCGCATCGCGCCCTCAAGGTTGATCTGGCCTGCGCCCTGTTCCAGCGTGTTGTGGCCGGCCAGCGGTTGCGCCGTGTAAGTCAAGATCATCTTGATCAAGTTAGGCGTCAATCTCGGGTTGACTTGCAGGAGCATCGCCGCCGCGCCCGCCGCAATCGGCGTCGCCATCGAGGTGCCGGAGAGGTACATCATCTTCCTGTTTTCCCGCGAACTCACTCCGGCATCCAGCGAGGGATTCTGCGTGACGAGCAGGTTCAAAGTCGTCCAATCGATATCGGATAAGGCGTAGATCAGTTTGTTGCCCGGCGCTACTAAATCGGGCTTCGCCAAATTGTCATAATGTTTGACGCCCGCTTCGTCCGTCCAATAGCTGCGGGTGGGGCCGCGCGAGCTGTACGTCGTAATCCCGTCATCATTGCGCGCGTCCGTGCCGTAAGTGTTGGTCGCGCCGACGGTGATCGCCGAGGGTTCGTTGCCCGGCGCGTGAATCTGCCCGTAGACTTTTTGGCCCAAAGCGTCCTTACCGTTGTTCCCGGCGGCGGCGAAGACGGTGACGCCGGCATCCACCAATCGGCGCACTGCCTGACACAGCGGATCGTTTCGATAGGAATCAATCGCCGGAGCGCCCAGACTCATATTGACCACGCGAATCTTGTAAGCCACATGGTTAACCAGCAGCCAATCGAGTGCTCCGAGCACCCCGGAGACCGTGCCCATCCCTTCCTTGTTCAAGACGCGCAGGTTAATGATTTTGGCTCCCGAAGCGATGCCGGAGTAATCACTACTGGCGCCGGCTGCCGCTGCGGCGACGTGCGTGCCGTGGCCGTAAGGATCGTCGGTGCGGCCTTCGCCCGTGAAATCTTTGCTGAGCGTGATGCGCCCTTTGAAAACTTGGTGGGCGGCATCCAGACCCGAGTCGAGAATGGCAATGCCGATGCCCGTGCCGTCGAACGTTTTGGTGGTTATGTTGGTAGTCGTGACGGGGAGGCCGAGCGAGTCATATGAAGTCGTCGTCGTCGTCGTCGTCTCCGTGCGCACGGCATCTGTCCCCGTCGTTTTGGTGACGTGTCCGAGGGTGGCGATCTTGCTGTCCGGGGAGACGAACTTAACTTCAGAGTAGCTTGCCAGTTCAGGGATAACGCTGAGCGGGAGGTCAACCACATGAGCATTCATCTTCTCGAAGCTGCGCCGCACCCGGACGCCGTTACGCCGGAGCAGCGCGTTTAGTTGACCCGTGGGTGAACTTTTGAGTTGTAGAATAACGGATGCCTGATTGTTGCCGGTGGTCGCGTCGCGCAATTGCGCGCGCAGATCAGGAGACACTTTATCTTGTGCCCGGCGCGAAGATGGCATCGAACTTCGCTGAGTTTGTGCCTGACTTTTTCCAGCGGGGAGCAAGCCGGCGGCAAGAGCGAGAGGCAGCACAAAAACTGCCATCCTCGTGAGCGTGCGTAGATGTTTAGAAGCTTGTTTGTTCATAGTCCTTCGGGAACTTCCATGCCATACTTTCCTCGTCGGGAGGAAAACTGTAGGCTGGTGAGTGCATGCCATCTCCGGCTTTCGCGTGCGGAGTAGGCTCTTGTCGGTGACTTATCGGTAATTGCAAAACCTCTCGCCCGGATGGCGAGCACATCTTCTTTGCAGAACTCATGCCACGGCTGAATTGGCTGGCTAAGTTGTAGGGAAAGCGGAGGATCGTGCTTTTGAGAGTCGAGAAGATGCCAGGGCTGCAAGTCAGTCTGACATGCCCGCACTGACCGAACAGTTAAAATGACTTGACGGGGAAGTGATTAAGGGGACGCCAACGGACATTCAGCGTAGTCGAACAAAATTCATCGCTGATGGGACGACAATCGAGGGAGCGGAATACAGAGTAAAGCGAAAGTGGGAGGCGGAAGAAGAAAGATTTCTGGTCCCCCCTTTTCCTGCTCCAACTCTTCTTTCCTTCCAACGCC
>JBPCIP010000221.1:0-16917 GCA_051006195.1 Pyrinomonadaceae bacterium
GAGGTGTTTTTCCCCGTCTCCCTCTTGAGGTATCCCCCGCCTTTCTTTCTTTCCTCCCCCCCCCCCCAAACCCCCGGGGCGAGCATCAACAAGGGAGGCCGAAACAATGGGTGAAGAGCCAAGACACGCGGAGACGGTGATGGTGCGCGGCGATCACGCGACGACCGGCGCACGCGGCGAGAAACTTTTGGTGAACGGCGAGCGGATGGCCTTGCGTCTCTGGGAGCGCGAGCCGGCGGGCACAGCGAAGCCGGAACACTCGAACGCTTACGAATATGTCGCCTACGTGATTGAAGGCGCGCTGCGCGTGACGATTGACGGGCATTCGTTTGAAGTGCGGCGGGGCGATAGCTACTGCGTGCCTACCGGGGCGAAGTACGCGCTGGAAATTCTGGAAGAGGCGACGGTGGTGGAAGCGACTGCGCCTTCGGATCGCGGGGCGGTAACACACGGTGTAGAGTGATGACGGGCAGAAGGGATGTGAAAAGAGTCGCAGTGGTGGCGGGCGACGGCATCGGGCCGGAGGTGACGCGGGAGGCCGTGCGGATGCTCGAACACTTGCGCGAGACGCACGGCGTCGAACTTGAGTTGCAGCATTTCGATTGGGGCGCGGACAAATTTTTGCGCGAGGGCGTGACGCTGCCGGAAGGCGCGCTGGAGATGCTCGCCAGTGAGTTCAACGCGATCTTCGCGGGCGCGTTCGGCGACCCGCGCGTGCCGTCGAACCGGCACGCCGAGGATATTTTGTTGGGGATGCGGCGCGGGCTCGATCTCTATATCAATCAGCGTCCCGTGCGTTTGCTCGATGCGCGGTTGACGCCGCTACGCAGTCGTAAAGTGGAGGAGATTGATTTCGTCGTCTTTCGCGAGAACACGGAGGGCGCGTATATCGGCGCGGGCGGGTTTTTGAAGAAGGGGACGGCGCACGAGATCGCCACGCAGGAGGAATTGAACACGCGACACGGCGTGGAGCGGATCATCGTCGCGGCGTTCGAGTACGCGCAGGCGCATCGACGGAAAAAAGTGACGATGGCCGATAAGTCGAACGTCCAGCGATTCGGCGGCGATTTGTGGCAGCGAACATTTCGCGAGGTGGCGGCGCGCTACCCGGAGATCGAGGCGAATCATCAATACGTCGATGCGATGGCGATGTTCATGGTGCTCGACCCGGCGCAGTATGAAGTGATCGTGACGAATAATTTGTTCGGCGACATCCTGACAGACATCGGCGCGGCGTTGCAGGGCGGGTTGGGCATGGCCGCGTCGGGGAATATTCATCCCGGTCGAGTCTCTTTGTTTGAACCGGTGCATGGCAGCGCGCCGCCGCTCGCGGGCAAAGCGTTGGCGAATCCGGCAGGAGCTATTCTGACCGTGGCGATGATGCTAGAATATTTGGGATTCGCGGCGGCGGGCGAAGCGGTCGAAGCGGCAGTGCGCGCGAGCGTCACTGAGGGAGAGACGACGCGTGACCTCGGCGGCGCGCTCTCGACCACAGACGCCGGAGCGGCGATTCGACGCCGTGTGCGGGCGGCCTCATCAATCGAATTTTAAGGGGATAAGGTTAAAGGGCCGACGAGACGCGCCTGACGCATAAAGGTCTTATGGGTAGTAACGGCAGAGACGTAGGGCAGAAGTTAGTCGCCCTCCTGGTGATCCTCGCGATGCTCGCGCTGATGGGCATCCCGCTCACGGTGATCTTCTTTTTCGCCACCGTCATCTACTTCGTCTGGCGCGCCGTGGATCGCTCTGAGCAGCACGAAACGCGCCGCATCTTCGACTTTTACCTTGCGGCCAACGAAATTTTGCGCGAAGACGAGCGACGCTGGTTCGGCTTCGAGATCACGGAAGTCATCAATCAGGGCGAGTCGGTGTTGCATTCGATGTCCGACGCGCCGCCGCTCGTCTATTTCGCGCTCGGCGCGCTTTATCATCGAGTGGGCGATCACGAGGAGGCAATGGTCCATCTCGCCCATGTGGTCGAAACCGAGTCGGGCGATGAGCGGCATCGCACTGCGCCTTCGCCCGAACTACGCCGCTACGTGAGCGTGCTGCGCCGGCTCGAACGCGAACCCGCCGACGGACCGCAAACCATCACCGCCATTCGTAGTCTCGAACGCGCCCGCCGCACCCGTGCCGAAGCGATGCTCACGGCGAGCCGGAAACTCAACGCGACGCCCGCTCCGCCACTGGCGGCGGCGACTTCGGTGGAACACGATTCGTTCCCCAGCGCGAACGCCTCCGTGTCTTCGGATGCTCTCTTCAGGCTGCCGCTCGCTGCGAATAGCCACACACCGGCCCCGCTCGCACCCCCGCCCATGCCTCCACCGATCTCCGAAGTCCTGCGCGACTTGTATGAAGAGGAGAAGAAGACGGCGTGAAAGATTGTCCGTTGTCAGTTGTTCGTTGTTCGCGGCAATTACATAAGCTGCTAAAGACGAAGTTAACAACGGACAATGGACAACGGACAACGAACAGCTTTAATAAATGGCGACTGAAACGATTATCGGGAGTTATCGCATCGAGGAACGCATCGGGCGCGGGGGGATGGGCATCGTCTATCGCGGCCAGCACACGAAACTGCCGCGCGAAGTCGCCATCAAATCGATCAGCCCGCGCACCGGCGATCATGATTTGCGCCACCTGCGCCATCGCTTCGAGCGCGAGGCTTACATCCAGTCGCAGTTAGACCATCCGGGCATCGTCAAAATTTACGACTACATCGTTGCCGAGCAGACCTACCACATCGTCATGGAGTACGTCGAAGGGCGTTCGCTCGCGCAGTTGCTCAAGCACGAGGGTCGCCCGCTTTCGTGCGAACGCGCGCTCAATTTCATCGATCAAATTCTCACGGCGGTTGTCTACGCGCACACTTTCATCTATCAGGATCAGGACAGCGCTTCGCATCGCGGCATCATTCACCGAGACCTCAAACCGCCGAACATCATGGTGACGCCCGAAGACCGGATCAAGATCACGGACTTCGGGATCGTTAAACTCGTCGGCGCGGAGACGACCGACACGTTCGGAGCCAGCTACGGCTCGCCGCGCTATGTGTCTCCCGAACAGGCGGAAGGCCGCGAGGTCGATCAGCGTTCCGACATCTATTCGCTCGGCATCATCCTTTACGAAATGCTGACTGCCGCGCCGCCCTTCGGCAACCAGCGCGAGCCGATGACGCGCACGGAAATACTGCGCGCACAAGTCGAACAACCGCCGTCGCTGCCCACAGAGATCAATCCCGAAATCACACTCGAAATCGAGTCGATCATTTTGTGCGCGCTCGAAAAAGAACCGGCGGAGCGTTTCGCCACTGCTGCCGACTTCCTGCGCGCGATCAGGGCGGCGCGGGCGCGCGACGCGAGCGATGTTGTTGAAGAAGCGGAGAGCGTCCCTAAAACTTATCACTCCGTCGGCACGCATGAACTGACCGACGGGCTGGACCATACCGTGCGCCAGGACTACATCACTCAACCGCTCAGAAGCGGAGCCTGTGGGGCATGCGGAACGGAAGCGATAGAAGACGAAGAGAATTGCCTCGTGTGCGGCGCGGAACTCGCTGCGTCGCCCGCCACGTCCAAACTCGCTCGCCGCGAAGTGAGCAGCCAAGCGACCGCGCGCGGCAAATGGCTCGTGGCCGCCCTCATCGCGCTTGCGCTATTTAGCGGGACGCTCATCTATCTGCGTTTCACGCGCGAGGCCGCGCGGCGAGCCGCGCCCGTCATCGCGCCGCCCGTCGCTTCCCAGAGTTCACCGCTTCCGCTTCCTCTATCTTCGCCGGTCGAACTGAACGCGACGCGCATCACGGTCGATTCGAGTTACGACGGCTACACCGTGAAGCCTTTGAACGACGGCATCATCGACGTAAAGCGCATCGCAGGGCTTCGCTACAACGCCGGCAATTGGGCGTCGGCTGAGACCCCCATGCCGCACTGGATCGAACTGGGGTTCGACCAGCCTGCGTCCGTCTCCGCCGTCTACGTTTATTGGGGTTTCGACCGCGACCGCTTCGTCGCCTCGCGCCGCGTCGAACTGCAAACGCCCGACGCGCGCGGCGAATGGCAGACCATCTCGACCATCGAACCCGGCAGCGACTACGACCGCACGGCCTTTGAGTTTGCGCCCATCATGACGAAGCGCATCCGCATCTTCCAGCCCGCGCAACAGGGGCCACCCGGACGCCCCTTCGTGATGTGGGTGCGCGAAGTGAAAGTTTTTGGTATTGCTAAGAGCTGAACTATCAATAAAAATTTGCACGCAAAGATGCAAAAGATAAGAGGCAAGGTGGTAGCACAAATTTCTGCCCGGCTTTCGTTCCAGCGTCTTTCGCGTGAGATATGTTTTTACCGATTCACCATAGCGACAACCCTATTCAACATCAATGCTCACCGCTGAAATCATCGCCATCGGTTCGGAGTTGTTGACGCCGGAACGCACGGACACGAACAGCCTGTGGCTGACGGAGAAGCTGAACGGCATCGGCATCGAAGTTAAACTCAAGACCATCGTCGGCGACGACGATGCGCGTCTGGAAGAGGCCATCAAGGACGCCCTGCGCCGCTCGCGCGTCGTGATCACGACCGGCGGCCTGGGGCCGACTGAAGACGATATCACGCGCAAGATCGCGGCGCGGGCGATGGGGCGGCGTCTCGTCCTGAACGAAACGGTGCTCGAAGACCTTCGCGCGAAGTTCATGCGTTGGGGGCGCAAGATGCCGGAGATCAACACGCGGCAGGCGATGATCATCGAAGGCGCGGAAGTGCTTGCCAACCCGAACGGCTCGGCTCCCGGCATGTACCTCGAACACGAAGGCCGCGCGGTTGTCCTGCTGCCGGGGCCGCCGCGCGAGATGCGCCCGATGTATGAATCATTCATCAACGCGAAGTTGACGGCGAAGGCCGGAGACGTGCGCGTCGGGCGGCGCATGCTGCGCGTGTCGGGCTTAGGCGAATCGGCGGTGGACGAGCGCATCGCGCCGGTTTATACGCAGTACAAAAATCCGCAGACGACGATTCTTTTCAACCGCAGCGAAATCGAAATCCATCTCACGGCGCAAGGCCGCACCGAACAGGAAGCGGAATTGCTTCTCGACGGACTCGCCGGGCAGATCGAGGAACGACTCGGCGACTCGATCTTCGCCTTTCGCGGCGAGACGATGGAAGAGATCGTCGGCCTGCGTCTCGCCGTCGGCGGCTTCACGCTCGCCGTCGCTGAAAGCTGCACGGGCGGCCTCGTCGCACAGCGTCTGACGGAAGTGCCCGGCTCGTCATCCTATTTCATGGAGGGCGTCGTTAGTTATTCAAATGACGCGAAGGTGCGTCTGCTCGGCGTCCCGTCTGACTTGATTGCGGAGTACGGCGCGGTGAGCGGCGCGGTCGCCGAAGCGATGGCCGAGGGCGTGCGCGAGCGCGCGAACACGGACTTCGGTTTGAGCGTGACGGGCATTGCCGGGCCGGGCGGCGGCACAGAGGATAAGCCCGTCGGCCTCGTCTACATCGCGCTCGCCGACGACGCGCACACGGAACATCGTAAACTGTTGCTCCCCGGCGACCGTCAACTCATCCGCTGGCGCGCCTCACAAGCCGCGCTCGACTTGCTGCGCCGCCGTCTCATCTGAAACCATAACCGGAAATGCCCGCAAAGTTTCGCGGGTCGCGTCTTCATCCTGCACTTGCCCCGCCTTCCGGCTGATTGGTATAGTCGCCGTTCGCGCTCGCTGCTCAAAATTTGCGTCGTTGCGGAGTGATGTTTCGTTGCTGCCCGCGCTGTCTATTGTCGCCGCCTACTTGATCGGCTCGGTCCCGTTCGGATATTTGATCGTGCGCGTGAGAGGCGGCGGCGACGTGCGGGAAATCGGATCGGGGGGGACGGGCGCGACGAACGTGATGCGAGGCGCGGGGAAGGCGGCAGGCGTTTTAACGCTCGCATTGGATGCCGCGAAAGGCGCGCTGGTGGCGTTGCTCGCGCGCTGGCTGCTGACGCCGGAGTTTGGTGTGAATTGGTGGGTGGCCGCCGCTTCAATTGCCGTCATCGCGGGGCACGTCTTTCCGGCATGGTTGAAATTTCGCGGCGGTAAAGGCGTGGCGACCGGCCTCGGCGTTTTTCTGAGCTTGTCGCCCACTGCCGTCGGTTGCGCTCTGCTGGTCTTTATCGCTGTAGTCTGGGCGACTCGTTACGTCTCGCTCGGCTCGATCATGGCAGCCGCGACGCTGCCTCTGTTTATCTGGTTCTTAAGCGCTCGGACAAACGCAAACATAGACACCGCACTTGTCATGACGGTGGCGACAATCGGCGGCGCACTGATCATCTTCATGCACCGCGCCAACATCAGCAGGTTGCTGAATGGTACGGAGAGCAGGTGGAAAGGATGATTGCGGATTTCGGGATGCGGATTGACAAACAAACTGCTTTTCAATCCCCAACCCGAAATCCGCATTCCGCAATTGAGTGATGTCTCGAATCGGGATCATCGGTGCGGGCGGTTGGGGGACGGCGCTCGGGTTGATCGCCGGGCGGTGCGGGCATGCCGTGAAGTTGTGGTCGCGCAATGCTGAAGTCGTTGCTGCCATCAACGTTCAACGCGTAAACAGCGTCTATCTCGCCGCGCATGAGATTGAGGGAGACGTGAGCGCGACGAGTGACATGAATGAGGCGTTGCAGGACGCGCAGATCGTGATTCTGGCTTCGCCGTCGCACGCGACACGCGGACTGTTGAAAGGGATGACGCGCAAACTGCGACCGGAGATGGTGCTGGTGAGCGCCACGAAGGGTGTCGAGATCGAGACGGGGCAACGCATCTCGGAAGTGGCGGAAGAAGTTCTGGGCAGAGAGTTCGCGGTGCGTTTCGTCTGTTTGTCGGGGCCGTCGTTTGCGCAGGAGGTGGCGGCGCGGCAACCGACCGCCGTAGTGGCCGCCGGCTACGATGCCCGTGCGACGCTTGCCGTGCAGTCGGCTTTGAGTTCGGAAAATTTTCGCGTCTACACAAACGGCGATCTCGTCGGGACGGAACTCGGCGGCGCGGTCAAGAACGTGATCGCGCTGGCGGCAGGGATGGTTTCCGGGTTGGGACTGGGGACCAATAGTGTTGCCGCGCTCGTCACGCGTGGCTTGGCCGAGATCACGCGCCTCGCACTGGCAGAGGGGGGGCGCGTCGAGACGCTGATGGGACTCGCCGGGTTGGGCGATCTGGTGCTGACCTGCACAGGCGGATTGTCGCGCAATCGTTACGTCGGGCAGGAGTTGGGACGCGGGCGCACGCTCCAAGAGATTCTCAGCGGCATGCACGAAGTTGCCGAGGGCGTGCGCACGACACGCGCGGTGAAGTTGCTGGCGGACAGGGCAGGCATCGAGATGCCGATTACCGAGCAGGTTCATGCGGTGCTGTATGAAGGCCGAAGTGTCCGCGCCGCGGCGGAAGAACTGATGGCGCGACCCTTACGCGACGAGTTTGCGGGAATGTGATTGTGAGCTGACGGGCGGGCGCGGGGACTTCGACGGAAGGTTGAGAGAGATGGTTGTGGCAGATGACTTGAAAATGTTGTTGACGAACCGCGCGGCGTTTCATGAATACCACATACTGAACACTTATGAGGCGGGAATCGTCTTAACGGGCACGGAGGTGAAGAGCGTCCGCGCCGGACAGATTCAGTTGAAGGAATCTTACGTGGCCGTGCGCGAGGGCGAGGCGTGGTTGTTCAACGCGCACGTTTCGCCGTATGCTTACGGCAACCGCGACAACCACGAACCCACGCGCACGCGGAAACTCCTGCTGCACCGGCGCGAGATAGATCGTCTGGAGCAGGAGACGACGGTGAAAGGCATGACGCTCGTCGTGACGCGCGCCTATTTGAAAAAAGGGCGCATCAAGTTAGAGGTCGGGGTAGCGCGCGGCAAGAAACTTTATGACAAGCGCGAGACGGAGATGCGCCGCACGATTGATCGTGAGACGCAAGCGCAATTAAAAGAACGCAATCGTTAATCTGGAGATAACACTCAAATGGATATTCAAATCAGCACCGGGCGCGTGGGCGAAGCGGAGGTACAGGCTCTCGCTGTGGCAGTTTTCAAAGATGAGCAGGCGCATGAGGGATTCTTGCAGGAATTGGATGCAGCCACGGGCGGCCTCATCAAATCTGTCATCGAATCAGAGGAACTGAAAGGCAAAGAGGGCGAAATCGTCTATCTGCATTTCGGCGATGGGCGCGGCGAATTGAAAGCGAAGCGCCTGCTGCTCGTCGGGGTCGGTGAACGCGAGTCTTACGGGGCGGCGCAAGTGTCGCAGATGGCCGGGACGGCGGCGCGTGCCCTGCGTGCGCGAAACGTCAAGACCGTCGGGTTGATTGCGCGTGCGGCGGAAGGCGACGTGGAACACACGGCGGCGGCGGCAGTTGAAGGCGTGTTGATGTCGTTGTTTGAACCGGACAAATATCGCACGTCGGAGAAAGAGGAACGCGTCATCGAGCGTCTGGTCTTGATCGCACAAGGGCCGAGCGAAGATGCTCTGCGGCGCGGCGCGGAACGCGGGCGCATCGTCGGCGAGTCCGTCAATTTCACACGCGACCTCGCCAACGAACCCGGCGCGTACATGACGCCGACGATTATGGCCGAGCGCGCCCGGCAGATCGCGCGCGAGTTTGGTTTAGAGGTTGACGTGCTTGATCGCGAGCGGATGGAGGCAGAGGGGATGGGCTCGCTCCTGAGCGTCGCGCGCGGGTCGGAAGAGCCGCCGGCGTTGATCGTGCTGAAGTACACGCCCGAAGGTTTCGAGAGCGTTACAAATGGCGGCGCAGATGAATTGCTCGCGTTTGTCGGCAAAGGCGTGACGTTTGATTCCGGCGGCATCTCGATCAAGCCGGGCGAGAACATGGAGTTGATGAAGTACGATATGACCGGCGGTGCAACGGTGCTCGGCGTCATGCGCGCCGTCGCGCAGTTGAAGCCGCCCATGCCACTGCTCGGTGTCGTGCCTGCGACGGAGAACCTGCCCTCCGGCAAAGCTACCAAGCCGGGCGACGTGGTGCGCGCCATGTCCGGCAAGACCATCGAAGTCATCAACACTGATGCCGAAGGTCGCCTGATTCTGGCCGATGCTATCTCCTACGCGAAAAAACTGGGCGCCACGCGTATCGTCGATCTCGCCACACTGACCGGAGCCGTCTCCATCGCGCTCGGCGATGTCAACACAGGCATTCTCGGCACGGACCAGGAATTGATTGATGAGGTGATCGCGGCGGGCAGGGAAGTTGGCGAAAAACTCTGGCAGTTGCCGCTTGATAAGGAGTACTCAAAACAGATCAAGTCGGACATCGCGGACATCAAGAACGTTGGCGGGCGCAAGGCGGGGACGATTACGGCGGCGGCGTTTTTGAAAGAATTTGCCGATGGTATCTCGTGGGCGCATCTGGACATCGCCGGAACCGCTTGGGGTGATGATGTCAAACCTTACCGCGCAAAAGGGCCGACCGGCGTCGCCGTGCGCACGCTGCTCAACTTGGTCGAGCGGCTCGGACGCACTTCTTCCAACGGGAAAAACGGACAGTCCTAACGCGCAACGGACGGTTGAACTTTCGGAGAATGCGAATGGAGGCCGCAGAGAAATGAATTTTGCGGCCTCCATTTTGCCGAAGTGTAGAAGTCAAAGATAGCGATACCCGGATGCCGCCTGAAAACTTTTGTAGACGAAAGTAGACATAGTGTCTATTTTTGTAGACACTATGGTTATGGAGCTTGCAAGGAAACTTGCATTTTACGGTGATTCTGTTATGTTGTATTACCTGGCATGAGCATTGCACATAAGGCTAGGGTGCCAAGTCAAAGGGAGCGGTAATAAAACAACTGTCCTTGCCCACTCGGTGGCCGTCCGAGATAAAGCGCCCCTCCCTTTGACTTCCTCAGGCTAAATTCTTTCTCTCATCACACAGACTACAACTCACCAACTTCCAGTAGGATGTTTTTTTAGAAAAGTGATATATTGTCGCCACGGGTTTGGCTCTTCCACTTCGGAGCGCGGCTGAAACACTTGCGCTCCTACGCTGGCTTTTACGAAGTACGGGACAAAGCGCAGTGGTTGATTATTATAAAGTTTTAGGCATCCAGCGGACTGCTTCGGCCTCGGAAGTTAAATCTGCTTACCGTCGTTTGGCGCGAGAGCGACACCCCGATCTTAACGGCGGGACGGAACAGGCTGCGCGCGAATTTACTTTAATTGCGATGGCCTATCGCACGCTGAGCGACCCGCAAGAGCGCGCTTACTATAACAACCAGTTGCGCAGAAAAACGAGCGAGATCAGCGGCTCGTTTTTGCATTCCGATAATCCGCACGCGCGGCGGATGCGGCGGGTGGCGGCGCAGTCGCGGATGGATCGGGTGGTGGATAATTTGATTGAGGCCGAGCGGCGCGAAAACTTCGCCATGCAACAGGCCGTTTTCACCACCGTCTCGCTCTTCCTCTCAACCTTCTTCGTGGCGTTGTTCAAACCGCGCTTCTGGCAGATGTTTGGCGGAGTGGGACGCGCCGTGATGCTGGCTCTCTTCCTCATCGGGTTATGGCATCTCATCACACGCTTACGGGAATACTTCGGGCGTTACACTTATCAGCCCAAACCGCTTCACGATTCGGTTACACAAGAAAGCGAAAAGTCGGGCAAACCCTTTACCCGGTTCGCCGCGTCAAGTTTTCTGCTCATCGGTTACATGGCTTGCCTCGGCGCGGGGCTCCTGCTCGGCGAACAGATGTACAGCACGATCCTGACTGAAATCTCCTTTCTTTACGACCCCCACATCCGCCCCGAACTCATCTTCTATCCGCCTATCGCCGTCCTCATCGTTGACACAATGCACACGGTCGCTGCCAAAATCGATTGACTCCGCGCGCCGTTGAAATACTCAATATGCTTACTCGTCGTGCGCATCGGGTAGACGGATAATCTTGCATCCCCAGAGAAGTGTCGTGTATATTGCGCCACAGGCGATCTCATGAGTAGTCGTCTTTGAAACAAGTTTCGCACAAGTCGCACTGCTTTGCAGTAAGGCTCATAAAATTTTCGACATTCGATTTGCAGGTGAACATAAAAGTAACATTCGCACATCACTACCTCGTGCCAATCACAATCAGCCGACGGCCTTCAACACGTCGCTGTCCGACTCGCCTCCTGAGTTGAAAGCGTCGAGCCGTCCGGCTTCTCAGCCACGGAGGAGCAAGAGATGGCTAAACGCATCACCGAACGTCAACGGCTCGCTTTCAAAATCGAGTCCTTAACCGACACGGAAGTCAAAGAAGTGCTCGATTACATCTCAATTATGGAATCGATGCGCCGCGCGCGTAGTTCCTCTGGATTGTGGAACGACGAACTGGTCACGCTTCTGGCGGATGCCCATGAGAATATGCGAGCGCGTCAGGCATTTGAATGGGAAGCGGTGCGCCGTCGTTCCGAACGCCGCGCCGATGCCGCGCCGCCCACACGCGTATGAGCCGGACGAAAGCCGCTTCGCTCTCCACATCGCGCACGCTAAAGGCGGTTTCCCGGCTCGTGAACCTACGCGAATTAGTCGGCCTTTTTTTATTGGCCGCAAGTTTCGCCGCGGGTCTTCACGCGCGGCCTGCAATTTTTCCGCAGTCATCCCAGACATCTCTCGCGCCGCTTCAACGCGAAATCGAGAAACAGCGGGCGCGTCTCGCTTCAACCGACGTGGAAGAACGGCGCGACGCCGTGACGCGACTCGGAGCGATGAAGCGACCGGACAGTTCGCGCGCCGTCGTCGTCGCGCTTAAGGATTCAGCCGTCATCGTGCGAGCCAC
Organism: Pyrinomonadaceae bacterium; assembly: GCA_051006195.1. GTDB lineage: Bacteria > Acidobacteriota > Blastocatellia > Pyrinomonadales > Pyrinomonadaceae > JAIVJZ01. Next base: position 11,795 of record JBPCIP010000221.1, read on the forward strand.
TGCCGCGCGTGCGCTGCTCTCGCTACCTGCGGACGAAGCCGCCGCCGCGTTGCTTCCGTTGCTTCGGGATAAAAATGAATTTGTGCGTCGGGAGACTGCTTACGCTTTGGGAGAGACTCGCAATCGGAGCGCTGTCGAAGCCTTAGCGACGGCGCTGGCGCGCGATAAGGAGGCGGGCGTGCGCGGAGCGGCGGCGGTCGCCCTCGGGCAAATCGGCGATGAGGCCGCGACGCCGGTGTTGACCGAAGCCCTTGGTCGCCGCATCGCGCGTTCCGGTTTTTTGAATCGCATCACGTTCCGCCGGACGGAAGAGAATGAATTTGTCCGGCGCGCGGCGGCTCTTGCCCTCGGACAGCTCAAAAGCCGCGCGGCAGTTCCGGCCCTCATTGCCGTGTTGCAAAACGAGCGCGCCGGAGATGACGTGCGCCGCGAGGTCGCCCGCGCGCTCGGCTTAATCGGTGATCCTTCTGCCGCTCCGTCTTTACGTGCTGTCCTCACTGCGCGCGATCCTTATCTCATTCAAATCGCCACCGCAGCCTTACGCAAGCTGGAACCCACAAAGGCTGTTTAGTTAGTCGGAGTCTGTGCCTGAAATTAAACCGAAGTGAGGGGGCGCATTTCTCCGGTCATTCCAGCAACTATGGGCAAACAAAAAGCCGGGGCGAAAAAATCGCTCCCGGCTTTCATCTTGTTTACTTCAAATCAGGAATCAGCTCTCAGATTTCTCCCCGCGTCCCTGACTCTTGCGTGCCACTTTCGTCTGCGGAATCGGCAGGGCAACACCGCCCGACTTGGCGACCACTTCTTCTTCCGGCGTTTCGTTAGTCGTCGCCCCATCACTGATCAACGCGCCGCCTGAATGCTTGGAGAAGACGAGTTTGTTGCTGCCCTCGTTCAAGTCCACGTAAACGAGATCGCCTAATCCCACTTGATCCGTCGCCACTAGATTCGAGAGCGGATAGACAAGGAAACGCTCAATCGAACGCTTCAGATGGCGCGCACCGTATTTGTAGTCGATGCCCTCTTTAAGGAGCATGTCTTTGGCCGTATCCGAGCATTGGAAGATGAACTTCGTCCCGGCGGAGCGCATGATACGGTCTTGCACGGAGGCCAGTTCGAGTTCGAGAATCTGGCGCAGGTGATGTTCCTTGAGACTGCGAAACACGACTACCTTATCAATGCGGTTCATAAATTCGGGCGAGAACTTCCGCCGCGCCGCCTCGACCGCCGTTCGATAAATCTTCTGGTCAACTTCCGAATCATTCGGATTCTTCGCGCCCTGTGACGGCACGAAGCCCATGCCTCCAGAGATCAACTCGGACATTTCGCGTGCGCCGAGGTTGGAAGTCATGATGACCATCGTGTGCGAAAAATCCACACGGCGATTGTCGCCCAGCGTCAAAGTCGCCTTGTCGAGGATGCCGAGCAACAGTTGCCACAGAGAATCGGAAGCCTTCTCGATTTCGTCGAAGAGGACGAGCGAGAGTTTCGTCTCTTCCGTATGGTAACGGTCCAGATTCTCCTGGGTCAGCATCGGGCTGGTTTCGCGGTGGCCGAGGTAGCCGGGAGGGCTGCCGATCAACTTCGCGATCTCGTGCGAGTGTTGAAACTCCGCGCAGTCGATTTTAATGACCGAGCTGGGGTCGCCGAAAAGCACTTCGGCAGCCGCTTCGACCACGCGCGTCTTGCCCGAACCCGTGGGGCCGAGAAAAAGCATCGTGCCGACCGGTCGATTGAGCGGGTTCATGCCCGCCAGAAAAATTTGATAGAGGCCGCTCATGCGGCGCACCGCACGTTCCTGGCCGACGATGCGCGTCGAGAGTTTTTCTTCAAACTCCTGTGCGCGCGGGCTCTTTTGGTCCGGGTCAAGAAAGACCGCCTGGGTTATTTTCTTTTGTATTTCCATCGCTGCAATCATGACCGTCCTCCTTGCCTGGGCGTGGTGCGGTAAGCTCAAGAACTGCTTGCCGACGGCCTCCTGGCCGTTTTCACTTGATCCCCATGCAAAGAACGATCCGCACTATCATTGATGCACCGGGCGCAGTGCTGGTTGGCTACAGGCGCTTGAGCGCTCTCCGGCGTCCGGGCGTGAGAACACTATATAAACGACAGCACGCCGTTTGTCACCACTAAATATACGCTACCGGAAACTTTTCAGATGCCATACAACTTTTCCCGCAGTGACAATTAGCGTCAGCGCGCAACTGACAAATTACTGTCTTCGTGCAAAAAATCAAATTCAACGCACCAGGAAGTGCAAGGCACATTCATGTTTCATCGCGCCATATATTCAGAGGCAATTCTCAAGCAGTGGCGCGCCAACAGGTTGCCTGCGCCAAAAAGTTCAGGGCGCGTCAAAGCTGACGACGCGCCCTGTCAGTGAGATTTGAATGTCGCACGCGCCGCATGCTCAGTCGTAATATTCCAGACCGAGATGGGTGATCAAATCTTCGCCGCGCAGGTGGCGCAGGGTGTTCTTGAGCTTCATCAATTGAATGAAAACGTCGTGCTCCGGGTAAAGTTCCGGCGCGGTCATCGGCGATTTGAAGTAGAAGGAGAGCCATTCCTGCACGCCTTTCATCCCGGCGCGTTGCGCCAGATCGAGAAAGAGCGCGAGGTCAAGGACGAGGGGGGCGGCGAGAATCGAATCGCGGCACAGGAAGTCGATTTTGATCTGCATCTTGTAGCCAAGCCAGCCAAAGATGTCGATGCTGTCCCAACCTTCTTTGTTATCGCCGCGCGGCGGATAGTAGTTGATGCGCACGACATGCGAGAAGTCTTTGTACAACTCAGGGTACACGTCCGGTTGAAGGATGTATTCGAGGACGGACAATTTCGATTCCTCTTTGGTCTTGAAAGATTCGGGATCGTCCAGAACTTCGCCGTCGCGGTTGCCGAGGATGTTGGTCGAGTACCAGCCGTCAAGTCCGAGCATGCGCGATTTCAAACCGGGCGCGAGAATAGTCTTCATCAACGTCTGCCCGGTCTTGAAATCCTTGCCGCAGACGGGCACGCTGTTTTGGTCTGCGAGTTCCCGCAGCGCGGGCAGGTCAACTGTCAAATTCGGAGCGCCGTTGGCGAAGGGGATGCCGGATTTGAGCGCGGCGTAGGCGTAAATCATCGACGGCGCAATTAATTTGTGATTATCGCGCATCGCTTGCTCGAAGGATTTCAAATTGCGATGGACGGCGTGCTCTTTGAGGAAAATCTCCGTCGAAGCCGCCCACACCATAACGAGCCGGGCGCACTTGTTCTTGCGTTTGAATTCCGCGATCTCGGCGATCAACTGTTCGGCCAACTCAAGCTTATTCGCGCCCTCTTTGACGTTCTCCCCGTTCAGACGCTTGACGTAATGTTGATCGAAGACGGCCTTCATCGGCTTGATTTTTTGCAGCGGCGTTTTGAGTTGCGCGAGCAGTTCTTTTTCGAGCACGCCCGCGTGCATCGCCGCTTCATAGGCCGAATCGGGGAAAATGTCCCATGCGCCGAAAACGAGTTCGTTTAAAGACGCGAGCGGTACAAACTCGTTAATTTTGGGAACGCGATTTTCCGTGCGCTTGCCGAGTCGCAGCGTGCCCATCTGCGTCAAACTCCCGACCGGTTCGGCCAGCCCTTGTTTGATCGCTTCCACGCCCGCAATGAAAGTCGTACTGACTGCGCCCAAGCCCACGAGCAGCACGCCGAGCCGACCCTGTGCGGGCGCGATCTGCACGCCTCTTTCAATCACCATTTGAAGACCCTCCAGAAAGTTGTGTCGGTTGCCTAATGTTGAAATTTGTAGCTATACGGTAAAGATAGCGGAGGCCAGGCGCGGTGTCTTGCGATCTCTTGCTCTAAACGGACGGCGGATTGCGCTTTTACGTGTTAAGAACCCACATCGGCGAATATTCTCAAGCGAGGCTTGACAAATGGTTTAGAATCTTCTGTGTCTGAACAGTGACACCTCGCCCTTGCACTCCCTTTCCCGCTTGTGACACTCCGAGCCTCGTCTGAGTTCGGCCTGCGTCCTGACAAGTGGCTTTCCAATCCTTAACCACAACGGGCACTGCGAAGCGCCCCCCTCATATAAGACCTCTTAGAAAGGAGCTTACACGTTGATGGCTAACCCTAGAAACTTTCACTTCAAATTGCCGGGTGCCTTTCCGGGACCCGAACTTCCTGAGCCGGCTAATTCTCGATTTCCGGGAGTGCTGGCTCACATGAGCCGAGCCACCGCCAACCGCACGTTGCGAAGCGACGGCAAGATACGCGCTTTTGTCATCCACGCTACCGCAGGTGCGAGTTCTTCAGGCGCGATGAGTGTAATGTTCGCGCATAGGGCGAGTTGGCATTGGCTCGTTCCCGATGAAAATGAGCCGGAGCACGAACGACACATCTGGTCGTGCGCGGACGAGTCACGCGCGGCTTTCCACGTCCGCTCCGAGCGGTCGCACCCGGACGTAAATAACGGCAGCCGCAATGTTAATTTCTGGTCGCTTGGCGTCGAGGTCGTCAACACGCAGACACGTGCCCCTTCACGTGACCCTTTCTCGGCTTGGCAGATTGAACAAACCGCGGCGCTCGTCAGGTATGCCTGGAGCAAAAACCCGGAGTTGACCGACGTGGTGAGTCACGCGAAACTCGATCCGTCGCGTCGTAGCGATCCGGGCGAGAACTTCGATTGGGAGCGTTTCCAAAGCCTCGTGCTCTCAGCGCCGCCGCCGTCGCTTTCTTTCGCATTAGCGGCTTCAGAAGCAACCCTGATGGCCGAGGAGCCGATCCGCATTCTCTCCCCGCAGGACGAGCAGATTCAATGCAACCCGCGGCTCATCGAGGGCGTCACGATGGTGGAGGCTCGACCACTCCTTGAAGCTCTCGGCTACCGCATAAGTTTAGAAGAACCCATGACCATGCTCATCACCGAGGCAGGGCGCGGGGGCGGGTCTACGGCGGGAGGCACAAAGAGTGCGGGAACTAAAACTTCCGCAAAGACTGGGAAGAAGGCCGCGAAAAGAGGAACGGGTAAGTAGCAGCAGCGGCAGAGTCCGCCGTCAGACATCTAACAGCCTGACGACGAGGGGGGGGGGGGGGGGGGGGGGGGGGGCCACACCCCCCCCACCCTTGCCCCCCAAACCTCCCACCCC
>JBPCIP010000222.1:0-39192 GCA_051006195.1 Pyrinomonadaceae bacterium
GCTCGGACGAAGAGAAAACTTTACAATGCTCTGGCGAAAGCTATTGCACTGGTGACTGAGAGTGATATTCGTGGATGGTTTGAGCATTGTGGTTATGTCTTCTCACTCAAGTGAAAAACGCTGTAACATGCGAAACAGTTCGCGCATGCGCCCCTGCGGGGCATTTCGCATGTTAAACGGCAGCACACGCGCCTTGTTGAATTTTCGTCGCGAGAGGGAGTAGATCGTGCGATCCGAAACTCAGCGCACCGGATTTCTGTCGCCTGTCACGACCGGCTGCATACTCCTTCTCTGCGCCTTGTGCTGCGCGTTTCCCGCTTACGCGGCCACCACAAAACAGAGCCACATCATGACCCGTCCCGAACTCGAATCAAGCCGGCGTGACGAGTTGGCGCAACGTCTGCGCGAAATCACAGGATGGATGAATCTACATTTCGACGCCCAAGGCGTTCTGCGCTCCGGGCAGTTTATCAGCGGCGGTTCAGGCGCGGCGCGCGAACTGCTCACGGCGGCAGCTTCCGGCGAGCATCTGCTCGTTTTGGAAGACGCCAGCAATCGCAGCGATGTCGTTTTCTGTCGCGTGGTCGCCGGTCGCTGGACGCGGGATGCGACGGCCAGACCGCCCGTGCAGATCATCTTGATCGACTTCGCTGACTTCGCCCACGTGCGCGGCGACCGGGCCGCCCTCAAGTCTTTCAACGTCGGGTGGGGCTTGCTGCACGAGATCGCGCATGTCGTCCACGATGCAAACGACGCGGGCGGCGCAGGTGAAGTCGGCGAGTGCGAGAAGTTGATCAACGCGATGCGGCGCGAGTGTGGGATGGCCGAACGCGCCGAGTATTTCTACACGCTGCTGCCCGGCCTGGAGACGACTGACTTCAAAACCCGCTTCGTGCGCCTCGCTTTTGAAGCGCGACAGCCCGACACCAAACGCAAGCAGCGCTACTGGATCATCTGGGATGCGCGCGTCGTCGGCGAGGGCGAAACAGCGCGACGGTTAACCCGCCAGAAGAGGTAAGAGAGGAAAAATCGCGGGGCAGCAGTACTCGCGCCAAACAATTTTCCCATCTGCTTTAGTCTTCGTTCCCGCCCGTCAAACTTTTCACCAATATTTAAGTTGCCGTTAATTTCAATTTAGCGTGGCGCGGTTACATTCCGCACACCCCACCTCAGATCGTCCCGCCTGCTTATGCGGACAGGGGTCGCATCGAACTTCTCCCCGAAGCGAGATGCGACCCCAATTTTTTTAGCCCGCCGCGCGCTCAGTTTGAATTAACAAACATTTAAGGCGACATTCACGCCAGCTTAACCTGCGCGCGTTAGTCTCCGTGCTTTGCAACACTACATGCCTCGCGCACTTTCAACAGAAACGAAGTGCTTTTACCAACGACTTATCGCTTCGAAATTTTCATTGCCGCTGCGGGCGCACGCATCTTTGCAGGCGTCCGCACTGTGGCGGATTCGCAGGAGACAACTCATGAGTTCTACAACAGAGAGACGTTTTATATTGAACCTAAAAAAAGCGGGCGGCTTCTTGTTGCTGCTTTTATTTGTCGGAGTCGCGTTGACTCTTCCCCCATCAATCAAAGCACAATCCAGCCCGACGGGAACTTTGAGCGGCGTGGTGCAGGACGCCAACGGCGCGATCCTGCCCGGAGTCGCTGTCACCGTAAAGAACGCCGGGACGGGACAGACGCGCACCGCCACGACGAACGACGAAGGAGGCTGGACGGTTCCTGTGCTCCCGGTCGGAATCTATGAAGTCACTATCGAGATGGCAGGCTTCAAAAGGGTGGTGCGGCAGAACGTCGAAGTGGAAGCCTCCGTCCCGCGCACTCTTGAAGACAAGCTCGAAATCGGGGAACTTTCAGGAGAAACGATTACCGTCACGGCAGGTGAAGCTACGCTCTTGACGCCGGAGACGGCCACGAGTTCCCGACAGGTCTCCTCCGATGAACTCGTCGCCATCCCGACCTCGACACGCAGTTTCACCCAACTGCTTTCATCGGAGGCGGGCGTCAGTACTGACCTCTCGCCGGTGCTCACGAACGGCAACGGCAACCAGTCGCCTTCGGTCAACGGCACGCGCACCACGAGCACCAGCCTTTTCTTCAACGGCATTGACGCGACCAACGTGACGAACAATGAGGGATCGCTCAACGACAACATCGCCCCCGCGCCGGAAACTCTCTCCGAAGTGAAACTCCAGACGAGTCTCTACGACGCTTCGACGGGTCGCTCCGGCGGCGGCAACTTTCAGATTGTGACCAAGAGCGGCACCAACGAGTTTCACGGCACCGGCTACATCTTCACCCAGAACGAAAAATTCAACGCCAACGATTTCTTCTTTAACCGCGACGGCATCGAGAAGCCCCGCGCCCGTCGCAACGAAGGTGGTTTCACCATCGGCGGCCCCCTCGTCAAAGAAAGATTCTTCTTCTTCGGCGGCTACCAGCGCACCAGCGCGAGCACCGCGTTCGTCCCGACGGCCAGCAGCCAGACCACCCTCCCCGCCGCGCTCAGACTCATCAACGGAGCGCGCACGGCGGATAACGTCGTCGCCGCCTTCAGCGCGCTCAACCCGTGCGTGCGCAACGCGGCGGGCACGCCGACCACCGGCTTCTGCCTGACGCCCGCGCAAATCTCGCCCATCGCGTTGAATTTGCTGAACGTCATAAACCCGATCACCGGAGACTTTCTCATCCCCGCGCCCCGCGCCGGGATTGCCACCAGCTTCAGAGATCAAGCCGTCAGCACCAGTAACACTACGCTCTTCGGCGGCAACCCGCTCGTGCGCCAGCGCAACGTCTTCCCGGCGGAGTTCGAGCAGGATCAATTCACGCTCAAACTCGACGGGCAACTCAGTGCGAATAATCGTCTGACCGGCGCGTTCTTCTTCGCGAACTTCCCCGGCTTCGACCCGTTCAATGCCCCGAACAGTCAGGCGTCGCCCGCCGGGTTGGTGCGCAACGACCGCAACCGGACGCTCGCCGTCTCGGATGTGCAGGTCTTCAGCCCGACGCTCATCAACGAAGTTCGCTTCGGCTACTTCCTGCTGAACAACTCGCGCCGCCTGCGCGACGACTTTGCGGCCATCACGAGCGCGTCGGTGGGCATTGCTAATCCCGCGCTCGCCTTCGACAATAGCGTCGGCACGCAACGCCTCGGCCAGTTCATCGGCAGAAACAATCTCTCCAATTTCTCTTTCGGTGGTCCCAACGATTCCTTCAATCGCCGCAAGCAGCAGACCTACAGCATCGCCGACAATTTGACTTTCATTACCGGCGAGCACACGCTTCGCTTCGGCGGCGAATTTAAGCGTTTCCAATTCGACACGAATTTGCCGGAAGAGCAGGCGACCGAGTTTGAGAAGTTCGACAACTTCACGCAACTTCTCGCCGGACGCGCCACCGAAGCCGACACGCAGTTCGGCATCACCGACAAAAGTTTTCGCTTCCGCGATCTCTCCGGCTACATCGCCGACGATTGGAAATTCAACCGCAAGCTGACCTTCAATCTCGGCCTGCGTTATGAATTCTTCGGCACGCCCGCCGAAGAGAACGGGCAGTTCGGCAACTTCGATCCCGCGCTGGCGACCAACTCGGAAAATCCCTTGAGCGGCTTCATCGTTCCGCAAAACGCACAGATGACCGGCTTCGCCGCTCTCGACGACGCGCTGGCGGTGACGGCCAGAGCCAACAACAACTCCACGATCAATTCCGACCGCAACAACTTCGCGCCGCGCTTCGGCTTCGCCTATTCTCCGTTGGAGAGCAGCAAGCTGGTGGTTCGCGGCGGCTACGGCATCTTCTTCGACCGCCCGTCGTCGGCCTTCATCAACACCGTGTTTAGCAACTATCCGTTTCTGCGCGAGATTGAAGTCACCTCACCGACACAACAGATCAACATCGGGACGGCCTTCTCGCAACAGAACCCGCAACTCGGACTCAACAACTTCCTGCCGAACCGCATTCAACTCGTGCGTGCTTCGGCCACTGCCCCGATCACCTACGTGATTCGCGACAACACGGGAGTGACGCGCGACGCCAACGGTGGGCTGAACGGAATTGATCTGGCGACGGGACTGCCCGCGCGCGGCAACATCGCCGAGACGTTTGAGTTTCGCGCCGTTGACCGCAATTTGCGCACGCCATACATCCAGCAATGGAATCTCGGCATGCAGTATGAGTTGACCAAAAACCTGCTCGTCGAAGCGCGCTACGTCGGCACGAAGGGCACGAAACTCCTGCAAGCCAGCGCGCTCAATCAGGTTTTCGACTTGAACAATCCGAATACGCCCGATTACATCTACGCGCGCTTCAATCAGGCTTACACGGCGGCGCAAAGCGGCAACCCGAACGCCCTGCGCGGGCCGCTTCGCACCACGGGATCGCAAAGAGAGCGCGGCACAGGGATCGCCTTCGGCTTCAGAAACACCGTGACCGGCGTCCCCGTCGATCTCAATCTGAGCGATCCAGCCGGAAACATCATCGGCTTCGAGGCGCGCGGTCAACTTCTCGGCTTCAACATCCCCGAAGCCCTGCTCCTGCAATCCAACGGCAACTCGATCTACCACGGCGCGCAGTTCAACCTGACGCAGCGCCTCACTCGTGGCATGCAGTTCAACGCTTCGTACACATACTCGAAGGCCATTGACACGAGTTCCGCCGACCCCGGCTCGACCGCCGGCGGCGGCAGACCCGACGTGCCGAACACCGGGTTCATCCTGCAAAACGACTCGAACAACATCAGCAGCAATCGCGCCGTCTCTGACTTCGACCGCACGCAGAGATTCAGTCTGAGTTTTGTCTACGACATTCCCACCTTCGGCTCCACCTCCCGTTTCGTGCGAGGCTTCCAGCTTTCGGGCTTCGCGCAGGTGCAATCGGGCACGCCCTTCAGCATCTTCTCGGCGGAACCGGAAGCCGGGAACATCTCGGCCTTAACGTCTCTGCGCAGCGGAGCGGGCGGCCTCTTCCGTCCCGGCTTCGGACGACCCAACCTTTGCGGCACGCTCGACGAGTTGCGGCAACAGGGCGACGACGAGACCGAGCAGTATTTCAACGCCGCCGCGCTCTGCTCTCCGCTCGGGCAATATGGAAACCTGGGCAGAAACGTCCTGCGCGGACCGCGCCAGAAGCGTTTCGATCTCGGCCTCTCCAAAACCACGGCGCTTACGGAGCGGGTCGGGCTGGAGTTGCGTTGGGACGTTTTCAACGTCTTTAATAACGTCAATTTCGCCAATCCGAGCAACGACATCCAAGACACCACCGACTTCGGCAGGATCACCAACACCATCGGCGGTCCCCGCGTCATGCAATTCGGCGCGAAGGTGAAATTCTAAATACAGTGACGAGTGACGAGTTAAAAACAAAACTTGTTGTTAACTCGTCATTCATCACCTAACCTAATTGCCTGTCACCTTCGAGATATGAGTACCGAGTTGACCTCTCTTACATCACCGCCATCAAGCAAGCCTGACGCGCAGGCGAACGTTTACGACGACGGTCGCCTGCGCGTCGAGCATGACAACTACTACGCCGCTTGCGGCGGGCAGGTGCTTCAACTCCCGCGCAAAGAGTTTTTGATCCTCTCGCGGCTCGCGCGCAACCCGCAACGCATCGTCTCATCCGAAGAAATCTGGCACTGCGCGTGGCCGCGCGACGCCGCCTTTAATGCCGAGAGCCTCCACGTCCACATCTATCGTCTCCGGCGTCGCCTCTCGCCCTTCGACCTCCACATCGAAACCATGGTCAACGTCGGCTATCGGCTCATTACGATTGTTGAATGACGATTGCGCAATGCGGATAAAAATGCATCGACCTGTTTTCTAATCCGAAATCCGCATTCAGCAATTCCGTTCAGCCCGCGTTCACCTTGAATCTTCTGCGCCGGTTCGTCTATAGTGCCGCTTCTTCTTTAAATCCCACAACGGAGTTGGCAACAGAGATGGCGCGTTTCAGCTTTCTGCCGCGAGAGGATCAATATTTCTCTTTCTTCTCGCAGATGACCTCGTACATTTACGATGCCGCAACGCTCCTCGTCGAAATGATGGGCGAGGGGAAACGCGACTACGGCGCGTACTCGCAGCGCATCAAAACCATCGAACATGCCTGCGATGAATTGACACACACCATTTCCACCAGCCTCAACAAATCTTTCATCACTCCCTTCGACCGTGAAGACATCTATCTGCTCTCCAGCGCGCTCGACGACATCGTCGATCTCATCGACGACGCCGCCCACGCGATGGTCATGTTCAATATCCAGCAGAGCACGCCGCATACGCGCCAGTTCGCCGACTGTATCCAGCGGATGGCCGTGCAACTCCACGAGGTCGTCTCGACGTTGGCGCGACCGACCGGCATCGACCAGCGCCTCATCGAAATTCACCGGCTGGAAAACGTCGGCGACGACACTTATCACACGGCCATCGGCGAACTGTTCCGGCAAGAAACCGACCCGCTCACCGTGCTCAAGTTCAAAGAGATTTACGAGAAACTCGAAGCCGCCGTTGACCGTTGCGAATCGGTCGCCAACATCATCGAGAGCATGATCATCAAAAACGCCTGAAAGGAATGCGGATTTGGGAATGCTGATTGCGGATTATTGAAGATAACAGCAGTTGACTTACATTCCGCAATCCGCAATCCGCATTACTTCTATGTCTGTTACCTTAGCCTTCGTCATTCTGATCATCTTCGCCGCGCTCGTTTTCGACTATATCAACGGGTTTCACGATGCGGCCAACTCGATTGCCACGGTTGTCTCCACGCGGGTCCTGTCGCCCGGCATGGCCGTTGTGTGGGCGGCGTTCTTCAACTTCATCGCCTTCGCCGTCTTCGGCACGCGTGTCGCCAAAACCATCGGCGGCGATCTGGTGCGCATCGAACTGATCCAGGAAGACCTCAGACTCTACGTGCTGCTCGCTGCCCTTCTCGGCGCAGTCATCTGGAATTTGATCACCTGGTATCTCGCCCTCCCGACTTCGAGTTCGCACGCGCTCATCGGCGGCTACGCGGGCGCCGCGGTGGCGGCCTACGGCGGCTTTGAGAATTTATTGAAGCCGGAGGGCTGGATCAAGACGCTCGTCTTCATCGTCGCCTCGCCGCTCATTGGCATGTCGCTCGGTTTCATCCTGATGGTCGCCGTCTTTTGGCTCTTTCGCCGCTTGACGCCCTCGCGTGTGGATAAACTTTTCCGGCGCGGGCAATTGCTTTCCGCCGCCGCCTACTCGCTTGGGCACGGCGGCAACGACGCGCAGAAAACCATGGGCATCATCACCATCGTGCTCGTTACGAGCGGCTTGCTCGAATCGGGCGCGGGCGGCAAACTTCCTGAAATCCCGCTCTGGGTCGTCTTGACGGCGCACGCGGCCATCGCCGCCGGAACGCTCTCCGGCGGTTGGCGTATCGTCCACACCATGGGGTCGAAGATCACGAAACTCAAACCCGTCGGCGGCTTCTGCGCCGAGACCGCCGGTGCCGTCACGCTCTTCGGCGCAACGCTCGCGGGCATTCCCGTCTCCACCACGCACACGATCACGGGGGCGATTGTCGGCGTTGGCGCAACGCGCCGCTTGTCCGCCGTCAAGTGGGGCGTCGCGGGGCGCATCGTCTGGGCGTGGGTGCTCACGATCCCGATTGCCGCTATGATCGCCGCCCTCTCTTTCGTCATCATTCGCCTCCTACATAACCTCGCTTGAGCCGCGACGCGGGCAGCATCCGTCTCCGTCTATCGTTAACATAAAATTAAAGTTGCGTTCAGGTGCGTGTAACAGCGTCGGCCTATTCTAGAATCTTATTTTTAGCAGCCCGGGCTTCTCAGGAGAGTGTTGATGTTCCCCAACCGGAAAAACATGCGGCGCGCTACGCTCTTACTTACCGCCTCGCTCGCCTTCGTCTCGGCGTGCAGCGGTGAACGCGCCGACAGCACAGCGCCGAACGCGGGCGGCGGCACGGTGCGTTTGCAAGGCGCGGGCGCAACTTTCCCCAATCCGCTTTATCAGAAGTGGCTGAGCGAGTACGGCAAGATCAACCAGCAGGCGAAGATCGACTATCAATCCAAAGGCTCCGGCTTCGGCATCCAGCAGATTCAATCGCAGACGGTTGACTTCGGCGCGTCCGACGCCCTGATGAGCGACGACGATTTGAAGAAGGCCGTCGGGGGCGAATTGCTCCATGTCCCGACGGTGCTCGGCGCGGTCGTCATCACTTACAACTTGCAGGGCATCATGCAACCCCTGCGGTTTTCTCCCGACGTGCTCGCGGACATCTTCCTCGGCAAAATCAGGAAATGGGACGACGCGCGACTGAAAGCCGACAACCCCGGCGTGAATCTGCCGGGTGCCGATATCACCGTCGTGCATCGCTCGGACGGCAGCGGCACGACCGCTATCTTCACCGAGTATCTGGGGAAGGTCAGCCCGGAGTGGAAGCAGAAGCCCGGAGTAGGCAAGTCAATCAACTGGCCGGTCGGCATTGGCGGGCAGGGTAACGAAGCCGTCTCCGGCCAGGTCAGGAACACGCCGAACACCATCGGCTACGTCGAACTCGCTTACGCGGTACAGACGAAACTGCCCGTCGCGCTCCTCAAAAACAAGGCTGGCAACTTCGTCGCACCGACGCTTGAGGCTGTCACCGCTGCCGCCGCCGAATCGCTCGCGGCGACGCCCGATGATTTGCGCGTCTCGATCACGGACGCGGCGGGCGCGTCCGCCTACCCGATCTCCGCTTATACTTACATCCTCGTTTATAAAGATCAGAAGGACGCGACGAAGGGCAAGGCGCTCGTCGATTTCTTGTGGTGGGGAATCCACGAGGGACAGCAAATTACCAAAGACCCGCAGTATCCTTACGCGCCGCTTCCCCCGCAGATCGTCGAGAAGGCCGCGACGAAAATCAACTCGCTCACGTCGGGTGGCAAGCCGCTGCGTGGCTGAAATTGTCCCGTTGTCCGTAACCAACAGTCAGTTGTTTGTGCCTGTCGCGCCGGCAGCAGCTAAAGTTCGATATGACCAACTGATAAAGAACAACGGACATTGTCCTTATGGCAAATCCACAACCCGTTCTCCCGACTCCCGCCTCCGCCTACGGCGCGCGTTTTGGCGCGTGGAACTGGCGACACGCGCTGTCGCCGACGGGCAACATGGGCGACGCCGTGTTTCGTGCGTTGCTGTTCGGCTGCGCCCTCATGGTGCTCTTGCTGGCCGGGGCGATGATCGCGGCGATGGCTGCAAACTCGCGCCTGTCGCTGCGTGAATTTGGCTTCGGCTTTTTGACGGGCCGCGAGTGGAATCCCGTCTCCGGGAGTTTCGGCGCGCTCCCCTTTATCTACGGAACGGTCGTTTCGTCGCTGCTCGCGCTGCTCATCAGCGTGCCGCTATCGCTCGGCGTCGCCGTCTTTCTCGTCGAGCAAGCTCCGCGCCGCCTCGCGCGCCCGATCACCTTTCTCGTCGAACTGCTGGCCGCGATCCCTTCGGTCGTCTACGGCTTGTGGGGCATCTTCGTGCTCGCGCCGGTGCTCAGACAGTACGTCGAGCCGCCGCTGCAAAAGTGGCTCGGCTGGACGCCCTTTTTTCAAGGCCCGATCACGGGGATCGGACTTTTGACGGGCGGGATCATTCTCGCCATCATGATCACGCCGATCATCTCGGCGGTGGTGCGCGACGTGCTCGCGGCGGTTCCCGTGTCGCAACGCGAGGCCGCGCTCGCGCTCGGCGCGACGAAGTGGGAGACGACGCGCGTCGTTCTGGCTAACGGCGGCCCCGGCATCGCGGGCGCGATCATCCTCGGACTCGGTAGAGCCATCGGCGAGACGATGGCCGTCACGATGGTGATCGGCAACCGCCCGCAGATCAGCGCGTCGCTCTTCGAGCCTTCCTACACCATCGCCTCCGTCATCGCCAACGAATTCACCGAAGCCACCGACGCGATTTACCTGAGCGCGCTCGTCGAACTCGGCCTGATCCTTTTCTTCGTCACCTTCATCATCAACGCCGCCGCGCGCCTTCTCGTCTGGAGCGTCACGCGCTCGACGAGCGGCACGGCGCGAGCGTAAAGATTCATGGAAACTTCAGCGCGAACCATGCACCGGAAACGCTATGCGATGAACGCCGCGATGACGACGTTGACCGCCGCGTGTGCGCTCTTCGCCGTCGTCGTGCTCGCGCTGATTCTCGGCTACATCGCTTATCGCGGACTCGGCGCGATCAGCTTTCAATTTTTGATCGACACCCCGAAACCCGTCGGCGAGGGCGGCGGCATCGGCAACGCCATTCTCGGCACGCTGATACTGCTGGCGATGGCCTGCGTCATCGGCATGCCCCTCGGCATCGCGACCGGAGTTTATCTGGCGGAGTTCGGCGCGGGACGCTTCGCCGGGCTGGTGCGTTTCCTGACCGACACTTTAACGGGCGTGCCTTCGATCATCGTCGGCGTTTTCATCTACACGATCATCGTGCTGCCGATGAAGCAATTCTCCGCGATGGCGGGCGGCCTCGCGCTCGCCGTGATCATGATCCCGATTGTCGCGCGCACCACCGAAGAGATGATCCGGCTCGTGCCCGCATCTTTGCGCGAAGGCGCGCTCGCGCTCGGCGCGCCGCAGTGGCGGGTCACGACCGGCGTGGTGCTGCCCGCCGCCGCTTCCGGCATCGTCACGGGCGCGATGCTCGCCATCGCGCGCGTCTCGGGCGAAACCGCGCCGCTACTGTTTACGTCCTTCGGCAGCCGTTTCTTCAACGTCTATCTCGATCAACCGACGGCTTCGCTGACCGTCCAGATTTACAATTATGCCATCTCGCCCTACGATGAATGGCACGCACAGGCTTGGGCGGCGACGCTCATCTTGATGACGCTCATCCTTGTCATCAATATCAGCGTCCGCTTCTTCACGCGACAGAAGATTTAAGGAGTGACAGGTGACAGGTGACAAGATAAACTCTTGTTCTTTCCTGTCACCTGTCACCTGTCACTAGAGAATATGTCAATAACCGCACCATCTTTTACGACCGAGCCGGGAACGAGTGAACACCGTGCGGAGCAGCAGCAGCAGCAGCAGGCGGCTCCGGCGGAGGCCAAAGTCAGCGTGCGCGATTTGAACTTTTTCTACGGCAACGCACAGGCTCTCTACAACATTTCGCTCGACATCGCCCACCGCATTGTGATGGCCTTCATCGGCCCTTCGGGCTGCGGCAAGTCAACCTTCCTGCGCACGCTTAACCGGATGAACGATACGATTCCCGGCACGCGCGCGACAGGACAGGTTTTGATTGACGGCCAAGACATCTATGCGCCCGGCCTGAACGTCGTTGACCTACGGCGCAAGGTCGGCATGGTCTTTCAGAAGTCGAATCCGTTTCCGAAGTCCATCTTCGATAATGTTGCCTACGGGCTGCGCATCAACAATCTGACGAGCAACAAAACGGAGTTGCACGACCGCGTCCAGCAGGCGTTGGAAGATGCGGCCATCTGGTCGGAAGTCAAAGATCGTCTGAAGTCGTCTGCGCTCGGCTTGTCGGGCGGACAACAGCAGCGGCTCTGCATCGCGCGCGCGCTCGCCGTGCAGCCCGAAGTGCTCTTGATGGACGAACCCGCCTCGGCGCTCGACCCCATTGCGACGCAGAAAATCGAAGAGTTGATCGTGGAACTGAAGAAGCAGTACACCATCGTCATCGTCACGCACAACATGCAGCAAGCGGCGCGCGTCTCCGACATCACGGCCTTCTTCTGGCTCGGCAAATTGATCGAAGTCAACGCGACCGAAAAGATGTTCACCAACCCGGAGGAGAAGTTGACCGAGGACTACATCACCGGGCGATTCGGATAAGGGGGAGAAAATCTTTGGCTGCGGAGAGGGAATTGCCGAATTTGAGATTCACGGTTTGAAATGTGAAATTTTCAGTTTGAGATTTCAATTTCGAGCCGCCCGCTTCTCGCATCGAAGATTGAAAGTTTTTATTATGGAACGGCACAGGCATCTCGACAACGATCTGGACAGCTTACGCAACCGCGTCTTGCTGCTCGGCGGCGAAACCGAAACCGCACTGCAACGCGCCATGTTCGCGCTCATCGAACGCAACACGGCGACGGCGCGCGAAGTCTTAAGAGACGACGACAAGATCGATCAACTCGAAGTGGAGATCGACCGTCTCTGCATCGACGTGCTGGCGCTGCGGCAGCCCGCCGCGCGCGATCTGCGGTTCGTCGTCTCGGTGGCGAAGATCACGCCCATCCTCGAACGCATCGCCGACCACGCCTGCAACATCGCCCGCGCCGCCGTCGAACTCAACGATGAGCCGCAGTTGAAACCTTTCGTCGCTCTGCCCCACATGGCCGCGCACGCCTCCGCAATGCTCCGCTCCGCGCTCGACGCTTTCACGGCCAGCGACGCCGTGCAAGCGCGCGAGGTCATTCGCCACGACGACGAGATCGACGAACTCTACAACAACGTCTTTCAAGACCTGATCAGGCTGATGGTCTCCGATCCGACCACAACGACGCGCGCCGCGCGCCTGCTCTTCGTCGCCAAACACCTCGAACGCGTCGGCGATTACGTCACCGACATCTGCGAACTGACGGTCTACATGGCTGAAGCAGCCTTCATCAAACACAGTAACTAAGTGATGAGTGATGAGTGATAGGTGATGAGATTAAAAACTTTTTGTCTTTTCATTCATCACCTATCACTCATCACTCATCACTTAAAATATGGCAAAGCCAGTGCTCATCATCGAAGACGATCCGGACATCGCTGAGAGTTTGCGTTACAACCTGGAGCGTGAGGGGTTGGAGGCGATCATCGCGCCGACGGGCGAACATGGATTGGCGGCGGCGCTCGACGCGCGTCGCCCGCCCGCCCTCATCATTCTGGATTTGATGTTGCCGGGGATGAGCGGTACGGAATTATGTCGTCGGCTGCGGCGCGAGCCGGCCACGCGGCGCACGCCGATCATGATGCTCACGGCGCGCACCGACGAAGTTGACCGCATCGCCGGTCTCGACCTCGGCGCCGACGACTACATCACCAAACCTTTCTCCGTGCGCGAGGTGATGGCGCGCGTGCGGGCAATCTTACGCCGAGCCGACGAAAACACCGTCCCGCGCTACGATGACGAACGGCTCTCGATTGACTTTGCAGACATGCGCGTGACGTGCGACGGCAGCGGAATCAAACTTACCCGCAAAGAGTTTGCGTTGCTGGAAATGCTCTCCAAAACGGGCAGCCGCGTCGCCACGCGCCAGCAGATTCTCGACAACGTCTGGGGCTACGAATACTACGGCGACACGCGCACGCTCGACGTGCATATCCGCCGCTTGCGACAAAAGCTGGGCGACTGCGGCGACTGCATCGAAACGGTCGTCGGCGTCGGCTATCGCTTCGTCGGCTGTTCGCTGACGCGCAAGGCCGCATCAGACGAGTAACTTTTGACCGCGCTAGTAGTCGCACGGAGAAGCAAGCGGATGCGCCGTCTTAAATTTTGTCTCATCATCGCGTTGCTGGCATTTGGTATCGGAGTTGTCTCTACCCCGGCTGGAAGGCAAATCGTTTCAAAAGTGATAGCTTTCATAGAGGAACAATTCGACGACCACTGCGCGAATAATTTCTTTCCTTGTTAAAGATGAACGACTTCCGAGTTGATTGATCAGGACATAGCCAAAGTTTCTTATTTTGAGGTTTCCCTATGTCTCTTCGTCAATCTTTATCTCTCACCCTCTGCGTTGCGCTCTGCATAGCTTTCTTCGCACTTCTCTTCTTCGGGCATCCTCTCATAGCTTTACTCGCGTTGACATGCGCGCTCGCCGGCGCGTTCGCGGGGCGACTTTTCGCCGGCGACGGCTTCAGGCGCGAGTTGCCATCCGGTGAAGTTGCGGCGGCGGCGATGTCACAGGAAAAAATTCAGAGGGCAAAGTCAGCGGCGAGAGCAGCGCGGGCGGAGAGTGTTCCGGCGAACGAGTTGCTTGAAGCGATGATGAACAGCATGCGCGAGGGGATGCTGGTCGTTGACGCAGAGATGCGCGTGGTGTTGGCGAATGCGGCGGCGCGCAGCCTTTTCGGGTTCGCCGAAGACACGCAACGGCAGCAGCAACAACAGCAGCAGCAGCAGTCGCCGCGTCTGGGAGAGTTGACGCGCAATCCGGCGGTGCTCTCAGCCTATCTCGGCGCGCTCGAACGCGGCGAACGCATCGAAGCCAAAGTCGAGACGATGGAGGCCGACAAGCGCGTCTTTGACCTGCGCGTCGCGCCCTTGCAGGAGAGCGGGACGGGAGTGCAAGCAAAGCGCGGCGCGGTCGGCGTCTTCTTCGACATCACTCGTCTCGAACGCCTTGAGCGCGTGCGGCAGGAATTTCTCTCCAACGTCTCGCACGAACTGCGCACGCCGCTCACGGCCATCCGCGCCTTCGTTGAAACGCTCGAAGACGGCGCGATTGATGACGCCGAACACAACCGCCGCTTCCTCTCCATCATTGACCGTAACGCCGCACGCATGCACAGCCTCATTGACGACATCCTCGAACTCTCGGCCATCGAAGCCGGAACGGTGGCGGTCGAAGTCGGGCCCGTGCGGCTTCGGGCGATGGTCAGCGACGTGTTGACCTCGCTCGCCGCGCGTGCCGGAGAACGCGGCGTGACGCTGCAAAATGAGATCAGTGAAGACGCGCTGGTTTACGCCGACGCACGCCGCCTCGAACAGATGCTCACGAATCTGGCCGACAACGCGATCAAGTTCAACACGCAGGGCGGCGCGGTGCGTATTCATTATGAGCGGACGGGCGGGCGCGACCGCATCTTCGTGTCGGATACAGGCGAAGGCATCGCCCCCGAACACATCCGTCGCATCTTCGAGCGCTTCTACCGCGTGGACCGAGCGCGCTCGCGTGCGCTTGGCGGCACGGGTCTCGGTCTCGCCATCGTCAAACATCTCGCGCGCACGCACGGCGGCGAAGCCACTGTCCAGTCGGCTCCCGGTCAAGGCTCGACTTTCACCATCGAACTCCCACATTACGAAAATGATGAAGGAGAAATGCGCAAGGATGAATGAAAGGCAGACGCTTTGGTTTATCGTTCATCATCCCGCGTTCCTCGTTTCTCTTGACGCTGTGCGAGAACGCTTGTTACACTTTTGTGACGAATCAAGTTGAGCCTCGACGCGTCCTGCGTCAACCAGAGCAAAAGGGTTAATCTACTAAACCCGGCCACTGCCCGTGCAGTGAAAGAATTTTTCGGTATGCGCTTAGGAGGTGTGTAGTGGGTTTTAAAATCGGTCAGAAAGTCGTGTATCCCAATCACGGCATCGGAACCATCGAACAGGTTGAGCAGAAACAGATAGGCGCAACGTCCATTCCCTTTTACACTCTCCGCCTCGCCGCCACTAATTCAGTCGTGCTCGTTCCCGTCGCCAACGCCGGCGAAGTGGGTTTGCGTTCGCCGATCTCCTCCGCCGAGTGCGAGATGCTGTTAAAGAATCTGGCCGACGATTTCACTGCTGCACCGAATGACTGGAAAGACCGCTTCAAGGAGTTCTCCGAGAAGATGCGCACGGGCGACATTTTCGCAGTCGCCGGCGTGCTCAAACACCTGACCTATCTCAGCCACATCAAACCGCTCAGTTTCCGCGAACAGCAAATGCTCGAACGCGCGCATTATCTCGTCGTCTCAGAACTCGCTGCCGTGTGTCGCCAACCGCAGTGCAACGTCGAACCAAACGTCGAGCAGGCGCTGGCACGCGCTTGCGCCAAGCACGAGCGTCAGCCCGCACGCACGCGCGTCGCCGGAGTTGCCGCCGGACACTGACAAATAAGGCAAATAAGGCAAGTAAGGCAAAAGGTAAAAGGAAAGCATTGACTTAGTTGAGCGCTTTCTCTTTTACCTTTTTACTTTTGACTTTCTATGGCGCGTCCGGCGAGACTGGCGACGACGGCGGCAAGTTCGGCAGGCTCGACCGGTTTGGGCACATGCAGCTGGAAGCCTGCGAGCAGGGCACGCATGCGATCTTCGGCGCGGGCATAGGCGGTTAAGGCCGCCGCCGGAATCTTGCCGCCGCGCGCCTCCGGCAAACTGCGGATTTGGCGAATCAGCGCATAGCCGTCTTCGCCCGGCATTTCAATGTCGCTGATGAGCACGTCCGGTCGCCATTCCTCAAGTTTCGACAGGGCATCCGCGACGTTCGACACTCCCTGCACTTCCGCGCGACATTGCCTGAGCACGGCGATGAGCATGTCGCGCGAGTCCGGCTCATCTTCCACGACGAGCACGCGCAAGCCTTCGAGTTCAGATGAACATTCAAGCGTGATGCGGCCCCCGGCGGCGGGCGCGGCGTCCGCCATGTTGTTCGTCTTGAACTCGGATTGATTTATCGCCAATAGCGGAAGCGTGATCTTGAAGGTCGCACCCTCGCCGTTGCTTTCGACCGACACCATGCCGCCGTGCAACTCGACGAGGTGGCGCACTATTGCCAACCCCAGACCGAGACCGCCGTGCGTGCGCGTCGTCGAAGGATCGGCTTGCCGGAAGCGGTCGAAGACATAAGGCAAAAACTCCGCGCTGATGCCCGGCCCGGTGTCGCTCACGATGATCTCCAGATGCGAATTGACGCGCGCGAGCAGGACCTCAACGCGTCCGTCTTTCGGCGTGAACTTGATCGCGTTTGAAAGGAGATTCCAGACGACTTGTTGCAAACGGTCGGGATCGCCGGAGACCGGCCCCGCGTGCGGATCGAGGATGACCTGCACGCGAATGCCTTTGGCTGCCGCCGCCGGACGCACGGAATCGACCGCCGCTTCGATGACGGGCGCGAGATCGGCGGGACGAACGTTCAGGCGAAGCTTGCCGCGAATGATGCGCGAAACGTCGAGGATGTCGTCGATGAGTTGCACCTGCGATTGCGCGTTGCGTTCGATGGTTTCAAGCGCACGCTGCCCGGTCGCTTCGTCGAGTTGGCCGGTGGCGAGCAGACGGGTCCAGCCGAGCACGGCGGTTAAGGGCGTGCGCAGTTCATGTGACAAGGTCGCCAAAAATTCATCTTTGAGCCGGTTGATTTCCTGCGCCTCACGATAAAGGCGCGCGTTATCAACGGCGAGCGCGGCGCGGTGCGCGAGGTCTTCGGCGAATTTAAGATCGGCGGGGCTGAAGCGACGGCCTGACTCCGCCGCGATGAGCGTAATTGCGCCGAGCACGCGGTTGTGCGCGATGAGCGGGACGACCATTGCCGACTTGAGTCCGAGTTCGTGCAGCATCTCGACTTGTCCGGCGTCGCGCGTCACGAGCGCCAGCAGTATTTCAGGCACGTTAGGGTAAATTTCCGGCTGGCCGGTGCGAATGACTTTGGCGACGCCCTCCCGGTCGGTCAACTCCTGCGGATAGCGACGATCCAGTTCCCACGCTATTTCAACTTTTGACGGGTCTTGATGTGCGACGGCGAGACGCCGGATCGCGCGCTCGTCCACCACCATGTCAATCGAACACCAATCGGCGAGACGCGGGACAACGAGACGCGCCAACGCCGTGAGCGTCGCTTCGTAATCGAGCGAGGAGACGAGCACTTCGCTCGCCTCGGCGAGAAAGTGTTGCGACTCCTCGGCGCGCTTGCGGTCGTCAATATCGGTGTTCGTGCCGAACCATTTATCAATGCGCCCGTCCGTATCGCGCATCGGCAACGCCCGCGCCAGATGCCAGCGGTACTCTGCATCACCGCCGCGCAAACGAAACTCGCAGTCGTAAACTTCGCCCGTCTTTAAAGAATAAGCCCAACGCTCAAGACACGCGCTCAGATCGTCCGGGTGAATGACGGCTTGCCAGCCCGCGCCCAATACCTCTCCCGCCGGGCGCGCAAAATAATTAAGCGTCGTTTGATTGACGTAATCGAGCGTGCCGTCAGGCTGCGCCGTCCAAATCTGTTGCGGGATGGCGTCGGCGAGAAAACGGTAGTAACGCTCGTTGGCCTCCGCCTTGGCGCGCTCATCCCCCGCCGCTTCAAACAAGCGCGCATTATCTAAGGCGACGGCGGCCTGCGCGGCGAGTCCTTCGACAACGTGCGCGGCGCGCTCGGTGAAAACGCCCGCTTGCTCGTGGCCCAAAAATAGCCCGCCCACCACCTCGCTCGAACGCGAGATGACGGAGACGGCCAGATAACTCGTCACGGGCAGATGACCTTCAGGCAGGCCGTAGTAAGGTGAGTTTTTGCCGTAGCGCGGGTCGAGTTTCACATCGTCGATGCGGACGGTGCCTTCGCCGCGAAAGGTCGGCGCGAAGATGTCTGTGGCGCGCGGCATCGGGAAGTGAGCGAAGGCTTCGAGCGGGACGCCGGAGAGCGTGTAGAGCATATAGGACGCGCCCCGTTCGTCGAGCACGTTGTAGAAGAAGGAGCCGAAGCGTGCGCCCGTCAATTCCGTCGCGGCGTCAGTGACGGCCTGCACCAGTTTGTGCAAATCCAATTCGCCGGCCAGCATCTGCCCGACGCGGTTGACCGTCGCCATCGTTTCGGTCTGCTCGCGCAGAGACTTTTCCGCCTCCTTGCGCGCCGTAATATCCTCCGCGATGCCGACGATGCGCGACACGGCTCCGTATTCATCCTTCACCGGGAAGGCACGATCACTGATCCAACGCATGTCGCCGTCGCGCCGCACGATCCGATATTCTTCTCCGGTGGGTGTTCCCGCGCGCTGTTCCTGGAGCGAAGCGCGCACCCGCTCCCGGTCATCCGGGTGGATGATGTCGAAAAACGTGCTCTCATCTTTGTAGAGATTCTCCCGCGTGTCGCCCCAGATCGTTTCATAAGCCGGATTGGCGTAGACGACCTGCGCCTCCTTCACATCGTAAATCCAGAAGACTTGATCGATGTGTTCGGCCAACTGGCGAAAACGTCGCTCGGACTCCTGCGAACTCCCTTCCGCCCGCTTGCTCCGCTCAACCATTAACGCGATCACGAGCGTGCCGGAGACAAAGACGGTTAATTGCAGCAACGTATTAAATCCGGCGTTGGGCGAAAAGACCGACGGCAGGATGAGCCAGGCGCTGGTGAGCGCCGACAAGGCGATAGCTAACAGGCCGGGGCGCAAACCGCCGTAGAGCGTGCCGACGACCACCGCTCCATAAAAGAAAGCGAAAGGAATACGGTCGATGAACGGCTTGAGCGCAAGCGTGATAAGGAGCGCGGCGACAACTGCCAGCACAGCGATTAAATAGCGCGGCCAAGGGAATCGGGTCACATTCAACATCTTATTTATCCATCAGATTTCGGCGCGGGCAAGTTCTCGCGTGCCACACAGGGATACGCACTCATGGGAGAGGAGTAAGACATCGTGGCGCCGGTTGAAGCGGCTCGGATAACTTCTCTCGTTCTCCGTTCAGATGTGGTTGGGCACGACGGCATCATACTAAGAACGCCTCACAAAACTCAATGCGTCGACCATCAAGGCGCGGCGATGGTGCGACCCTGAGTAGCCCGATGCAAACTTTCGGGCGCGGGCGGAAAAGTAGTAAGCTAACGCCCATCCAGGTTGTCTTCTTAAAATTCTGATTCAGCGAAAGGCGTGTTTGAGATCATGGCACAGAATGTTCCTATCACGGTGGCGCACGGCGACGGCATCGGCCCCGAAATTATGGACGCGACGCTTCACGTCCTGAAAGCAGCGGGGGCGCGGATCGAGATCGAGACGATAGAGATCGGCGAGCAAGTTTACCTGCGCGGCGACACGGCGGGCATCCCGGCCAGCGCGTGGGAGTCTCTGCGCCGCACGAAAGTTTTTTTGAAAGCGCCGATCACCACACCGCAGGGCGGCGGCTTCAAGAGCCTCAACGTGACGGTCAGAAAAACGCTCGGTCTTTATGCGAACGTCCGCCCGTGCGTCTCCTATCACCCTTTTGTTGACACGAAGCACCCGAAGATGGACGTGGTCATCGTCCGCGAAAACGAGGAAGACCTCTACGCCGGGATCGAACACCGGCAAACCGCGCAGGTCTATCAATGTTTGAAACTCATCTCCAGGCCCGGCTGCGAAAAGATCGTGCGCTATGCCTTCGAGTACGCGCGGCGCAACAACCGGCGGAAGGTGACGTGCTTCACCAAAGACAACATCATGAAGATGACCGACGGTCTCTTTCATAAAGTCTTCGACGAGATCGCGGCGGAGTACGCCGACCTTGAGAACGAGCACTGGATTGTGGACATCGGCGCGGCCAAACTCGCCGACACGCCCGAAGCATTCGATGTGGTCGTGATGCCGAATCTCTACGGCGACATCCTCTCCGATGTGGCCGCGCAGATCGCCGGTTCAGTGGGCCTCGCGGGTTCAGCCAACATCGGCACATCGGGCGCGATGTTTGAAGCTATCCATGGTTCCGCCCCGCGCCGCGCCGGACAGAATCTCGCCAACCCTTCCGGCCTCCTGCTCGGCGCGGTGATGATGCTGGTCCACATCAATCAACCGGACATCGCCGAGCGCGTCCACAACGCATGGCTGCGCGCGGTCGAAGACGGCGTCCACACTTACGATATTTACGTCGAAGGCGTGAGCAAGCAGAAGGTGGGCACGCGCGAGTTTGCCTCGGCGGTCGTCGAGAGACTCGGGCAGACGCCGCAGACTTTGCAGGCCGTCAAGTACAACGAGGGCGGCGGCGACCAGACGAGCACGGCGGGCGCTGTAGGCACGGGCAAGGTCGAGAAGAAAGAGTTGGTCGGCGTTGATGTGTTCCTGAACTGGACGGACGGCACGGCGGAGAAGTTGGGCGAGATGTGCAAGAACTTGGGCGGCGACGATTTCAAGTTGTCCCTGATCGGCAATCGCGGCATCACCGTCTGGCCGCAAGGTCTGCCCGAAACTTTCCTCTCCGACCACTGGCGTTGCCGCTATCTCGCCGCGCGTGAAGGCGCGACCATCTCGCACACGCAGATCGCTTCGCTCCTGCAACGCATCGCCGACCACAAACTCGACTTCATCAAGACCGAGAACCTCTGCAACTTCGACGGCCAGCCCGGCTACTCGCAATGATTGAGAGCCGACGCGCCCCGGCGAATTTCCACACGCGAATATTTTATGAAGTCCCTCGTTCCAAAGTTGGCTGTGATGATTCTTGCGTTGCTCTGCGGCTGGCAGGCGGCGAGCGCGCAAGCGATCCCTTCTTCATGGGTTAAAGTCGCACCGGCGGACGAAGCATTCAACGTCGTGATGCCGGTTATGCCTTCCGCTGAAGGGGAGCGGAAACATGTCGGCGGGTTCTATGTCTCAGGCCGACGATACAGGGTGAAGGACAGCGGCGACGCGATCTATACGGTCTGGTCTTTCAAGCCGACTGCCGTTCCCGCCGGGGTGCAAAACGATGCGGAAGCCTACCTCGACCTATGCGCCGAACTAGCGTGGGACATACTCATCCGGGGGGGACGGGAGAAAGCCAGAAGCGAGGCCGAATACTTCGGGGGAGACATGTTCGGAATGTTTTACCAGCGCGCCTTGCCTTCTCCGACTCATCCCGGTCGAAATTATCTCCTCGCCGTCGGCAAACGTCGCGGCGCGACTCAAATCTACGTTGCCGGGACACAGTTCTATATCGTGACGGCACTCGGTGAAGCGGGCGAGCCATCCAACCCGGAAGTATTCATGAAGTCGTTTTCTTTGGGCGCGACTTCTCCAGCGAAGGACGACGAGCCGCAAGCTGCTGGCGGCGGGGGCTTGGGGCCGGGGCGCGGAGGCGGAACAGATGAAGACCGCAAAGCCGAAGCAACCGGGATGAAAAGCCAGTCGCCGGTAGATTACTCCAAACCCTTTACGGCAAAAGAACTGACGCAGAAAGCGCGCATACGCAGTAAGGCCGAGCCTGTATATTCGGAATCGGCGCGTAAGTTCATGGTCAATGGTACGGTCAGACTGCGTCTCATACTCATGGCGTCAGGTCAGGTGGGGGGTATTACACCCATCTCCAGACTGCCGCATGGCCTGACGCAGAAGGCCATTGAGGCCGCCAAAAAAATCGCTTTCGATCCGGCGATCAAAGATGGTCGCCCCGTCTCGCAGTACGTCACCATCGAATACAACTTCAACACCTATTGAGCACATGAAATAAGAACCGCTTCAAGAGATAGATATGGACGTTCCAGAATCGCCACAACCGCCGCTCGTCGCCGTCATCATGGGCAGCAAGTCAGATTGGGAGACGATGCGCGGCGCGGACGAGGTGTTGACCGAGTTCGATGTCGCGCATGAGTGCCGCGTCGTCTCGGCTCATCGCACGCCGCAGTTAATGACGGAGTTTGCGACTGCGGCGGAGGCGCGCAGCATTAAAGTGATCATCGCGGGGGCGGGCGGCGCGGCGCACTTACCCGGCATGATCGCGGCGCAGACGCTCGTGCCCGTCCTCGGCGTGCCGGTCAAGAGCCGCGCGCTCAGGGGTTTGGATTCGCTGCTCTCCATCGTGCAGATGCCGTCTGGGATTCCCGTCGGCACGCTCGCCATCGGTCGCGCGGGCGCACGCAACGCCGCGCTGCTCGCCATCGCCATCCTCGCCAATGAAGACGCGGGTTTACGTGAACGCTTGCGCGAGTTTCGCGCCCAACAGACGCAGAATGTGCTTGATGCAAAATTGACTTAACCACGAATTAAATTTCATTTCTTATTCGTGTCGTTTCGTGTGTTTTCGTGGTTAAGTTTTCCGTCTTCTCCAAAATCTCAACCGTGCCTGCTGGCGGAAGTTCTCAGATTACCTGTCAGACAATGAACACGTTTCTTCCCGGCGCAACCATCGGCGTGCTCGGCAGCGGCCAACTCGGTCGCATGTTTGCGATGGCCGCGCGCCGCATGGGTTATCTGGTCCACACTTTCTCGCCCGAAACCGACACGCCGACCGGACAGGTGGCCGATGTGGAAGTGACCGCTTCCTACAATGACCTCGATGCGGTGCGCGACTTCGCGAGCCGCGTTGAAGTCGTCACCTTTGAATTTGAAAACGTCCCGGCGGCAACCGTCGAAGCCATCGCCGGAATCGTCCCCGTCAGACCCGGCGGCGCTGCGCTTTACACGACGCAGCATCGCCTGCGCGAAAAGAGTTTCCTTGAACGCGCCGGAATCCCCGTCACGCCTTTTCGATGCATCCGCACCCTTGCGGAACTTAACGACGCATTGAAAATTATCGGCTGCCCCGCCGTGTTGAAGACCGCCGGGTTCGGCTACGACGGCAAAGGCCAACGCCTCATCAGGACGCTCGCGGACGGCGCGGACGCACATCAATCGCTCGACGGGCAAGAGGCGATCCTCGAAGCGTTCGTCGATTTCGAGCGCGAAGTGTCAATCGTCTGTGCGCGCGGCGCGGATGGCGAAATCAGGCATTACGGCGTCGTCGAAAATCTACACGAGCGGCACATTCTCGATTGCACCATCTCCCCTGCGCGCGTCTCTGCGGAAGTCGCACGGGAAGCAATCAAGATCGCGACGAGTCTGCTGGAACAACTCGAACTGATCGGCATTCTCTGCGTCGAATTTTTTCTCTCGCGCGACGGGAAACTGTTCGTCAACGAACTCGCCCCGCGCCCGCATAATTCCGGCCACTTCACGATTGACGCCTGCACGACGAGCCAGTTCGAGCAACAAGTGCGCGCCGTCTGTAATCTCCCTTTAGGCGCAACCGAACAATTGCGCCCTGCTGCGATGGCTAACCTCCTCGGCGACCTCTGGCAACAACAAGGCGCACCCGACTGGCGCGCGGCCTGCGCGTTCCCCAACGTCAAACTTCATCTCTACGGCAAACACGAAGCCCGACCGGGGAGGAAGATGGGACACCTGACCGCGCTCGCCGCTACGACGGACGAAGCGTTACGCCTCGTCCGCGCCGCGCGCGCGGCACTAACAACAAGCGCCGGATGAGCAGTTCCTGTCCGCCTGTTCGATAAACGCGCGAAAGCCGGAGAGCAGTATCACTCTCCGGCTTTCGCGTATTTGAGGGACAGAGGGAAAAATCGTTTCTGTCGCTCTAAATCAACGTCAGTTCGACGTAAGAAATTCGTGATTAAGTTTTTCTCGCCTGTGCCAATGTTGTATGTTCCGGTCTAGATGCCCACCAACCGGACGCCGCCGTTGATGCCGTTGACCTTGATCTCCGCGCCGCCCGTGCCGATGCGCGCCTGCATCTTTGAGCGCTTCTGCTCCTGCACTTCGACGTTCGGGGCATCAACCGCGACGCTGCCGTTCAACCCGTTGATATTCAGGTCGGCATTCACTTCGTTGCCGAGGCGTAGTTCGACGACGCCGTTGATGCCGTTCACTCTCACCCGGCCATCGCTCATGCGCCTGATGGTCAGGCTCACGCCGCCGTTGACGCCGTTGACTTCCGCCGCGCCGGTCGCGCCCGCGATCTCGACCCGACCGTTGATGCCTGAGACCTGCACGGTTCCCTGCATCTCACCGATGCTGACCTTCCCGTTGATGCCGCGCGTCGATAATTTGACGCGGCGCGGAAGCTTCAAAGTCACGTTATGACGAGCTTCGCCCGCGCCGCGCAGCCAACGCCAGAAGCCCCAACCGTTGTTTTCTTTGCCGCGCACGACGAGGCTGGAACTTGTCTGTTCGACCGTGATTTGATGAGCATTCATCTCGCCCGCGCTGCCGGCGGCGCTCGTGATATGAACTTCGGCGGTGTCGCCGTCTACGGCTTCAATCGAGACGGGGCCGCTGATGCTGAGGACATCGACCTGTGCTCCGTCTGCGAGACGGAAAGATTGGTTGATCTGGCGTGCGCTTGATCCGCCTTCAGCTTCGCTCTGTACTGTTTCGCCTTCAGCTTCGCTCTGTTCGTTGCCATGCTCGCCGCCATGCGCGTCGTGTTGCACGCTGTTGACGAGGCTTCGATCTTCACTTCCGAAACTCCGCCCGGCGGCCCACGCCACAATCAAAGCTAACACCACAATAAAGATTTTGAGTTTCATCGACAGCTATCTCCCGCCTTTCGGCGCGCTTTGCCAAACGCCGGTATGTTCAGAATATTTTTCGCGCTCAATGTTTTTCGTCTCGCGGAAGTCCACGAAGAAAAACGATCAAAAGAGCGCAACGGTTCTGTCTATTTTCTCAACCGGCGTTCGCGCCTCCTGTTTATACTTTTGCCTTTTTAACTTTCGTCTTTCTTACTTCTACTCTCGCCTCGCTTTCCCTACCGTGGCCTTCTGCGGGGCGGTGTTGGCGGGCTGCGTCAAGGTTTCGACGTTAACGAAGAAACGGAAGTTGCCGTCTTGCTGGACGCCGAGAACGAACTGTAGGTCAACGCTCGCGTTGGGAATTAACGCGCCGCCCGCCAATGGCAAGACAAGCGTGGAATTAAGTCCGCCGCCTGAGTTTTGCACCGCTGGCTGCTCAAGCAGCGTGCCTCTCACGGTGATCGTGCCCGCGCTCGTCGTAACTTCGCTGTCCGTCGAACTGACGGCGCGCAAATCCGCTTGCGGATTAAATTCGACGGGCGAGCCGAGCGTGGTGATGCTGGTGAGACGGAAGCGCAAAGCTGTCAGCGTCTGCCCCGTCTTATTCGTGAACCGGCGGCGAATGGTAAAAGTTCCGAACTGCCCGTTCGCGACGGGCGAGCCGTTGCGGGCGCGATTGGGGAAAGCGGTCGGGGCGGCCTGCGCGTCGATGAGCGAGGCTTTGATGCTGGCGTTGCGTTGCAGGGGACTGCTCAAGTTTTCCGGCCCCGGCGCGCCTAAGATCGCCGCGAGGTTGCCGCCCGCCGCCCCTGCTGCCCCCGGCAGGGGACTCTGGACGGCGACGAGCGCGAAGTTGTCCGCGTTGTTGTCCGTGTCTTGTGGCAGACCGTTCGTGAGTTTGCGGATGAGACTGTAGTTGACGCTCGGTGTCTCGCTCGTGCCGACGTTGAAGCACAGACCCGATAATCCGCCTTCGCTCAGACGCGCATCGGCGCACGCTCCGCCGACAGCGTCGAGGCGATTCGGCGTGGTGAAATTATTCGCATCGGACGTGCGGAAGAGGGCGACGCCCCTGAAAGGATGCTCGGCGTCGTTGCCGGAGAGGTCGTTCGGCGTGACGGCATCGCCGGACGCGCGATTGTCACCACCGTAATTTTGCAACGTGTAGGCGTTGCCGACGACGAGATAATGACCGCGCGCAGGGAGCACCGTGCCCGCCGGGATAACGTGATAAGTTTCGAGCGCGACGCTGCTATTGCCTCCTGCGCCGCCTGCATCGCGTCCCGTCACCACAGCCCACCCGTTTGAACCATCAGACACGGTCACTGTGATCGCTTCGTTCGTGTTGTTGTAGAGTTCGACGAATTCATCGCGCAAGCCGCCCGGCCCGTCGAGACGGTATTCGCTGATCAACACCTCTCCAGCGCTTCTCGCTTTGGCAAAGACGGCGGTGTAAGTGGTGTTCGCCCCCGGCACGTTGACGTTGTGCGTGGCTGCGCCGTTGTCCGACCAGGAGACGAAATTATAGGCGACGCCGTTGATGGTTTGCGGCGAGACGACGCCGAGCGTGCGCTGCAGGTTGACGACATTCAGTTCAAAGTAGCCGTCAGGTCTCGGTTGCCCATCGAGCGTGACTTGCAATCCGGCGGGACTCGTCGCGAGCGTGATGGTCGCGGTGCGCGGCATCACGTCGCGGAAAACAGTGTGAGTCAAGCCGCCGGAATCCGTCGCCGTGAGATGGATGCGATAGAAGACGTTGGCCGCCGTCTCGCCCGTCGTCGGAATCAGGAATGAGCCGCCCGCGATGCCGCTCGTCGCGGGGATAAACGGGTGCGTGTGCGTGTCGTGATGAAAATCTACTTGCCACGTCAACCGGCTCGGCGCAAGCGCGCCGTCTTCGGCGTCCGCGCCCGCCCCCCGATAGTCAATCGTGTCGCCCGCGCTGTAGAGCGTCCCCGGCGGCGGCGCGTTGATCGTGGCGGTCGGCGCGGTGTTGGCAGTGACGGTTAAAGTCGCGCTGTCGCTCGTCGCACTGCCGAAAGCGTTGGTCACGATGCAGCGAAACTGTGCGCCGTGATCCGCCTGGTTGACGGAGGCAAGCGTGTAGCTGTTCGAGGTGGCGTCGGGGATGTTCACGTTGTTGCGCTGCCACTGATAGGTGAGCGGCGTGCTGCCCGTCGCGGAGACGCTGAAGGTGACGGGTTGCCCGGCGGCGACTGTTTGACTTTGCGGCTGAGTGCCGATGGAGGGCGGCGTTCGCCCTGCCGGGAATTGAATACGAACGAGTTGGCCGCCGTTGCCGCGTTGCAAATAGTAAAGACTTCCATCGGCTGAAACCTGCAAATCGACCGGCGAAGCGAGGCCGGTGGCGAAGCCGGTGGAAGGCGTAGGACTGGCCGGATCGATGGTGCGAATAAAGTCCGTACAAAAATCCGCGAAGAAATATTTCCCGACAAACTCGTCGGGAAATTGTTGCGTGACGGGATTGTAGAACGTGCCGCCCGTGATGGCGCATCCCGTGGGGGCCGCGCCCGAATGCGCGTACTGGAAGAGAGGGTTACGGAATCTGGTGTCGGAGCAACTGCCCTCACACGTCGGCCAGCCGTAGTTCGCGCCAGCGATGCCGTCGTTGATCTCCTCCCATGTGCTCTGTCCAACATCGTTGATGAACATCCGCCCCGTGCCCGGTTGGAAATTGAACGTGTAGGGGTTGCGCAAACCCAGCGCCCAGATGGCGCGATTCCTGCCCGTCGCCGTGTTGAAGAACGGGTTGTCAGCCGGGATCGTGCCGTCGCCGTTGATGCGCAGCATCTTGCCGAGCAGATTGTTGAGCGTCTGCGCATGCGACGCCGTGGCGTTTTCGCCGACCGCAACATAGAGCTTGCCGTCCGGGCCGAAGTGCATCGCGCCGCCGTTGTGATTGGTCGCGCCGCTCAAATTGTCGAGATCGAGGAGTACGGTTTCGCTGCCCGCGACGGCCACATCGCCGTTGGCGGTGAAGCGGCTGACGCGGTTGTGAATCGCGGGAGTCGTCGCGGTGTAGTAGACGTAGACGAATCTGTTGGCGGCGAAGTTCGGATCGAAGGCGACGCCGAGCAGACCGCGTTCGCCCGAAGCGTTGACGGTGACGGTGAGAAAAGGCGTCGTCAGGAGCGCGCCGTTTTTGACGACGCGCAAACTCCCGCCCTGCAAGCAGACGAAGATGCGCCCATCCGGCGCAATCGCCATCGCCGTTGCGCTCGTCAAGTTGCCCGCCACAATTGTCTCGGTGAAACCCGCGGGCAGCGTGGCCGCGCGTAGCGAAAAGGTTGCGCCGACGATCAGGAACGCCGCCAGGACCAGTGAAGCGCAGCGCGGGCGGCGCGCCAACAAACAAGACCCCTGTCCCGACTCTCTCATTTCGTCATGTATGCCCTTTGGCATACAGGTAAACCTGGACAAATTCATCGCACACACTCCGCGAATACGAGTTTTCAGCTTGTTAAGGATGTTTTGCCCGGAAGACTTTCCGATGTTATAGCTGAACTATTACCGAGAAGGATTATCAGGGGTCGTCCGTCCGCAGTCAAGATTAAAGCAGGCGATGACGGGGTCAATTCATTCTCAATGGAAAAAGAGCCAACCACGAAATGACACGAAGCAACACGAAGCAGTAGTCGCGAATTTCGCGCTCTTGGTTCGTGTCGGGTCGTGTGATTTCGTGATTCCTGTCTTTGCTGCCAGGAGTCAACTACCGCCACATAAATGAGGCGGCTTGTCCTTCCAGTTTTCGGGCTGCGCCCCGCTGGATTGATTACCAGCACGGAGGTACTTGGGGATGGCTGACAAAACAGTGGCGTCTGTTTCCCTTGCGGGTGCATCCCGTCGTGTGTGGGAGTACGAGGCTCGCCACCGGCTCGTACAGCTTCTTACGTCACTCATGCCCACTCACAATACTCAAGGCTCGTGTCAATCCGTTCAGCGCAGTAGCTTGAGATTTCGGCTTGGATTATACCCCAAGTTGAGGCGCAAATTTGAAAGCATTTGCGCGGTTGATACGTTTTCCTCCCTTGCATGAATGCAAGGGTCTCCAACGAGGTATCAGATGAATAGACCCTGCGACGATGAAAAGACCTGTTGAAAAGAATAGGCGCGGCTACAGATTAGCCGCGCGCCACTCATTTATGATAAATTCCCGCGCACCGGAAACTCTTCCCAGTCTCAGCAAAAATTTTAAGGAGAAGTTTATGAAACGTTCTGTTGTTTCAGTCATGGTCTTGATGCTCGCCCTTTGCGCCGCCGTTGCTGATACGACGGCGCAGGCAACAAAGCGTCCGATGGCTGTTGATGATTTATTAAAAGTGCGTCGCGTTGGCGACCCGCAATTGTCGCCCGACGGGCGCTTCGTCGCTTACCAGATTTCCGACCCCGACAAGGCCGCCAACCGCAGCCGCACACACATCTATCTGATTCCGGTCGAAGGCGGCGAACCCGTGCAACTGACAAGCGGCGAGAGTTCCGCCAGCAGCCCGCGCTGGTCGCCCGACGGCAAACGGATCGCCTTTGTCAGGGGCGGGCAGATTCACACGATGGACACGAAGGGCGGCAACCTCAAAACGATTACGAGCCATTCGACGGGCGCGAGCGACCCCGTCTGGTCGCCCGACGGTCGCGTGATCGCGTTTGTCTCCGACATCTATCACGACTGCGCCGACGACGCGTGCAACCAGAAGCGCGACAAGGAAACCGGAGAAAGCAAGGTCAAGGCGAAAACGATTGACCGTCTGCTCTATCGCCACTGGACGGCGTTCAAAGACGGCAAGCGCACGCACGTCTTCGTCGTCTCCGCAGACGGCAGCGGGGCGGCGCGCGATCTCACGCCCGGCGATTACGACGCGCCGCCTTTTTCTCTGGGCGGCCCGACCGACTATGCCTTCTCGCCCGACTCGAAAGAACTCGCCTTTGCGCGCAACACCGAGAAAGTGGAAGCGACTTCGACCAACAACGACATCTTCATCGTACCCTTGACGGGCGGCGAAGCGCGCCGCATCACGGGCGATAACAAGGGATCGGACCAGTCGCCCGTCTACTCGCCCGACGGTCGCTACATCGCCTACCGTTCGCAGGCCACCGCAGGCTTCGAGAGCGACCGCTGGCGGCTGATGCTCTACGACCGGCAGACCGGCAAAGCGCGCTCGCTCACCGACAAACTCGATGCCTACGCCGAAGGCTTCCTCTTCTCGCCCGACAGTAAATATATCTATTTCGCTTCCGGCGAACGCGGTCGCCAGCCTATCTACATGGTTGCGACCGAGGGCGAGCGCTTGATGAAGTTAATGGACGGATTCAACGACGATCTGAAAATCTCAGCCGATGGAAAGATGCTCGTCTTCACGCGTTCGAGCGCGACGCTGCCGACCGAGATTTTTCGAGCGCGTTTCACCGACGCGATGCGCGTTGACGCGAGCGCAGTGGCGCAAGTGACCAAAACGAACGATGCCTATCTCGCCGGGTTCAGCCTCGCGCCCGCCGAAGAATTGACGTGGGAAGGCGGCGCGGGTGCGCGCGTGTCCGGCTGGCTCTTCAAGCCCGCGAACTTTACGACGGACAAAAAATATCCGCTCGTCGTGCTCATCCACGGCGGGCCGCAAGGGGCCTGGAACGACAGTTGGAGCTATCGCTGGAATCCGCAAATCTTCGCGGGCGCAGGCTACGTGGTCTTCATGCCGAACCCGCGCGGCTCGACCGGCTACGGCCAGCAGTTCACCAACGAAATCTCCGGCGACTGGGGCGGCAAAGTCTATACCGACATCGTGAACGGCGTGGCGCACGTCATCGAGCGCGGCGGCGTCGATAAAGAGCGCATCGGCGCGGCGGGCGGCTCTTACGGCGGCTACATGGTCAACTGGATTCTCGGCCACAATACCGACCCGCGCTTCCAGTTCAAAGCACTCGTTTCGCACGCGGGCGTCTTCAATCTCGTGAGCATGTACGGCGTGACGGAAGAATTGTGGTTCCCCGAATGGGAGTTTAAGGGGACGCCGTGGGACAACCCCGAACTCTACACGCGCTGGTCGCCGCACCTCTACGCCAAAAACTTCAAGACGCCCACGCTCGTCACCCACGGCGAACTCGACTACCGCGTGCCCATCGGCGAAGGCTTTCAATTATTCACCTATCTGCAAAAGCAGGGCGTTGATTCCAAGCTGCTCTACTTCCCCGATGAAGGCCACTGGATTCTCAAGCCGCAGAACTCCGCGCTTTGGTACGACACCGTCATCGGATGGTTCGACCGACATCTCAAGTCCACGTCCTGAATGGCGACGCTTGAGCAATGTGACTCAATTCAAAGGAGCGGAAGGTTGATAAACTTCCGCTCCTCTTGTTGACGTTTAACTCTCCCACACTTCGCCTGCTTTGAGAGAGTCTCCGCTGGGATGCTCCGGCCAATGAAACCAGGTATTTTTTTCTTCTCATTAGCATAATTCGAGCTATAATCTGTCCCACAGTTGTAACCCTGAAATTCCTCAGGTTGCTGCGAACAGTAAAATCCCAATACCTATGGGAGGGGCAGTGATGTTCAAAGCCACGCACATATTGGTGGGGACAGCTCTCGGTGTTTCCCTGCTCGTCCAAGCCCTGAGCGCGAGCGCAACGACTGCACGCCCACGCGCTTTAACCGCCGGACTCGTCCAGAGCGGCGGCAACACGCTCAGCGGCTTCGTCTTCGGCGGGCAGAGACTACCCGTTGCTGACATCAACGTGGAGTTGCTAGACGAATTCAACCGGACGCTCGACCGGGCGAGGACGAACGGTTCCGGTAGTTACTATTTCGCCCGGCTCGGGCCGGGCCGGTACCGGGTCAGGGTGCTTGCTTTCGAAACCATCTACGCCGAGCAGACGCAGGAGGTCGAGATCATCAACATGGCGCGCCGGACGGGCGATGGAGGTGTGCAGATCACGGGGCGGGAAAGCGCGCAGTTGGATTTTTACCTCAGACCCAGAGCCAGTGCGGTGGCCAACGTCTCGACGGGCGCGAACAGCGTCGTGTTTGCGCAGGCAGTTCCCGAAGAGGCGAGAAAGACTTTCGAGCAGGGCGTCGCCGACCTCAGGGAGAACCGCGAGGCGAGCGGGCTGAACGCGCTCAAGCGTTCAATCGAACTTTTCCCCGAATACTATGCCGCGCTGGATCGGCTGGGCACCGAATACATCATGCGCCGACACTATCTAGCGGCCGCCATCCTGTTGAATCAGGCGGTCAAGGTCAACCAGCGCGCCCACACTTCCTATTATTCGCTCGGCTATTCCCTGTATAATCTGAATCGAAAGCGCGAGGCCATCGAGTCGCTGAAGCGTGCCGTTAATTTAAACGCGGCCTCTGTCAACGCGCCGATCCTCCTAGGGAGGACACTGCGGGAAGTCGGCAAGTACGACGACGCTGAACGCCAGCTCAAGCGCGCCAAAGAATTGGCGAAAGGCATCGCGTCCGAAGTGAACTGGCAACTAGCTCTGCTATACGGTAATAATCTGAAGCGCTACACCGAGGCGGCTGACGAGTTGGAACTTTTTCTCAAAGCCCAGCCCGAAAGCCGTGACACCGCGTCCATCAGGAAACTCATTACGACTTTCCGCGACAAGGCGAGAACCAGCGGCAAGTAGTAGCACGTTCCCTTGAGCGCGTGCGGGGTGAGAGTTTTTAATAGTGCGAGAGGCCGACCCCGTCAAACTCCATCGCCTTTCGACTCCGAAAGAGCATAGCTGGCTAAGCGGAAACGGACGCCCACCAGAGCTGCAATGTTTCGCGCAAGAACGCGCCTCTGAGTGAATTTCATCAAGTCTCCCCAAACTCTCAATCGTGTCCCAAATTTACCAAACGATATTTTGTTAAATCGAAGGAGAAAGCAATGAATAAAGGAGCTTCCCTGCTGCTTGGCCTCGCCGTCGGCTTCAGCGCGCCGACCGCACCCACCCAGGCAATAGAACTCTACACATCGTCCCTCGTCGCACGCGCGTCGGTTCATCCGGCAATCGTGATTCAGGGTAACAATAGTATTTACGGAACCGTCTTCGGGCCGGGCCGCCGTCCTGTGGCCGACATTTACATCGAGTTACTAAGCGACGTGTACTCGACCATTGATCGCGCGCGCACGGACACGTCAGGTCGCTTCACCTTCAGGGGGCTGACCAGCGGCCTTTACAAAGTCAGGGTGCTGGCTCGCGGCACGGAATATATTGAACAAACGATTGATGTCTCACTCGTCCCCATTTCGGCGACGAGCGGTTCGGGCGGCGCTTCCGAGCAGGTGGACATCTATCTGAAAGCGAGAGAAGTCACCCAGGCGGGCGGCCCGTTCGCAGCCCCGCCCGGCGTCGTCTTCGCGCAGGAAGTGCCGGACGCTGCCAAAAAGATGTATGAGAAAGCCATCATTGATTTACGGGAAAAGAGAGACAAGGAAGGGTATGACAGCCTGAGGAAGGCGGTCGAACTTTTCCCGAATTACTATGCCGCGCTGGAGCGGCTGGGGCTCAGCTATGTCATGCAGGGCACACCCGCACACTTTGAAGCGGCGCGCGTGTTGCTGATGAAAGCCGCGGAGGTGAATCCGAAAGGTTTCTCCGCCGTCTTCGGTTTGGGGCTAGCCCAGTACAAATTAAAGCAGATGGACGACGCTATCAAGAATTTCCAGCGCGCGGTGACGATGCACGGTCAGTCGGCGGACGCGCAGCTGTACCTCGGCATGGCATTGATGCAAGCCAAAAAAGCGGCGGAGGCCGAGATCGCTTTCAAACGAGCGAACGAGTTGGGCAAAGGCAAGGGGGCGGAATCGCACTTCCAGCTCGCGCGCCTCTACAGCGAGCAGAACCGATACCGCGAGGCCGCCGACGAGTTGGAACTTTACTTGAAGGCCAACCCCGCTACCCCTGACACTGTAAAGATCAAAGAAACCATCCAGCAGTTACGAGAAAAGGCAGCGAAGAAGTAAACCGCCGAGGCGAGCCGCTGGCGAAGGCGGTTGAACACAGATGAAGGGGCGCGAAAGGTTTCGCGCCCCTTCGCTTTTCAAGGGCGCTGCTCGCGCGATTCGCACTACTCCGGCAAGGAATCGCGTGACCAGGGCGGGTGAAGCCCGGCAGGAAATTGAAAAACGTGCTTGCAGGACGAGCAACACGAAAGGATGTTAGCGCTGTCAGGAGCGTCATCTTTAAAGACCGCGCGCCGTGGCAAAAAACTCAAGATCAGTCAGGAACGGCAGGCGCTACTTCCAACGACATGCCGCCTCTGATTGAGCTTCGTTTCTATCGCTTGGCCCGGTATCTATCAACATCCTGCCCCGCCGCCGGGCGATTGCTTCCGGTGTTGCCGTTACTCTTGTCCTTCCGCTACGTTGTTTTACCTTCTTCTCGAACTGACGAAAAAAAAGCCTGCCCGGAATTCCGGGCAGGCTCTCAAGTTTTGAAGCAAGTTGGCTGTCTTTAGAACAGCAACCGGAAACCGAAGCGCACGGTGCGCGCGCCCTGGAAATTGTTGGTTAGGTTGAACGTGCTGTTCGGACGATCCGCGCGGTCGCGCCCGGCCCTCATGACAGCGTCACGAATGCCGCCGTTGAAGACGCGCTGGATAGCCTGAGGCTCGTTGGCGATGCCCGTGAGACCGCCTCTTGTCAACGAGGTCTCGTTGAAGTTGACTGTGCTGAAGTTCGTCGCACGGCCCAGTTCATTCGACTCGTTGAACGCATTGAGGATGTCTAGGTCGAACACCATCGTCAGACGCTCAGTGCTGCCAAAGCGATACTTGTGACGAAGACCGAAGTCCGTCTGGGTGAACTTCTCGGTGCGACCCAAATCTCCGCGTCCGTTCAGAATCGCACTCGCGCTGAAGAACGTGAAGATCGTGGTCAGGGGTGTGCCGCTCTGCGCGGTGGTGAAGCCGGAGAACTCGGTGCTGTTGCCCGCGCCGAAGCCCAACTGCTCCGCCCAATCCAACGTGTAAGCGCCATAGAACTTGAACACGTGCGGACGATCCGTCGCCAACCGGCCATTATCCGGCTGGCCGTTGGCGGTGAAGCCAAGGAACGGCAGATCGAAGAAGCGGTTGACGTTCGGGCTGACGCGACCACCTTCGTCGGAACTCGCCAGACCGGAGTAGTTACCGAACAGGCGGCTGTACGTGTAGTTCGCGTTGAAGTAGTAGCTGCGCGTGAAGCGCTTATCAATGCGCACTTCCAGCGCGTCATACTTGCGCTCCGCCTCCGGTGTCGGGCCGTAGCCGAGGCTGACCGGGACGGTCTGCGAGAGACCGCGACCGGGGTTGCCGATGATGTAGGCTTCGCTGCCTTCGAGCGTCGGGAAGCCGATGTCCTCAACGGTTTCGTCAACCTGTTTGTGCGTGTAGCGACCGCTGAACAGGTAACCACCGCCCAGATCGCGCTCCGCGCCGACGGTGAACTCGCTCTGGCGGAAAGGCCTCAGGTCGGGGTCAACCGCGCCGCCGACGAGAATGCCCGAACCCGAGTTCGACGGGATGCGGAAGTCGAACTGGCAGCGTGAGAGGCCGGTGCCGCCGCGGATGCCGCCATTGGGGCAGTTACCGCCCGCGATGTCCGGGTTGTTGCCCAGAATGCGCGCGAGCGTATAGTCGGTGAACAGCGGACGATCAGCCGTGATGTAGAAGAAGTCACGCCGGAAGAAGTCGCCGCCGAAAGAGCCGCGCGGCAGTTCATACTTGAAGCGGTCGTAGAATCGGCCGTAGCTGGCGAAGAGCTTCGTTTTGCCGTCGCCGGTCAAGTCGAAGGCGGCGCCGAGACGCGGGCCGATCTTATCGGACAGGTTGAAACTGATGCCCGGATTGCCTTCACGGAAACTCGGAACGTCTTCGCGCTCGAAGCGGACGCCGATGTTCAACGACAGGCGGCTAGTCGGCTGATAGCTATCCTGAATGTAGAACGCTTGGTTGCTGCTGCTGGCCTGGCCTTCGGTCTGGAAGCGCGTGAGCAAGCCTGCACCGATGGCATTGTCCGGGGCTGGGAACTCACCAGAGCCAAGGTCAGTCACGTCGAAGCCGTAGAACAATTGGACGATGCCGAGTTCGCGTGAGCCGCGCGTGAAATAACCTTGACGGGTGTCGTTGCTGATGCCGTTGTACTGGAAGCCGCCCTTGAACTGGTGGCGACCGCCGAAATTGTTGACCAGATAGCTGGCATCGACATCAAAGGTCTTGCGGATCGAAACGTCGAAGGCAATCGCATAATTGGTTGGGACGGTGTTGAAGCCAGTGCTGGGACAGCCACTGCCCGCGCCCGGAACCGAGCAAATGAAGCGCGTCACATTCGGGACGCCGTCGGAGAAGAGAGCGTTCTCGGTGCGAACTTTCTCGTTCAAGAAGCTACGACCGCCGCGGGCGCTGAACACGAACTTGCTGTTCGGCGTGTAGTTCACATTGCCGGTCACGTTGGTCGAGTTGACGCGACCGCCGATGTTGTCTTGGAGTTCAGAACCGAAGCGGGTGCCGATGGTGCCACCGAATGCGGCCTGCGGAGGCGCGCCGACTTGGGTCGAAAAGAGAGGAATCGCACCGCGAACGATGGTTGGATTCCAGGTGTACGTCCCACCCGCACGGAGTTTGTCGCTGATCGCGCTGTCGAGACGCACGAACGCATACTCGTTGCGCTGGAACGAGCGGTACGTCTGCGACTGGCCGGTCAGACGGTTTGCCCTCGCCACGCGCGGGTCGCCGGTGATGTAATTAATCGTACGTTGCGTATTCAGGACTTGCGGCGTGTAGCTTGTAAAGAACCACAATCGGTCGCGCACGATGGGGCCGCTGAAGTTGGCGGTCGGGAAGAAGTCCGTACCGTTGTCGCGAGGAGGCTCGAGGAATTCGGGAGCCTGAAACTGCGCTGCGGCGGTGCCGACGGTGGCCCTGCGAAGAACCGGGCGCGGGCCGGCCTGCAACTCGGCGGGACGGAACTGAATACCGAATTCGCCGTGATACTCATTGCTGCCGCCCTTGGTTACGACGTTGATCACGCCGCCGGTCGCGCCGCCGAATTCCGCTTCAAAGCCGGACGACTTAACCTGGACTTCTTGCACGAATTGGAACGGAATGTTGTTGTTCGTGTTCAGGGTGCCGGTGCGGAAGTTGGTCACTTCCTGACCGTCAATAACGAAGGTGTTTTCCGAACCCGAAGCGCCGTCAATCTGGAAGCCGCCGGAGAGCGGTTCGTTGCGAACGCCCGGAGCCACCGTCAAAAGGCTGGTGAAGTTGGTGCCTTTGGGCAGCAACTCGGCAATCTGCGCCGTGATGTTGGTCTGAATCTTGTTGTCTGTCGGGTCAATCGCGACGGAGTCCGACGTGACAGTGACGGTCTCCGAAACGTTGCCCGTTTGCAGGATGACGTTCACCGGCGTCGATTTACCGAGCACGACTTCGACGCTGGGGTTGGTCGCGCCACTGAAACCGGAAATGGCAGTCGTCGTCACCGAGTAGAACCCGGGAGGAACCTGCGTCACGCGGTAGAAACCACTATCGTCAGTGGTTACGCTGCGGGTGAAACCGCTGGTCGCATCGGGACGCGCGCCCTCAGTCGTGCCGCGGCTGCCAATGGTCACTGTCACACCAGGCACCGCAGCGCCCGATGGGTCAGTGATCGTGCCTTCAATCCTACCCGTCGTCTCTTGTCCGAACGCCGCGGCGGTCAGACAGAGCAGAAGGGCGACGATAGACGGCAAAAACTTAATTTTCTGGATCATACTTCACTCCTTAGAAGTCTAAAGTCAACGTAACTACTCAGCTTATATGTGGTGCTTTTCGGGCAAATGCTCTACAGCATTTTGTGGTTCATTAGCCGATAGACCTTTGAATGTTGGAGTTCAGGAAACTCATTCAATCAAACTTTGGTCTCTGCCCACAATATACTGTAGTGTTTTTTATACTGTAGTGTTTTTTGCCAAAATCAACATCTTGGGGCTGAGTAGTTATAAGTCAACATTAAATGATTCTAGCTATTGTGCGCCTGGAACCTTGTCGCAGCGCCTCCACTAAACTCACCATTGCGCCTAAAAATGAATTTCTTTGGCGAATGGAAATCAGCAACTTAGATACCAGAGTTGCGCAGTAAACTCCAACACATTTCTAAACCGATGTCCCTACAACATTTATCCCGGCAATTCGCGGACTGGTGAGACCGCCAACCAGTAAGATTTTTCGCGCAAAACTACGAAATCTTAGATTTCATCTCTTCATTTCTCCAACTTTTTGGATTAAGCCCGAAAGACTCAGGCCGGCGGGTGGTCTTATGTCAAAGAGATCATAAGGCTTGTTCGCTCTTGCGCAGACGAAAACGCTCCTAAAGATTTTCCAGCGGCACCGGTTCGACCGGGTCGGCCAGCGCAAAGTTGAAGACGCGTGAGTAGAAATAGAGTTCGCCGTCGAGCGCGCGTTTGATGTTTTCGGCGCGGCGGAAGCCGTGCTGCTCGCCCTCGAAGGCGACGTAGGCCACGGGCAAGTTCTTCAGGCGCAGGGCTTCGACCATTATTTCGGCCTGGTTGGGCGGCACCACTTTGTCTTCCAGCCCCTGAAAGAAGATAACGGGGCAGGAGAGTTGATCCGTAAAGTTGATGGGCGAGCGTTCGTGATAGAGGTCGGTGCGTTCCGGGTAGGGGCCGATCAAGTTATCGAGATAGCGCGACTCGAATTTATGCGTGTCGCGCACGAGCGCGCCGAGGTCGCTGACGCCGTAGTGGCTCGCCCCTGCCTTGAAGGCGTCGCGGAAGGTGAGCGCGCTCAGAGTCGTGTAGCCGCCCGCGCTGCCGCCGCTGATGACGCAGCGTGCGCCGTCGGCGAGGCCGTGCGCGGCGGGTAGAAGAAGGCATGCGCGCTCCGCTCCTTCGTCGTCGGAATTAGATTTTTCCGTATGCACGCGAAGCCACAGGGCCAGGCAATTTGAAGAACAACAGCTACGGTTAATCCATTTTTTTGAAGAATATCCAAAAATTGCGTATTTCGGTGAAGATGAGCAAAGATTTCGGACGGCGTGAGCAGGCACGCAAAGGACGAGTGCGGAGAAGGATTATTGGCTCATGTGTAGCCAGTTTGCACTGATACTCGCGGGCGGCACATTCGCTGAATCAACTCAGCCGTGATCCGCCTGGCATTGGTCATCGCCTCGTAAGTCGCCACGTAGAAATGCAGGTACTGCTTATGCACACCGCGAAACCCG
The DNA here is from genome assembly GCA_051006195.1 of Pyrinomonadaceae bacterium. Taxonomy (GTDB): domain Bacteria; phylum Acidobacteriota; class Blastocatellia; order Pyrinomonadales; family Pyrinomonadaceae; genus JAIVJZ01. Next base: position 39,094 of record JBPCIP010000222.1, read on the forward strand.
CGCAGGTAAGTCCGCAGCCCCGTGCCGGCTCCTTCGCAACTGTTGCAATGCACTTCGCGCACCCCATCGCCATCATCGTCGCGCGCCCATTCGCGCCGC
>JBPCIP010000223.1:0-10937 GCA_051006195.1 Pyrinomonadaceae bacterium
CGGAACGCTCGCCGACGCCGATCATATCCAGCCCCAATTCCGGAATCCAATTCGCCCGCTCCAGGCTCTCCGTAAACGACTGCCCTTCCCTGATCATCGGCAGAATGCCGGATGAACGCGCCCGCAACTCCCTGTTTGTGATCGCCTCCGCCGCGATCTCCCATGATTCGACGAGCGTGATGCCGCCCGCCAGCAGCGTCGAGAGCGAACGCGTCACCTGCGCCACCGAAAGTTGGATGACGAGTTGCCCGGCGATCGGGATTTTGAGGATCGCACGGTCGATAAACATCTGTCCTTGCGGCGTGCGCGACCAGACCCACAGGGCAATTGAGCCGATGATGATGAGCGGCGCGAACCACCAGATATTGGCGGCCATCCAGTTCGAGATGCCCACTACGACGAGCGTAATCGCCGGCAGATTGCGCCCGAAACCTTCAAACAAGCGCGCCATGCGCGGCACCACATAGGTCGTCAGGAACGTGACCATGCCGAAAGAGGCGACGAGCAGGAAAAGCGGGTAAGCGAGCGCGCCGCGAATCTTGCGCCGGATTTCGACGCCGCGCCGCATGAAAGCGTTATAGCGATTCAGCACTTCGTCGAGTGCGCCGGAGCGTTCGCCCGCCAGGATCGAAGCCGTGTAGATGCGCGGGAAGACAGACCCCTGCTCCGCGAACGCCGCCGAGAGCGCCATGCCGCCGCGAATCTTCTCCTCCACGTCGCCGAGCATCATCCGCAGACGCGAACTCGCTGCTCGCCGCCTGAGCATGCCGATGGATTGCAGGATCGGGATGCCCGCGCGCAGGAGCGCGGCCAACTGTTGATTGAAGAGCAGAAAGTCGCCCGCTTTGAGGCGCGGCGTCGTGCCCGCCTTGCCGCCGCGCGTCAGGGCGGCGATGCCTCTTGCTTTGGGCGGCGTCACGGAGAAGACGCGAAAGCCCTCGCTCTCCAATCGCACGCGCGCCTCGGCCACGCCCACGGCATCAATCGTGCGCGTCATCACTTCGCCCGCAGGCGTTCCCAAACGACAAATAAACTCGGCCATCAGTTTTAATGTTGATTCAGCGATTCCACAATTGATGGAATCAGCTATTACTTCGGGGAACAAAGTATAACATGTGCTTCGCTTCAACTCCCACGCACGAAAGCTCTTTATATACTGCGCGCCGGCTGGTACACGCCGCTCGCCGGAGAAAGTTGCATGATGATCCGGAATCGGATCACAAAGTTCAGAAGACGCAGCCGCTAATTGACCCGGAGTCACGCGGATTCAACGCCCCATCGACAGGCCTTGAATCCAACCTGTGATGTAATTCGACGCCATCGTTCAAGAATTAGATTGGTTTTCAATTGCGTGTAATGGATAGAAGAACAGCCAGCTTCCGCTGGATAAGCAACCAGAGGGATCTGGGTTAGTCCCACGCCATACGTTCAATTGAAAACCGATCCAAACAACTCCTCTCCCATTGACAAGCGCTCGCGCGGGGCTACTACCTGTCGACGCTTCGCGGCTATTACCCGTCTTTGCTTCGCGATTATTCCTCCGCTTCGCAATCCGTGTTTGAGTCAACCAACCGGCTGACCGCGTCCAACGTGTCGATGTCGTCCACGCTCTTATCGTCGCGGCGGCGCAGGATGCGCGGGAAACGCAGGGCGTAGCCGCTTTTGTGCCGCTTCGAGCGTTGCACGCGGTCGAAGGTGACTTCGAGGACGATCTGCGGTTCGACCGTGCACACCCGCCCGTGCGCGAACTCCTGCAAAGTGTGCGCGCGAAACCACTCGGTCAGTTCCGCCAGTTCCACATCCGTCAAACCCGAATAGGCTTTGCCGACGTTCAACAACTCCGGGTCTTCCATCGAACGCCGCACGGCGAAGGTGTAATCCGACAGAAGATTGCGCCGTTTGCCGTGGCCGACTTCCACCGACGTGACCACGACATCGAGCGTGGCAAGAGCGCGTTTCAACTTCAACCATTCACGCCCGCGCTTGCCCGGCTTGTAAGAAGAATGCGGGTCTTTGATCATCAACCCCTCGTTGCCGCGCCCGCGCGCCGCGTCGAACTCCGCGTCGAGCGGCGCGACCTCGCTCATCCGCTTCGCTTCCGACAATCGCAGCGGCGCATCGCTCTCGTTCGTCACCAAACTTTCGAGCACGCGCCGCCGTTCTTTGAGCGGCTCGTCGAACATGACGCGCCCGTTCGCATAGAGCACATCATAGGCGATGAAGACGACGGGAGTTGACGCGAGCAGTTCATCCCCGACGGCCTTGCGCCCCAGACGCTTTTGCAACTCCGCGAAGGGCAAAATCTGCGCGCCGCGTGCGGGCACGATTTCTCCGTCTATAATCGCGTCGGTCTTGAGCGTGGCGAGCGGTGCGACGAGTTCGGGGAAACGGTGCGTCACGTCGTCGAGGGTGCGCGTGTAGATGGCGACGCGTCCGGCTTCCCGGTGGGCCTGCGCGCGAATGCCGTCGAACTTGTCTTCGACGTAGAACTCTGCGGGCATCGTGCGCGCCACGTCCGCGAGGTCTTGGGCGGCGGTCGCGAGCATAAATTTGATCGGGTGAAAGAGGCGCATGGAGACGCCCGCAAGTTCGTCGCGGCGTGCGCACACCGCCGTCTCGCCGATGTCGCCCGTGAGCATATTAACCTGCGCCACATCCGCCAATTTCCGCTCGAAAGCGCGTGCAATCGCGTCTTCAACCAAGCCTTCTTTCAAACCGATGCGCAGATCGCCGACCAGCAACTTGACGAGATATTTGGCTTCGAGCGCGGTCGCCCGCGCGAAATGTGCGACGAGCAGCGCCCGCTTGTTCTTCGTGCCGCGCGTCGCGCTCAGTTGCTCGATGAGATGTTCCGTTTCGGCGAGCGTGAAAGTCGGCTGATTAACTTCATCGCGCCCCGCCTCGCGCAGAGCTTCATAGGTGACCTCGCCCGAATCGCCGAGACGCACATAGCGCGGGCGCAAATTCTCCGTGTCGAAGCCGGTTACGTCGGCGAGTGCATCGCGCAACAGATTCGTGCCGACGTTCGTCGTGCGCGCATCGTTTAAAGCGAACTGATGCCCGGCGAAGTAGCGCGCGGCGCGCACGAGGTCGGCGTCCGTCAATTCGTGCAGGTATGCGCCGACGAGCGCGGCCTTCTCCAGCTTCTTCTTCGTCGCCGCCACCCTCTCCGCCGTTCGCGCGAATCGCGCGAGCGCGCCGCCCCCGGTGTCTGTCAAAGGTTCAGGCGCGACAATTGGAGTTGCATTCGTCGTCTTTTTCGTGCGAGGCATAACAGGTCAGGTTCTCATTAAAGCAGCAGGCACGCGCACCGCTTCGTGCTCTTCAGGCGCTCCGAAAATTTCGGGATGAATGATGCGCGCGAGAATCTCCGCGCCGTCCACTACGCGCGGCCCCGGTCGGCTGAAATAACTGGTGGCATCCACCGCCCACACTTCGCCGCGCTCGACCGCCGGGAGTTCGCCCCAACCGGCGGGGAACCGCGCGCCTGAGAGCGCCCGCATGATGTCCTCTTTGTAATAGCCGCAGGGCGCAAGCACGATCACTTCGGGCGCGTATGCGCGAATCGCTTCGGCGGTCGTCGTCGTCGAAGGCTGCCCCGCGTGGCCGAATGCGTGGTCGCCTCCGGCAAATGCGATCTGTTCGGGAACCCAGTGGCCGGGTGCGAACGGCGGCTCAAGCCATTCAAGGACGAAGGTGCGCGGGCGCGTCTCGGTATCGCAGAGCGCGAGCGCGAGAGAATCGAGGCGGGTGGCGAGTTCGGCAATGAGACGTGCGGCCTCTTCATTTCTGTCCGTCAAACTCCCGACGGTGCGAATGTTGGCGAAGATGTCGGCGATGGTGTTTGGCTCCAGCGAGACGACGCGCACCTCCGTCTCGAACATGCGCGCGGCCTGTTCGACCGTCCGGTAGCTGACGGCGCACACGTCGCAGAGTTCCTGCGTGATGACGAGGTCAGGCGCGAGCGCGCGCAGTTGCGCTTCGTCGAGGTCGTAGATCGAGCCGTGCCCGTCGAGTTGCGAGCGGACGGCGTGGTCAATTTCCGCGCTCGTCATCGTCTGGTGCGAGATGCGGCTCGCGGTTAGTTGCGGGAGGCCGACGATGGTGGCCGGGTAATCGCATTCATGCGTGACGCCGACGAGCGCGTCTTCGAGGCCGAGCGCGCAGACGATCTCCGTGGCCGAAGGCAGCAGCGAGACGATGCGCGGCGGTGTTTGCTTGCTCATCAAAAATTTACTCTTCCTGTGTCCTGTGTCGAGATGATCTTCGCCAGTGAGGTTCGCGCGTGCGGTGCGCTGCTGTCAAGAATACATGGCTGAAAAGTAACACCAGCATCTCACTTACCGGGTAGCGTCAGTTCCCGACTTTGCAAACGCCCTACCGCCACTATTCAGGAAGTGGTCAGGAGTTTGACATGGGGTTGAAAAAATTCATCGGAATTGTGCGTAACTTTGCATGAAGTAGTAATAGAATGAACGAGTGAATTTCCCTGAGGATGGATTGAGGAGAAGGAAATGCTGGATTTGGCGGCCATCTACAATTCTTTTGATGCAGATGAACCTCTGCCCGCGGAAGACGATAAGCGTTATGTTGATCTGTCGAAAGTGCGCGGTCAACAGGTGGCTAAAAGGTTGGCGCAGCAAATCAAAAATGCCGGTCAGAAGCCGTCCCATCATTTGCTGATGGGGCACAATAAATGCGGCAAGACGACTGAGTTGAATCGAACCGCGCACTTATTGAAACAAGAGAAATACTTGACGGTCTTCTTCGATGTGGCGGAAGAGGCCACACACACCTTTGAATATACAACGATGCTGCTCTTGATGGCGCATCATGTGGTTGAGCAATTGGCTGAATGCGAAATCAAAGTTGATAACGAGCGGGTGAAAAAACTGGCTGAGTTCCTGCAAGAAAAAGAGGTCACAATCGGCGGCACAAAGTCTCTCGAAGGAAAAGTCAGCGGCGAGGTCGAAGTTGGCGCGGGGTTGCTGGCGAGCATCTTGGGGAAATTGGGTTTCGGCGTCGAGCTCGGCGGCAGTTTTCAGCGCAGCCGCGAGATCACGACTAAAATCGAGGCCGATACGCGCGGGTTTATCAATGCTATTAAAGAGCTGGTACAGGACGCTTGTGACAAGGTTCTGGAAACGGAAAGCTATCGGGGATTGGTAATTGTTTGCGATGGTTGTGACAAGCTAGCCATTGCCGCCACGGATGGAAGCGGTAAAACTCACGACTTACAGCAATCGTTGTTCGTGGATCACGCCAGCGATTTACGTGCTGTGCCGTGTCACGTCATTTATACTGTGCCGCTGTCCATCGCCGTCAATCTCGGAGATAATTGGGAACAAAGCCCGGTCTTCGTTCCCGCGGTTCCCGTCAACCAACTACCCGGTATTGAAGCCGATTATCCGAAAGAGGGCCGCGATGCGATGCAAAGAATCGTGGAATGCAGGTTGAAGGAGAAACAAGCGAAACTCGAAGAACTCTTTGCCGACCCCCAGATGATCAACCGTCTGATCGATGTTTCCGGCGGTCACATCAGCGATTTGTTGTTATTGGTCAGAGAGGCCGTGCTTGAAGCGCAAATTGCCGGAGCCGATAAAATTGCTGAAACTCATGTGAACCGTTCAATCCGCAGTCGCGCGCTGGAATACACGAGGCTGATTGAAAGCAGCTATCTCGACACGTTGCGGAGCATTGACCGGTTCAAAACAGCGCAGTCGAACAATGACGTGTACCGCGCCGTGATTTTCAAACGGCTGGCGCTTGAATATATCTGCGGCAATGACAATCGGCTCGACTTGCATCCGTTAGTGGCGGCATCCGAAGTTTATCGCCGGCATAAAGAAGTCAAAGTAAATGAGTCGAACAACTGACAGTGCATCTGAGGCGAAGAGCGTACTTTCCCGCGACAAGGTGGTGGAAAGTATCGTGCGGCTCAACGAAGATGAAGAGTCCGCCGTCGTCGGCGACCGCGAGCATCAATTACGCCGGTTGATTCAGACATTGCGGAACCGCAAGAATCGTTTCGCCTTGATTTTTGTGGTCTGTAATGAAGCGCCTTTGCGCCAGCGGCTGACTCAGGAAGTAAAAGAAACTCTTTCCGACCAAAATTTATTCGAGCTACATCTGACCGGAAACGAAACCGCGCTGCTCGACAACCTGCTGAGAATCCCCGGCGCTCCGCACCCGCTATTCGTTTACGGGCTGGAAAACCTGCTTCCTTCTTCAGATGAAGAAAAACTCCGGCGTGAGGAAACCATTCAGGAGTTACAACTACGCCGTGAGCAATTCCGCAAACTTGGCCGCCCGCTCGTGTTGTGGATGCCGGAGTATGCTTACACGCTGATCGGCCAACAAGCGGTTGATTTTTGGAGTTGGCAAAGCGGCGCTTTCTTCTTTACGAAAATCCAAAGTCGAAAAGTAGGGATCAACCACGAGCAAGACATACGAGACATAGAAGAACGTCTCGGCAAGAATATTGACGAGAGCGCGGGCATAGTCGTCGGCGAAATCCGCGCAGTGACAGACGAGCTAAAAAAGAATCAAGAAGAGATTTTGCAAGGCGCAATCAGAGCGGCGCGGAACACGTTGAAGCAACTGCCTGCGCCGCCGCGTGATTTCGTCGGGCGTGAAGCGGAACTCAAGGAATTGCGGCAGGCTTTGCAGCATGGCGGCGTGACGATTTCGGGCATGGGCGGCGTGGGCAAGACCGCGCTGGCGTTGAAACTGGCGCACGAATTCAAAGACCGTTACGCGGACGCGCAAATCTATTTGGACTTGAAAGGCGTGAGCAAACAACCGCTCTCGACCGCCGAAGTGATGTGGCACGTCGTCAGTTCCTTTCACCCCGACATGAAGCGGCCTGACGACGACCAATTGCCCGCGTGGTACAACTCGCTGCTCAACGAGCATCGCGCCTTGCTGTTTTTAGACAATGCCACAGACGCCGCGCAGATCGAGCCGCTGTTGCCGCCTGAAAATTGTCTACTGCTGGTCACATCACGAAAGCATTTCCGTTTACCGGGCATGTTCGACAAAGACTTGGACGAGATGACCGGGGCGGACGCCACCGCCTTGCTGCTCGAAATCGCGCCGCGCATCGCCACGGACGCGGCGGCGATGGCGAAACAATGCGGCTGCCTGCCACTGGCTTTGCGCTTGGCCGCAAGCGCGCTGCACAAGAGCCGCGCGCTCACTCCGTCAGACCTACTGCGACGATTGCAGGACAAGCGCGAGCGCGTCGAACTGGTTGAAGCGTCGTTCGGCTTGAGCTACGAATTGTTGAGCGAAGAATTGCAACGACGCTGGCGCATGCTGGCGGTCTTCCCGACCGATTTCGACGCGCCCGCCGCCGCCGCCGTGTGGCGGACGGAGGTTGACGCCGCGAAAGATGCGCTGGCGGAACTGGAAGAATACAGCCTGCTCGATTGGGAAGAAGCCGCCCGGCGTTACACCATGCACGACCTTGCGCGCGATTTCGCGGACACGCGCCTGAGCGCGCCCGAACGCGAACAGGCAGGCTCGCTACACGCGGCGCATTACTTACAAATTCTCTCGACGGCTGACGATCTTTTCCTGAGAGGCGGCGAAGCGATTGCCGGAGGGTTGTCGCTTTTCGACAACGAGCGCGTCAACATCGAAGCCGGACAGGAATGGGCCGCCGCGCGATTCGCTGACGACGGGCAAGCCGCTCATTTGTGTAACGGGTATCCCGGCGCAGGCGTTTACGTTCTCAACCTGCGGCAACATCCGCGCGATTTTATTCGCTGGCATGAAGCCGCACTGTCGGCTGCGCGACAACTCAAAGACCGCGCCGCCGAAGGAAGGCATCTGGGCAACCTGGGCGTAGCCTACGCCGCCTTGGGCGAGACGCGCCGCGCCATCGAGTTCCACGAGCAGCATCGCGACATCGCGCGCGAGATCGGCGACCGGCGCGGCGAGGGCAACGCGCTGGGCAACCTGGGCTTGGCCTACGCCGACTTGGGCGAGACGCGCCGCGCCATCGAGTTCCACGAGCAGCGTCTCGACATCGCGCGCGAGATCGGCGACCGGCGCGGCGAGGGCAACGCGCTGGGCAACCTGGGCGTAGCCTACGCCGCCTTGGGCGAGACGCGCCGCGCCATCGAGTTCTACGAGCAGCATCGCGACATCGCGCGCGAGATCGGCGACCGGCGCGGCGAGGGCAACGCGCTGGGCAACCTGGGCAACGCCTACGCCGCCTTGGGCGAGACGCGCCGCGCCATCGAGTTCCACGAGCAGGCATTGGTCATCAGCCGTGAGATCGGCGACCGGCGCGGCGAGGGAGCGGACTTGGGCAACCTGGGCAACGCCTACGCCGCCTTGGGCGAGACGCGCCGCGCCATCGAGTTCTACGAGCAGCATCTCGTCATCGCGCGCGAGAGCGGCGACCGGCGCGGCGAGGGCAACGCGCTGGGCAACCTGGGCAACGCCTACGCCGCCTTGGGTGAGCCGGAAATGGCAATACAATGCATGGAAGCGGCGCTGAAGATTTTTGAAGAGATCGAATCGCCCCATGCCAAACTCGTGCGGGGTTGGCTGGAAGAGTTGCGCGGCAAGAGCGAGTGATGCGCGCCGCCGCTTTCACCCCTCAACCGCGCAGCGCGGGCGGCATCCAGCGCAATTCATCAATTTACCCTTTCCCTTTTACCCTTTTCCTTCGTCTCGCGCTACAATCTGATTTGTTGCGTCAATCTTTATCGGTGTGGATGATTTTTGCAGAAGGAGTTTGGCAGTGATGGAGGAGCAGACGGCGGCGCGTTTCGGCGGGGTGATGGATCATATCGCGGTGCGGTGTGAGGATTTGCAGCGGGACGTGGGCGAATATGAGCGCATCGGGTTTCGGGTGGAGACGATGTATGAAGACTGGGCGATGATGCGCGATGCGCGGGGTTTCGGCGTCGCGCTGCTGCCGCCCGGCTCGAAGCATCCGCCGCATTTCGGTTTGCGGGTCGAGACGCGCGAGGAGTTGGAGCAGGCCGCCGCCCGCGAAGGCCGCCCGCTCAAGGAGCATCGCGACCGCACCGTCTCGTTTTATACAAAAGGCATCGCTGGCGAACAGGTCATCGAAGTGATCTACTACCCGCCGGATTACGGTAAAGAAATATAGTCTGGAGTCTGGAGTCTAAAGTCAAAACGTTTGACCTGAAACTCCAGACTCCAGACTCCAGACTCCAGACTAAGCCTATGGTTTTACTATTTCTCGAATCGCTCGGAACGACGGAGTTGCTCGTCATTCTCGTGGTGGCGCTCGTCCTGTTCGGGCCGCGCAGGCTGCCGGAGTTGACGCAGCGATTCGGCAAGAGTCTGGGCGAGTTCAAACGCGCGTCCGACGATTTCAAACGGACGTGGGAGCGCGAGGTGGCTTTGGAGAACGTCCAGCGCGAAGCCGCCATCGAACGCGCGATGGTCGCCGAAATTCCGCCGTCGTCTCCGACCGAAACACACATCGCCGCGCCGTCGGAAACCGCGCCCGGCAACAGCAGCAACGTGGCCGTTACCCAACCGCAAGGCGCATCCGTCGCGCGCGGGGCGCACGTCGAAACACCCGCGCCCGCCGCCGACGCAAACGAAGTCGCCCCGGCGGAACAAGTTTCTCGTAAGACCGACTGGTTATAAAAGCGACTGTAGAAGTTGACCCCCGCCCGCAACCCGATGGCATCCACCCTCTTAGATTCCGGCGATACTGACGGCGACGAGCAGGATTCGCGGCTCGACGGGCAGATGTCTTTTCTCGGCCATCTGGACGAACTGCGCCGTCGTCTCGTCCGCTCGATCATCTTCGTCTTCATCGCCTTCACAGGCTGTTGGTTCGTCTCCGACTACATCTACAATTTTCTCTCGCGCCCCGTGCGCTCCGCCCTCGCCGATGCGCAGCGGCGGCAACTCCCGCTCGGCGGCATCACCGGAAACGAAGCGGCGCTCCCGCTCAGTTCCGCCAAAGAGGGCGACACCGGGCGCTACGTCTTCGCCGACACCACCAAACTCGGCGCGAGCGTCATCCCGCTCGCCACCTCGGTCGCGGCGCGCGTCGCGCGCGACGCGCAGGGGCAACTCGGTCTCTTCACGGATGAACCGCTCTATGCCGGAGGTACGATCATCCCGAAAGGCGTCCGCCTGCCGTTCGATCTGAACGCGCAACCCGACGCCTTGCCGGGCATCGACGACCGCCTCATCGTCAGCACCGCGCTCGAACCGTTTTCGCTCTACGTGAAAGTTTCGCTCTACGCGGCGGTGGGTCTCTCGGTGCCCTTCCTGTTGCTGCAAATCTGGGGGTTCGTCGCGCCCGGACTCTACCCGCACGAGCGCGGCTACGCGCTCCCGTTCGTCGTGCTTTCTTCCCTCTTCTTCGTCGGCGGCGCGGCCTTCGCTTATTACGTTATTTTCCCCCCGGCGGCGCGCTACCTGCTCGGACTCGGACAGGACTTTCGCCTGCTCCTGAAAGCCGATGATTATTTCGACTTCATCATCTTCGTCATGCTCGGCATGGGACTTGTCTTCCAGATGCCCGCCGTCACCTACATTCTCTCTCGCATCGGACTCGTCACGCCGTGGCTGCTCTTGAGAATCTGGAAGACTTCGCTCGTCGTCATCCTCGTCGCGGCGGCCATTATCTCGCCCACCAACGACGTGCCCAACATGATGCTCTTCGCCGCGCCGATGCTCGTCCTCTACGTCATCTCCATCTTCGTCGCATGGATTTTCGGCAGGCCACGAACGATAGAGGCCAGAGGTTAGAGAGCAGAAGATAGTTTGGGCTTTTACTAACTCATGTTTACGTGCTGCGTGAAAAGAAAGGCTCGACCGAAACTGAGAGCCGCTTGCCGACAAGGGGGGGGGGGGGGGGGGGGGGGGGGGAGGGGGGAGAGGCGAACCACCCCCCCCCCCCCCCCCCCCCCCCCCCCCCCCCCCCCCCC
>JBPCIP010000224.1:0-28715 GCA_051006195.1 Pyrinomonadaceae bacterium
ATGTAGCTTTGCGATGAACCTTTTAGTTCGCTCATCTAAACCGTCGCTGGAATTTGACATGTCTGACCTCCACTTTCGCTGCTTAGTGAAAGTCATTATCCTTGAGTCCCACTTTTAATTACACCCCTATCTACGCACTCGACCCACCGGACGGATGCGCTGCCGTCACAGTTGCAGCACTTCGCTTGCCCGAATCCCCTGAACCTTATCTATCCCGACTCGGACTGGAAAACAAAGGCGGGCGTCATCAGGGAAATTGATGACGCCCGCCTTAAATTTTCCCGATGCCCGGCGCTATTCGTAACGCAAGCACTCAATCGGATCGAGCCGCGACGCTTTCATCGCCGGCCAGACACCGAAGACGAGGCCGACGCCGATTGAGACCAGCAGCCCCGTCACCACCGCCCAGGTCGGGATCGAGGCCGGAAGCGCAGGAACAAAGAACATAATGACCTGGCTGATGACGACGGCGAGCACCACGCCGAGGATGCCTCCGAACAGCGTCAACGTCATCGCTTCAAACAAAAACTGACTGACGATGTCGCGCCGTCGCGCGCCGACGGCCTTGCGAATGCCGATCTCCTGCGTGCGCTCCGTCACCGAGACGAGCATGATGTTCATCACGCCAATGCCGCCGACGAGCAAACCGACGGAGGAGATGGCGATAGCGATCACGCCGACCATCGCCGTGATGCTGTCGAATTGTTCGATAAAGGCACTGGCCGTCTTCACGTCGAAATTGTTCGGATCGTTGAACTTCACGCCGCGCCGGGTGCGCAAAATCTCTTCCACCTGATCGAGCGCGGCCTGCGTCTGCCCCGTGTAGGCGCGAATGATAAGGATGAGAAATTTGCGGGCGGGCGCGATCTGAAGCCCCGTGCGGAAGGGGAGGAGCACCGCGTTGTCCTCTTCGTTCTCGCCCATCACTGTGTTCTTGCGCTTCGCCAGCACGCCGATGATCTCGAAGACGTAGCCGCCCATCTTCACTTCTTTGCCGACGATGTTATCGGGCTGATCGGGAAACAGCGCATCGGCGGCGTTGACGCCGATGACCATCACGGTGCGGCGGTAAGTATCATCCTGCTCGGAAATGAAGCGACCCTCGCGTAAGGCGGTGTTGACCACGAACGCATGATTGGGCGAGACGCCTTTCGTGTTGCCGCGCCGGTAGGTCTTCCCCTGGTAAGTGATCGTGTCGTCGAACGGCCCACCGGAGTAACCGATGTTCGGCGACTCGAAGGCGACATCTTCCACCGCGCTTGCGCCCTTGATCGCCTCGCCGTCTTCGGGCGTGAGCACCTTGCGCGTGCGTTCCGCCTGATCGCGCTCGCCGACTTGCGGCCCCGTCGTCAGATGAAACGCATAGAGATTGTTTGAGCCGTACTCTTCGACGATCTTGACGATGTTGCCGCGCAGTCCCGTCAGGATCGAGGCGATGACCACCGCCGTCAACACGCCGATGACGATGCCGATGGTCGTCAGGATACTTCTGAACTTGTGCGCGCGAATACTGTCGAGCGCCATCGCCAGTATCTCTTTGGTCATGGAAGCGGGCAGTTTCATAAATCTTCTCTTAACTTCGCGCGCTAATTTCTGGTGAGCGCCACAATCGGGTCGAGGCGCGACGCTTTATAGGCCGGATAGATGCCCGCCACCATGCCGATGCCGCCCGAAGACAGAATCGAGAGCAGGATGTAGCCGATGGTGATAGTCATCGGGATCGGGGTCGTCGCGGAGATGAGCGCGGCGAGGGCGGCGGCCAACAGCAGGCCGAGCACGCCGCCGAGCGCGCACAGCGTCGAAGACTCGATGAGGAACTGCAACATGATCTGTTTGCGCCGCGCGCCGAGGGCTTTGCGCAGGCCGATCTCAAACGTGCGCTCCGTCACGGAGACGAGCATGATGTTCATCACGACGATGGCTCCGACGACGAGCGAGATGAACGTGATCGGCACGACGACCGCCGCAATCGCCCCCGTGAACTGGTCGATCTGGCCGCCGAGTTCTTCCGTGTTGACGAGGCCGAAATCGTCCTCGTCGCTCCCGGACAATTTGTGATAATTGCGCAGAGCCGTGCGCGCATCTTCAATGGTGAATTGAAAAGTATCGCGTGCCGAGCCTTTGCCGTGAATTTGCATGTCCTGCTGGCGTCCGTAGAGACGCTCGAAAGTGTTCAAAGGAATGTAGACGTGTTTATCGACGAGGTCGCCGAAGATGGGGCCGCGCCGCTCTTCCACACCGATGACGCGCATCGGCAGCCCGCCGACTTTGAACGTCCGCCCGATTGGGTCAACATCGGGGAAAAACTTGTCCTTGATGTCTCCGCCAAGCACGACGACGAGCGCGCCGCTCGCGTCCTCTTCCGGTTGGATGAAACGACCCTCGGTCATCGTCTTATCTTCGATGTCGCCCATGTTAGCCGTCACGCCGAAGACGAGCGAGCCGTAAAAACTCTTCCCGTCCTGCTCAAAATCAACTCTGCGCCCGGCCTGCGCGCCGACCATCGTGCATTGCGTGCAATGCTGCTGCAACCACTCCATGTCGAGATAATTCAGGCGCGGGTTGCGGCGGTTGCGTTTTTCCAATTCCTCTTCGGACAACTGGCCGGAACTGACCATGCGCGCGATCATGAAGTGGTTCGAGCCGAGCATCTTCCCCACTTTGTCGATGACGTAAGTGTTCAGCCCACTGATCGCCGCGCCGACGACGACGACCGACGCCACGCCGATGATGATCCCGATCAAAGTCAGAAAGGCGCGCAGCTTATGCGCGAAGATCGAGGCAAGCGCGATCCGCGTGGCATCGAGGTAAAAGGTGTAGACGTTTCTCATAACCCGTGGAACGATCCGGCGAGCAGGCTGCGACTGGTGGGTATACGACGAACCGGCGCGGAAGGTTTGCGGGTAATTACGGCGCAGTGCCGACGACAACCGTTGCGATATAACGAAAAAGACATGCATCCCCTGCCCACACCGAGCCAGACAGTCGCTCGGAAGATGAAACGCCGGAACCGCCGGTTTATTAACACGGCACTGCCCACGAGCGCTTAAGCTGAGATTTTGTCAATAACTTTATCTCAGCTGTTATATCTTCAGGAGCCTCAAAAACACTTTTGCCCTGGCGCATCGACCGGGGAACACCGAACGGGCAATGAATCGTGAGAGTTGAATGATCTTCGCGTGACGTGATCTCGCTATCTCTTCGAGGTTTAAGAGTAGTGTGGTGAAGATTCTTTGCCCGCGCGGTCGCAACGTGAAAGGAAATCTATGCCGGCCAAGTCTTCAACCGTTATGCGTCTCTCGCATCTGGATGCTTACGCGCCCGAGGCTGCCAATCTGCACGTCATCATCGAGACGCCGCAGGGCAGTCGTAATAAGTTCGACTACGACGAGGAATATGGCCTCTTCAAACTCGGCGGCGTGCTGCCGGCGGGCGCGGTCTTCCCTTTCGACTTCGGCTTCGTGCCTTCCACCACGGGCGGCGACGGCGACCCGCTCGACGTGCTCGTGCTGATGGATGAACCGGCGTTTGCCGGTTGCCTCGTCCACGCACGACTGCTCGGCATCATCGAGGCGCAGCAGACGGAAGACGGCGAGACGACGCGCAACGACCGTTTGATCGCGGTGGCAGCCAAAGCGCGCAACCACAGGGAGATGCGTGCGCTCGGCGAACTAAGCGAGCATCTGGTTGACGAGATCGAGCACTTCTTCATCTCTTACAATGAGATGAAGGGCAAGAAGTTTGTGCCTCTCGGTCGCTTCGGGCCGGAACGGGCGCAGCGAGTGATCGCGGAAGGGATGCGCCGTTTTCGCGCGGGGCAGCGAAAAGCGAGCGGCAAGAAAACGCAGAAGAGTGCGGGCGGCGCTGGCCGGAAGCGGCGCTGACCGGACACTGGACGCGAGGGGGCGAGGATGTTCCGAGCGAGACACAAAAAGAGGAGAAGCCGCGACGCTTTGGCAGAATCGCAGGCTTCTCTCTCGCCGAAAAAAATTATTTCAGTTATTAGTTGCGCGGTGGCAGTTGCGGCGGGCGACGCTTCTTCTTGTTTCGCTTGCGGGCGAGGGCGGATTTGAGTTTCGCCTTTTGCCCCTTGGACATGAAGAACGCGTGCTTCTTCGCGTCTTTGATGATCTCTTCGGTCATCACTTTGCGTTTGAAGCGGCGCAACGCGCTTTCGATTGATTCACCTTGATTGACGTTAACAGTTGCCATCTTATCTCCTGCTCTCAATTTGGCGCGGCGAATTTTCTGCAAAAGCCGCCTGCGCTAATCTTCCTTCTATGTTGTTAATCAATAAATTCCCAAAGGTCAAGCGACGAGCGCGCTGATTTTAGGTGCCGGGGCGACCATGAACCAGCCGCCGCATGCGATCCGCGAAGAGTACGTCGATCTTCTTCGGTTCGATCAGGGCCATCACTTCGCCCAAGCCATAAGTCGGGTGGAGCATCGTCTGCCCGGCGCGGTAGGTGCGCGTCCAGTCGTAGGGTGTGCCCGTCTGCGCCGTGGTGCGTGCGCCAGTGGCCGCCGCGCTGTTTTTGAACGAACTGCGCGTTCCGCACTTCGGGCAGTTGACGCGCGAGATAAGCCCCCGCTTCGTCACCGTCGCCACGACGTGCCCGCGCTCCTCTCCGCACGCCTCGCACCACTTCTCGACCCGGTCGCCAACGGCGTAGGCTTGTTTCTCCATAAATCCTCTGTTTCGGAACAACAGTTTTGAATTCTGAGTTTCCAGTCCTACCGAAAACTCAGAACTCAAAACTGTTCACTTGTATCTGTACGTGATGCAACCCCTAGTCAGATCGTACGGCGACATTTCCACTTGGACGCGGTCGCCGGGGAGAATGCGAATAAAGTTTTTACGCATCTTGCCGCCGATTTGCGCCAGCACGACGTGTTCGCTGTTATCCAGACGGACTCGGAAGAAGGCGTTGGGCAATTTGTCAATGACGACACCCTCGGCTGGAATCAGATCATCTTTAGCCAAACAAACTCTCCTTTGGTTAAATCAAGCGCACGGCGATTGAGGAGAACGCGACCGCTTTACCCGAAGTTGGCGAATGATTGTTGCCGGGAAATCACCCTCTGAAGTGCTACTCGCGGCAGCTTAGAGAAACCTTGACACCGCGAGCGCCCCGGCGACAAAACACAATCGCGTGGGGCGCTGTTTAATGCGCATCAAATCCAAGCCGGAGTGACGTGGATTAACTTACCAACGCGGTTCGCGTTCGCCCCCGCCGTAACCGCCGCCGCCGCCACGATTGCCACCGCCGCCGCCGCCGCCGCCGTAGCCCCCGCGACCGCCGCCGCCGCCGCGATCTTCTCGCGGGCGGGCTTCGTTGACGCTCAGGTTACGACCGTTGAAATCTTTGCCGTTGAACTGCGCGATGGCAGCTTCGCCCTCTTCTTTGGTCGCCATCTCGACGAAGCCGAAACCGCGCGAGCGGCCCGTTTCCCGATCCATCACGACCGAAGCCGACTCGACCTGCCCGACCTGCCCGAACAATTCCTGCAAATCTTCGCCTGATGTTTTGAAATTGAGATTACCGACGTAAAGTTTCATTGACATACTAAAAATCCCTCTCCATGGGAGCGTGAAGAGAAGCTCGGAGGCAGTTTGGCTTCGTGAACGGGTAGCAGCGAAGTCGCATGTACGGGATGCCCTGACGAGCAGCTTCTGCAAAGTTAATAATGGCCTGCTCTCGAACTATCCAGACGCCGCCGCTTGGCTCTCCACAGCGCGGGGCGCATCACCGTTGATGCGCGAGAGAAGGAAGTGGACGGCGGGTATTATGCCTTGTGTGCGAAAAAAAGGCAAAAGCCGCGCGGCGGGGCGCAACAACGCTCCCGTCAATCATTTTACGGGCATTTCCGCAGCGTCTTTTGACATCCGCGCTGCATCGGTAATACTCTATAACCCGCCGCACAAAGCTCAACGCGCGCCCTGCGCATGTTGTATTACCAAATAACTGTCCGCAATCTCGTCAAACGATAACGCATCCTGAAGCAGCAACTCACCGCACGACTGAACCGAAACTTAAAGTGATCGCCCCTCGCAGTGACTCGCCGCGAGCGCACGCCGCCCCGCGACGATGTCGCTGCCACGTAAAATAGAACAACCATGAAAGTTAATAATTTCTTCCTCGCGACCTTAACTTTGCTCCTGCTCTCGACCACTCAATTCACCGCGCGGGCGCAGCAAACCTGGCAGTACACCGCTCTCGGCGATTCGCTCGCCTTCGGCATAGAAGATTCGCAGGGCGGCTACGTCGCGCGTTTTCGCAACCATGTGCAGGCCGACACGGGAGCGAGCGTCAACGTCATCAACCGCGGCGTCCCCGGCTGGACGAGCGCCGACCTCCTGCGCGCGCTCCGCACGGATGAGACTTTGCGCGCTCAGATCGCCAATTCACAGATCGTCACATGGGACATCGGCGGCAACGATTTCCTCGCTGCGCTCGACCGCTACAGCACGGGCGCGTGCGGAGGGACGGATAATCAAGAGTGTCTGCGTGCGACCGCCGCGGCTTTCAAAATCAACTGGAACGCCATCATCGCGCAGATACTTTCGTTGCGCAGTCCCGACAACACCATCATCCGCACGATGGACATTTACAATCCGGTGGTCAACCTGCTCCGCTCCTTCGGCGCTCTGTCCGTGCTGAAGCCGTATCTCGACGATATCAACCGCCACATCTTCTTCACTGCCGTCAGCAACCGCATCGCCTGCGCGCGCGTCTACCAAGCCTTCAACGGCATCACCGGCGACATCGACGCCGGTCAAAGAGGCTACATGTCCGCCGACAACATTCACCCGAACGACACCGGCCACGGCGTTATCGCCGCCGAATTCCGCGCGCTCTCCTACCATCCGCTCGTCACCCCGCAGAGCACGATCCAATTTCAACTTCCAATCACGATTAGTAACGAAAATGCGTCCCGCGCCACGATCACCGTCACCCGAAGCGGCAACACCGCGAGCGCGGCTTCCGTGGACTACTCGACGATTGACAATCCGGCGGCCATCCCCTGCGCCGCGCGGCCTGCCGGTGACGGCTCGATAGGCGCGGCTTACGCGCGCTGCGATTACGCGACGACGGTGGACACGCTCCGATTCGCCCCCGGCGAAACGGAGAAGACTTTCACCATTCCCCTCATCGACGATAATCACGTTGAGGGCACGGAAGAATTTCCCATCCGGCTCGACAACCCCGCGGGCGCGGCTTTAGGCATTCGCGCCAACGCAGGCGTGCGCCTCTTCGATAATGACGGCGGGGTCGTCGCCCCGCCCAATCCGATTCTGACGAGCGACTTCTTCGTGCGAATACAGTATCTGGATTTCCTTTCGCGCGAGGCGGAACCCGCCGGCCTCAATGCATGGCTCGGCGTGCTGACTCGCTGCCCGGACGCCAACAACGATCCCGCCTGTGATCGCCTGACGGTCTCCGCGTCCTTCTTCCGCTCGCAGGAGTTTCAACTCAAAGGCTACTTCGTCTACCTGTTCTATAAAGCCTCGCTCGGCAGGCTCCCGCTCTACGCGGAGATCATCCCCGACATGCGCCGCGTGACGGGCGAGACCGCCCAGGAAGTCTTCGCCAAACGTCTGGCGTTTGCTCAGGCGTGGGTTGAGCGGCCAGAGTTCAAGGCGCGGTATCCGGAGACTCTCGCGCCGGAAGCGTTCATCGACACGCTGCTGCGAACGACGGGCATCACTCTCACCGGCGGCATCACGCGCGACTCGCTCATCAATGATCTGCGAACCAGAAACAGAACGCGCGCCGAGGCTCTCATGGCGGTCATCGAACATCCGGCGGTGGATACACGGGAATACAACGGTGCGTTCGTCGCGATGCAATACTTCGGCTATTTGAGAAGAGACCCGGACACGGCGGGCTACAACGGGTGGTTAAGATATCTGGACGCCAACCCCACCGACTCGCGGACGATGGTCAGAGGTTTCGCCAACTCACAGGAATATCAACTTCGCTTCGGGGCAGCACAATGATAGATAGGGATGAGGGATGGACTAAGGGATGAGGGCGGAGGGATGAGGGATGAATAAGAACAAGGATCAAGTCAAAGCGGTTTGCTCCTTTCCGGTTCATCCCTCATCCCTCCGCCCTCATCCCTCATCCCTCATCCCTTCGCCCTCATCCCTATTTTTCGGCGGTCTCGTCGTAGAAAAGTATAACGATGATGAGCCAGACGGCGGCGGCGGCGGCGAGCAGAAAGAAGATGATGGCGAGGCCGGGATAGCCGAGCAGTTTGAAACTGGTCTCGACTCGCATCAAGAGCGACGCGCCGATGATCATGGCGGCGATGATCAGGCCGACCGTGATGCGGTTGGCGACTTTCTGCAACCCCTCCATCAACTTCTTCTCGTCGATGGCATCAACCTTCAGTTCCAGATTATTGTTGCCGACGGCGTCTAAAATCTTGTTGACGCGCGAAGGCAGTTTTTCGAGAAAGTCTTTCACGTCGAGCAAATTGGTCATCAAGTTGCCCGGCGCGAGCGACTTCAACATGCGTTGCTGCATGATCTCGGTCGCGTAGTTGCGGATGACCTTGTTCGGATCAAAATTCGGCGCGAGCGTATAGACCACCTGATCCAGATTCAGCAGCGCCTTCGCGATCATGGTGAACTCCGGCGGAAGGCGGAAACCGCGCTCGGCGGCGATGCGTTGAATCTCCAGCACGACCCGTCCCGAATCGATCTTGTTCGTGCTCGTGTCGGTGTGTCGCGCGACGAGATCGGCGACATCGCGCGTGAAATCTTCCCCCGCGAAATCTTCTTTGCGCGTGCCCATCCGCAGCGTGATCTCCGCCGCCTCCTCTCCGCGCCCGTCGCTGATGGCGAGCAGCAACCGCAACAGATTGTCCTGAAACCCTGACATGAGGCGCGAGACCATGCCGAGGTCTAGGAGCGCGATGTGTTCATCGTCCGTGAGAAAGACGTTGCCGGGGTGCGGGTCGGCGTGGAAGACGCCGTCCACGAGAATCTGCTGCAAGTAGGCGCGGAAGAATTGTTCGGCGAGGCGTGTGCCGTTGATGTCGATGCGGCGCAGCGGATGGAGCGCGGTGATCTTCTTGCCGTGGATGTAGTCCATCGTGAGAACGCGCGAGGTGGTGAAATCCTCGACGGGGCGCGGGATGACGATGAGCGTGAAGTCGCGCAAGTTAGCGGCAAATTCGACGAGATGCCCGGCCTCGTCGCGGTAATCGAGTTCGCGCAACAGGCTTTTGCGAAACTCGCTGAGCATCTGGGCGAAGTCGTAGCGTTTGCCCATCTCCGTGTGCGAGTCTAAAAACGTGGCGAGTTCTGAGAGAGCTTCCACGTCCCCTACGATCTGCTCGCGGATGTCCGGTCGCTGCACTTTGACGACGACCTCGCGTCCGTCGCGCATCTGCGCCTGATGCACCTGTCCGAGCGAAGCCGAGGCCATCGGGATCGAATCGAAGCGGTTGAAGGCTTTCGAGAGGCGCACGCCCAACTCGTCCTCCACGATCCGCTCAACATCGGCGAAAGAGAACGGCTCGACATTGTCTTGCAGTCGCGTCAGAGCTTCGAGGTAGGGCGGCGGCAGGATGTCGGCGCGCGTGGAGAGAAGTTGCCCCAGCTTGATAAAGGTCGGCCCTAATTTTTCGAGGTCGGCGGCGAGTTCGCCCGCTTCGGGCGCGGTCGCCGAAACTTCCGGCGAGTCGTCGCCGAGAGCCAGACTCAGCCCGCTCGTCTTCACCAGATCGGAGCGACCGTACTTCATGAACAACACGGCTATGTCTTTGTAACGCTTGAGAAATTCGGGCTTTAGCGAAATGACCATCAAACACTCCCCGGCGGAGAAAATAGCCCCGGACTTGTCAGATTTGAAACTTCGGGAGATGGCGGCGTAGAGAATTGCCGGATGATTATAGCGTGAAGCCCCGGCGCAGTGAACATACGGCGAACTTAACGGTCTTCCTCCTTGACCGGGGCTGGTTCATTTCAACCGGAGTTGAATTCAATGTGCGCTGCTGCTGCTGCTGCTGCTGCTGCTGCTGCTGGCGGTGACGGCCCTGCTCAACTTCTGATCTTGATATTCCCACTGACGGTTTTGACGACAATCGGCTGTCCGCCTTTGCCGATGCGCCCGACGGCCTGGCGACCGACCATGCGCCGCTCGACCTTGATGCCAAACTCGTCTGCTATTTCGATGTCGCCGTCAATGGTCTCGGCTTTGAGTTCGGCGTTCATCTCCGGATTGAGTTGGAGTTCGATATCGCCGCTGATGCCGTTGAAAACTTGCGGCGCACTGCGCGCAGTTTCGCTGAGCACGACTTTGGTATGGCCTTTCGTGGTGCGGGAGTTGACCGTGCCGCCCACGTCTTCGAGTTCGATGTCGCCGCGCTGCACGATGATCGAGATCGACTTGGCCTCGACGTTGGTCAGAGACACGCCGGAGTTGTTCGAGATGATCTCCAGTTCGCGCACGCCGCGTGGCAGTTTCACTTCATACCGGACCTCCCGCGCGCCGCCGCCGCTGCCGCTCCCACCACCAACGCTGACACCACCGCGCGACTCCGGCATCGTGTTGAAGACGAGACGATTTGCGCTCTGCTCGCGCATGATCTTGAGTCCCGCGCGCTTGATGATCTTCACTTCGGCCTGCGGCTCGTCCCAACCTTCGATGGTGATGTCGCCGCTCAAATTGTGGATGGCGAACGTGCCCTCTTTCGCGAGCGCATAAGTCTTCGTGATGATGGTCTGCCCGCCGTTCACCTCCGCCCCTTCCTCTTCCTCATCAATCAACATGCCGTCCAGTTCCGGCGGCCGCCCCGGCGGGTGAGGAATAATCGGAGCACGCTCCGTGCGCACAATTTTCCTGGCTACCTGCCGGGGCTGACTCAAAAAGAACAATCCGGCCACCGCCGCCGCGCCCACGCACAAGACGAAGATCGCGATCACGGCATACAGCCAACCCCGGCGGCGACGACGATGCAGCGGCGGCGGCGCGACGGGCAGCGAGGTTGTTTGAGCCGCGACCGGCGGTTGATACTGCGAGAAGTTTGCGGGGTAAACCGGGTCGGAGGTGTCGCGTCCCGCAAGCGGCACGGTGCCGAACGGCTCGGCGTTCACCTGCTGCTGCTGTTGCTGCTGGTCGGGCAAGATTTGAGTCGGCAAATCTTCGCTGGAGAAATGGCGCGTGGGCGTCCCGCACGCGCGGCAGAACTGCTGCCCGGCAAATAATTCTGCGCCGCAATTTGTGCATTGGTCAGCCATATATCACCGCCCGTCGATCCGAAAGAAGTTGGTTGAGAATTCGCTCTGACGAATTGATTCCATCCGCGCCCGCGCTCATTTCATAATACGAAAAATTTTTCCGGCGACAAACTTCAGTCTTCCCGGTAAACGTCGGCGCAGGTGGTGAGGTTCAAAAAAGAAGCCCGGACAAAACCGGGCTTCTCGACTCTACTCGAACGCGTGCTGTGCTCCGGTGTCATCGGGGCAGAGCCAGCATTTCTCTCGACAGGTAATCGCTGAGCATGAGGCCGACCATGATGAAGAGCCAGAGAAAGCCGCCCGTGACGACCACCCACGTCAGGCGCGAACTGTAGCGGACGTGCATGAAGAAGAGAATCACGAGCATGGCCTTCGTCACGGCGATGGCGAGTGCGACGATGGTGTTGAGTTTCTCGGAGCCGAGGTCAATGTTGGCGGCAAAGACCGTAATTGCCGTCAGCACCATCAACGCGCCGAAGATGACGAAGTACATTTTTTTCGAGACGATGTGTTCCGACATAGAGACACCTAAACAACAGCTTACATTTTGAGATTCGCGCCCAACAAATACAGCAGCGGGAAGAGGAAAATCCAGACGATGTCTACGAAGTGCCAGTAGAGTCCGAACAACTCGACCGGCGCATGATATTCGGGCGTGTAATGCCCCCGATGAGCGAAGTAGGCGATGAGAGCGAGGCCGCCGATGCCGATGATCATATGGAGTGCGTGCAGGCCCGTCATCGCGAAATAAATCCAGTAGAACATCTGGATATTCTGTTCCACCGCGGCTCGGTTCCCTTCGGGCACGTTTTGCGGGTAGTCATTCTCTTCCCACTTGAAGCCGAAGCCGGGGATGTGGTGATGCGTGTACTTCTCGTGATACTCGACGGCCTTCACGCCGAGGAAGGTGGCTCCCAGCACCAGCGTCAGGAGGAGCATGACGACCTGTAACTGACGCGCCCCTGTCTGCGCGAAGAAGACCGCGAGCGCCATCGTCAAACTGCTCACGATGAGCACGACCGTGTTGAATGCGCCGAACTTCCAGTTGAGGCCGTGGCTGCCGATGGCGAACGCTTCGGCGAACTTCATGCGGTAAATGATATAGCCGGTAAAGAGCGCGCCGAAGAACATGATCTCGGTGACGAGGAAGAGCCACATGCCGAGGCTCCCGGCCTCGCGCTGCTGCTCCAGATTGTCGAAATGGTGCGCGAGATTGGGAGAGGCGTGATGCTCTGCTGCTGCTCCGCCCGTGCCGTGCGCGTCCATTGTTTCTGCGTGTGCCATATCGCTTTTCTTTCCCCTCTGGCTTAAACGGTCGCTTCGCCGTGCGCGGGCTGCGCGGTATTTCGTTTATCGGGGCCGATCACTTCCATCTCTTCCATCGGCCTGTACTCGTAAGCCTCCCAGGTGACAACCGGAGTGCTGGCGAAATTCTCGGTCGGGGGCGGTGAAGTGGTGCGCCACTCAAGCCCGGTCGCCGCCCACGGGTTCGCCGGGGCGAACTTGCCATAGCGCATCGACCAGATGAAATAGATGCCGGGAATCAGCAACCCGAAACCGAGGATCGACGCGCCCGCCGTGGACATGACGTTCAAGACCTGAAACTCCGGGGCGTAAGCGTGGTAGCGGCGCGGCATCCCCAAATAACCCAGGAGGAATTGCGGGAAAAACGTCAGGTTGAACCCGACGAAGATGACGAGCGCGGAAAACCGCCCCCAGCCTTCCGGGTACATGCGCCCCGTGATCTTCGGCCACCAGTTATGCAGCGCGCCGAGATAACCCATCAGCGCGCCGCCGACCATGATGTAGTGAAAGTGCGCGACGATGAAGTAAGTGTCGGTGAGATGAACGTCTAAGCCGAGCGCGGCGAGGAACAGTCCGGTCAAGCCCCCGATGGTGAACAGACCGATGAAGCCGAGCGCGTAGAGCATCGGCG
Source organism: Pyrinomonadaceae bacterium (assembly GCA_051006195.1). GTDB lineage: Bacteria > Acidobacteriota > Blastocatellia > Pyrinomonadales > Pyrinomonadaceae > JAIVJZ01. Next base: position 13,191 of record JBPCIP010000224.1, read on the forward strand.
TGTCGTAAGAGATCGAACCTTTGTAGAGCGTGGCCGTCCAGTTAAAGACTTTCACCGCCGACGGAATCGCCACCGCGAAACTGACGAACGAAAAGATCATCCCCGCATAGACCGACTGGCTCGACGTGAAGAGGTGATGCCCCCACACGAGGAAGCCGAAGACGGCGATTGCCAAACTGGAGAAGGCGACAAAACTGTAGCCGAAAACGTTCTTGCGCGAATGGGTCGAGATGAGTTCGCTGACCACGCCCATTGCCGGCAGGATCATGATGTAGACCGCCGGATGTGAATAGAACCAGAAGAAGTGCTGGAACAAAACGGGGTCGCCGCCGAGTCGCGGGTCGAAGATGCCGATGTGGACGAGGCGCTCTAAGGCCACGAGCAGAATCGTGATGGCGATGACGGGCGTACCGAGCACCATGATCACGCTCGTCGCATAGTGCGCCCAGACGAAGAGCGGCAATCGGAACCACGTCATGCCGGGGGCGCGCATCGTGTGAATCGTGACGATGAAGTTCAGCCCCGTCAGGATCGAGGAAAATCCGTTGATGAAAATCCCCAGACCCGCCGCGACGACATAGCTATTGGAGAAACTGGTGCTGTAGGGCGTGTAGAACGTCCAGCCCGTGTCGATGCCGCCGTTCAGCAGCGCCCAGATCGTGAAGAGCGCGCCCGCGAGATAAATGTACCAACTCAGCAGATTGAGTTTCGGGAAGGCGAGGTCTTTGGCCCCGATCATGAGCGGGATCAGGAAGTTGCCCAACACCGCCGGGATCGACGGGATCAGGAAGAAGAAGATCATGACGATGCCGTGCTGCGTAAACAGCTTGTTGTAGGTCATCGCCTGCACGACATCGCCCGGCGGCGTCAGCAGTTCCAGCCGGATGGTGAGCGCGTAGATGCCGCCGAGCGCGAAGAAGATCGTCACCGAGATCAGGTAGAGCAGCGCGATGCGCTTGTGATCTTTCGTCAGCAGCCACGACTTGATGCCGTAGTTGGCGTTGATATAATTTTCGTGCGCGAATCTCACGCGCGAATCAACGGGCGGCGCAACCCGCGACGACGGCGGTATTGTTGTATCGATTGAACTCATACTTCTTTAACCTTACTTGTCTTTCGCCGGTAAACGACTCTCGACGACCTCTTGACTAATTGTTGCTGTTGCCGGTTTGCGACGTGCCGCTGCTGCCAGTCCCCGTGCCTCGTCGTCCGGTGGGCGAGAGGCCGCTCGCCGGTGTGTTGCCCTGCATCTGATTCGGCGACGTGGGACCGAGCGGATTCGAGCGTTGTGTGTCGGGCGCGAGGCCGGTCGTGGTGGTCGTGCCTTCGCCGCCCGCCTGCGCGTTGGTCATCGTCGTCGTCGCGCCGGCAGCGGCGGCGGGCGCGCCGAGCGAGCGGATATAGGCGATGAGTTGCAGCAGTTGTTCCTCGCTGACCTGCCCCTGATAGGCCGGCATGATCGGCTGGAAGCCTTCGACGACTTTCGCCGTCGGATTGACGATGGATTCGCGGATGTACGCTTCATCAACCGTCACGTCCTGCCCGTTCTGCAAACGCTGCGGCTTGCCGAAGACGCCGGTCAGGACGGGTCCGCGCCCCTGCGTGTCCATGCGGTGGCAGGTCGCGCAGCCGAGCGACTGGAAGAGTTTCTCGCCCTGCGCTGCTGGGGAGTCGGAACCGCCGCCGGAGAGCCACGCCTGATACGCCGTCGGCTCCATCACCTCGATCCAGCCGTTCATGCCCGAATGATTCGTCCCGCAGAACTCCGTGCAGAAGAGATGATAACGCCCCGTCTTCGTCGCCTCGAACCACGCGAAGGTGTAGCGGCCCGGAACCACGTCGGAGCGGATGCGGAAGGCAGGGACGGCGAACGAATGAATCACGTCTTCGGTCGTCATCGTCAATTTCACTTTCGCGCCGACGGGCACATGCAGTTCGTTGATCTCGCGCTGCCCTTCCGTGTGCTGAAACTTCCACATCCACTGTTTGCCGACGACGAAGACTTCGATGGCGTCCTTCGGCGGGCGATAGAGCGTGAAATAGAGGCTCGCGCCCCAGACGAAGATCGTCATCGAGATGAGGAACGGAATGACCGTCCACATCGTCTCCAATTTGATCGAGCCGGCGATGGGGCGCGGCAGTTCGTTCGGGGAGCGGCGGCGATACTTGACAGCGAAATAAAAGATGAGCACCGTGACGAGCACGGAGAAGAAGAGCGTGATCGCGACCAGATAAGTGTAGAGCGCGTCCACCTCAACTGAGACGGTGGAGGCCTGCTCCGGCGTAAATGGTAATCGTGGCAACTGCATCTTTTTTTAGGCGACTCCTCCTGCCTCTCCCGTGCTCAAATGCTCAGGTGCGTCGCCGCTGTGGCGGCGGCGGCGCTGCAAGACCATGATCAAGGCCACTACTCCTACGACTGTCAGGACTCCCGTCAGACGCATAACATTCATGATGGCGGGACCGTATTTTCCGGTCGTCGGGTCGTAGTGATAGCAATAAAGCGTCAGTTTATCCACGGCGGTGCCGATTTTCCCGGCGGACGCTTCGACGAGGCCGAGGCGCATCTCGCGCGGCGCATACTCGATGCCGTAGAAATAATGCGACAACTTTCCTTCGGGCGTGGCGAGCATGATGCCGCTCGCGTGCGCGTACTGGTTCGTCGCCGTGTCGAAGGTGTAGTTGAACCCGACGGCATTGGTGAGCGCGTCAATCGAAGCTTTATCGCCCGTCAGGAAATGCCAGCCGGCGGCGACACTCGCTTCGGTGCGCCGGTAGTCGTGCAAAGCGATCTCTTTTTTCTTCACGGCATCGGCTGGTCCTTCGCGCGGGTCGAAACTGACTGTCACCACGTCGAATTCTTTCCCGACCGTGAACGGGATCGTGCGCAACCCGCTGACCAAGCCGTTCAACACCTGATTGCACAGCATCGGGCAGTTGTAATAGACGAGCGAGATAAAGACCGGCTTCTGGCCGAAGAAGTCGCCGATTTTCACCGTTCGCCCCGCCTCGTCGCGAAACGTCGTCTCAAGTGGGAGTTGGGCGTTCAAACGCTGGTCGATGCCGATGTTTTTGAGCGCGAGCGGAACTTGGTTGCTCGCCACCCCACCCTGCGGAGGTTGCGCGTACTGCCCGAAGACAGTAAGCGGTAAGCAGTAAGCGACAAGCAGTAGAAGACCCGCGCCGCGCCGCATGAGACCCTTCGCGCTTCCCCGCCCACTGATAACTCTATTTCGACTCGATTTTATTTTCATCCAACTGCTCACTGCTTACCGCTTACTTATCTCGCTTCTCCGTCTGTCGTCCCGCGCTGGAAGAGGCCGGGATATTGATCCCGTTTTCCATTTGCGCGCCTGGCGGCAGTTGGCGCACGGGCAAGCCTTTGGCTAAGAGCCTTTTCTTCGCGTCGTCAATGGGGATACGCATCATGCCCGTGCCGGGGTCGGGGTCATGGTAGTTTTCCAGATCGTATTTGTATTTCGCCCTCAGCGCGTCCCATTCGAGCGTCGGCTCTTTCTTCTCGAAGATGAGACCGGGATCGTCGAGCGAGCGGTGGTCGGGCGCACCCTGAAGTCTGGGCGCACCGGGCGGCGGCAGACGCTCCTCCGGCCTGCGCGCCATCGGCGCGGGCGCCACTTCCTTGCTCGCGGCGTAGGCATCGAGCAGTTTGAACATCCCGAACATCAATCCGCACACGATGATGAGACCGAGAAACAAGAGTCCGACGAACGTGCCGACACCGCCTATGCTCACGTCCGATTCTTCGTGCATTACATCCGGGTTCGTGATGTGCGACACGTCGGGCGTCTCCGTCAGGTGCATCTTGCCCTTGCCGTTGCCATGACCAAACATTCCCATCTCAAATGCCTCGCCGTCTTAACTTTCCAACCTCTTTTAATGAACAGCCCGCACGCAGCGACCGCTCTTTAACTTTTACCTTGTTTACTTTTGTCTTCATCAATGATGCCCGTCTTTTTGCTCAAGCGCGTTCTCCAAACCCTCGTCGCCGAGGGGCAGCAGCGGACGCTTGCGCAGTTCGCGCGCGTACCACCAGAGCCAGATGCCGCCGATGGCGACGGGCGTGATGAAATTCAACGCATAGCCGAACACGTTCGCGAATCCCGCGCCGCCGTATTCGCCCGCCGCCGCGCCGCCATGCTCCGCTGGCATCGCCAGCGCGCTCGGCGCAATCGTCCAGAACAGATCAACCACGCGCATCAGGAGCACGAGCAGCGCGACTTTGACGAGCGTGCGCCCGTGTCGCTTCAAATCGCGCGAGAGCAGGAGCGCGAAGGGAAACGCGAAGTGAAAAATGACGAGGGCGACCGCCACATATCCCCAGTTGCCGAACAGCCGCCGCATGTACCACGGTATCTCTTCCGGCAAGTTGCCCGACCAGATGATCAAAAACTGCGAGAACGAGAAGTAAGACCAGAGCATCACGAAGGCGAGCAGAAGTTTGCCGTGGTCGTGAAAATGTCTCGGCTGGTAGACGTGCGCCAGACGCTCGTCCTTCGCCAGCATGACCGTGACGGTGATGGCGAAGGCGAGCGCGGTCAAGCCCCAGCCGACCATGATCAGCAATCCGTAGATGGTCGAGAACCACTCCGGCTCCAAAGACATCACCCAATCGACGGCGGCGAATGTGACGGTCAGCCCGAAAAGCAAAATGCCGGGGCCGCTCACAGTTTGCAGTTTCTCTTTCAGACGCCGCCCTTCGCGCGGGTCGGTCTCGGTGTCCTGCTGGAGCGAAAACTTGTTCAGGAAGTAGGCGAGCATGAACCACATCGCGAAGTAAAAAAGCGTGCGCCCGAGAAAGAACGGGATATTGAGATAAATCTCCTTGTGTTTGATGGCGTGAACATTCGCCTCTTCGGGCACCGTCCACGGGTACAGCGTGTGCGTGAAGACGGCGATGGCAATCGGGATAAACAGGACGAGCATCAACGGTATCGTCCGCGTGGCGGCTTCGAGCGGGCGACGAATGACGACGCCCCATCCGCCGCCCGACAAGTGATGCAGCATGATGATGGCGAGCGAGCCCACTGAGACGCCCGTCCAGAAGACGTAGCCGACGAGATACGCGCGCCAGAAGCCCGCGAGGTTGACGAACGCGCCGAGCGCGCAGACAATCACCGCGATGATGCCGATGATGAGAGCGCGCCCGCCGAGCCGTTCCACGCTCGGCGGGGCGTTGTAAGTAGTGGCGGCAGTTTCCGTCGTATTCATGGCGTGCGCTCACCTCCGGTCCCCTGATGTCCGCCTTCGGTGGTCGGCGTGCCCGGCCCCGGCTTGCGTTGGTTGCGCTGCTCCGCCGACACTTCGGAGGCGGGCGTGTTCTGGCTGAGTTGCAGCACGCGGATGTAGGCGATGATCTTCCAGCGGTCTTCCACGGGGATCATCTGGGCGTAGTCGGGCATCGCGCCCCAGCCGTTCGTGATCACGTCGAAGAAATGGCCGAGCGTTTCGTCGCGCAGGCGGTCATCGTGGAACGAAGGCGGGCGACGATAACCGCGCCGCACGATCATGCCATCGCCGTAGCCGGTTGCGCCGTGGCACATCGAGCAGTAAATCTGGAAACGCTCCTGACCGCGATCCAAATCCTGCTCCGTGATGGGGAACGGAAACGCATTGACGCCCCCCGGAGTGCTGCTTTGCGCCACGCCTCCGCCACCCGGAACTGTCCCGCCGACATTGCCGCGCACGTTCACATCACCGCCGCCCGGCGTCCCGCCCGCGTTTGCGCCTTGCACGTTCGGCGTCGTCGCCTGCAAAGTCATGCCCGACGCAGTAGTGCCGCCGGCATTAAGCGTCTGCGCGCCTCCGGCGGTCTTCCCCGTGTAAAACGCCGTGTCGGTCTGGAGAAAACCGCGCGCCACCGTGCCCTCGACAAAGGGACGCGACGAAAGCCCGTCGGAAAAACTCCGACTCGACTCGTAAGCCTCGTACCTCGGTTGATCCTGCATATCCTGACGACAACCGAGAGCGAGCAAGCAGTAAGCGGTAAGCAGTAAGCAGACGAGGCGATTGCGGATTGCGGATTGCGGATTGCGGAATAGAAATCTCAAAACAGGACTTCCGCGTTCCGCGTTCCGCGTTCCGCACTCCGCATTCTTATCAGTGTTCGACATCAGCCACCTCTTGCGCGCCCAAACTACGGAGAAAACTGCTCGTCGCATCGTGGTCGAATTTCGGGTCGCGCGATTCAATGACGATAAAGAAACGGTCGCGCGAGGCGAGCGCGAAGTTCGGCGCGTTAAAGACCGGATGATACGGTTCGGGGAGACCGTTTAAGGCCAGCATCCCGAAGATCGCCGCGAGCGCCGCGCCGAGCACCGTCGTCTCAAAAGTGATCGGGATGAAGGCCGGCCAACTGTTCAAAGGCTTGCCGCCGACGTTGAGCGGGTAGTTGATCACCGCGACGTAATACTGGAGGGCGAAGCCGCCGATCATGCCGAGGATGCCGCCGATGAGGACGATCAGCGGCAGATGGTTTTTGTGAAAGCCGATGGCCTCCGACAGCGCCTCTACCGGATATGGCGAATAAGCGTCCATGAAGCGATAACCTTCCTTATGCACCTGCTCAGCCGCCGCCACCACCGTGGTCACATCGTCAAACTCGGCCATCACACCATAAATTGCCGGTCTGGTTGATTTCTTCATAAGTCCTCAAACTATTGCGGATTTCGGATTGCGGAATGTGGATTGAAGGCAAAAGCACTCCTCTTGAATCCGCAATCTGAAATCCGCATTCCGCAATTTCATCCTTCCTCTTTCGGCGCGGCTTCCGGCACGAGCGTGCGCATCTCGAATATGGAGATGACGGGCAGGAAGCGGATGAACAGCAAAAGCAACGTGAAGAACAGCCCAATCGTGCCGACGAACATCGACCAATCGAAGATCGTCGGGCGGTACATCGCCCACGACGAAGGCAAAAAGTCGCGGTGCAAACTCGTCACGATGATCACGAAACGCTCCAGCCACATGCCGACGCTGATCACGAGCGCGACGATGAAGAGCAGCACCGTGTTGTGGCGCGCCCGCTTCAACCAGAGCACCTGCGGGATCAAAATGTTCGTCAAGATCAGGAGCATGTATGCCCACCAGTACGGCCCGGTCCAGACGCGGTTCTTCAACATGAAGGCTTCGTACTCGCTCGCGCTGTACCAAGCCATAAACGCCTCCATCATGTAGCCGTAGCCGACGATGAGGCCGGTGGCGAGCATGATCTTGGCGCAGTTGCGCATGTGCCGGAGCGTGATGAAACCTTCGAGGCCGTAGAACTTGCGCAAAGGGATGGTCAGCAGCAGGACCATCGCGAAGCCCGCGTAGATCGCGCCCGCGACGAAATAGGGCGGGAAGATCGTCGCGTGCCAGCCGGGCAGTTGCGAGACGGCGAAATCGAAACTGACGATGGTATGAACCGAGAGCACGAGCGGCGTCGCGAGTCCGGCGAGCAACAAATACGCCGTCTCATAGCGATGCCAGTGGCGCGCGCTCCCGCGCCAGCCCAGAGCCAGCATGCCGTAGACGACTTTGAACGCCTGGTTCTTCGCGCGATCCCTGAGCGTCGCGAAATCCGGAATCAGGCCGACGTACCAGAAGAGCGCCGAGACGCTCGCGTAAGTTGAAACCGCAAACACGTCCCACATCAGAGGGCTTCTGAACTGCGGGTAGATGTTCATCGTGTTCGGGTAAGGGAGCATCCAGTAGGCGAGCCACGGGCGTCCGGTGTGGAGCAGTGGGAAGAGTCCGGCGCAGGCCACGGCGAAGAGCGTCATCGCTTCGGCGAAGCGATTGATCGAGGTGCGCCACTCCTGCCTGAGCAGCAACAGGATGGCCGAGATGAGCGTCCCGGCGTGGCCGATGCCGATCCACCAGACGAAGTTGATGATGTCGAACGCCCAGCCGACCGGCCAGTTGTTGCCCCAGATGCCGATGCCCGTCGTCACCAGATAGGCGATGGTGAACAACAAAATGTTCGCCAGTGCGAACGAGACCATAAAACCGATGTACCACGCAAGCGGCGTCTTGCGCTTGAGGACCAGCGCGCTGATCTGGTCCGTCACGGAGCCGAGCGTATGCCCCGGCTCGATGACGGGATTCGGCGTGGCGTGGATTAAATCGTCGTGTGGCTCGTCTACTCTTGATGCCATGAAATTTTACGCCCCGTGAATTTCTTCGTTTGGATTGCGCAGGGCCGACAGGTACGTCGTGCGCGGGCGCGTGTTCAATTCCGCGAGCAGGCTGTAGTTGCGTTTGTCGGACTGCATCTTGGCGACGCGGCTGTTGTGGTCGTTGAGATCGCCAAAGATGATCGCCTCGGTCGGGCAGGCCGACTGGCAGGCCGTGACGATCTCGCCGTCGCGCACCTTGCGATCCTCTTTCTCCGATTCGATCTTGGCATACTGGATGCGCTGGATGCAGTAGGTGCATTTCTCCATCACGCCGCGCGAGCGCACGGACACTTCCGGGTTGCGCATCATCTTCAAACTCGGCGTGTTGAAATCCTGATAAAGCAGGAAGTTGAAACGGCGCACCTTGTACGGGCAGTTATTGGAACAATACCGCGTGCCGACGCAACGGTTGTAGACCATGTCGTTCGTGCCCTCGGCGCTGTGGACGGTGGCGTGGACGGGGCAGACCGGCTCGCACGGCGCGACCTCGCAGTGCATGCACGGGATCGGCATGAAGTGTGCGCCCTGCGGGTTTTCGGCCAGACCTTTGAAATAAGTATCGACGCGGAGCCAGTGCATCTCGCGGCTGCGAGAAATCTGCTCTTTGCCGACGACGGGAATGTTGTTCTCCGACTGGCAGGCGATGACGCACGCATGGCAACCGACGCACGAAGCGATGTCAACCGCCATCCCCCACTTGTATCCGTTGTACTCGTAAGCGGGGTAGAGACTGTCGTGATGTCCCGGCTCTTTGTGCGTTTCCTTGCCGCTGACTTCGGCTCCGCCTTCGTGCGTCGCGATGCTCGCGCCGCCGTGAACTTCGCGGCTCGCATCGCCGCCGCCTTCCACATATTCCTTGAGCGTATTGGAGCGCACGATGTCGCGCCCTTCCATATTGAAATGCAGTTGCGTGACGGCGAGCAGGTAATCATCGCCCGTCGCGGAGACTTCAAGGCCGGTGCTCTGCCACATCGCGTCCGAAGTGCGAAGCGCGTAGGCGTTGAAACCGACGGGCTTGTCGGGCGTGCCCGTGCCGACGTTCCCGGCGCGCGGGCGACCGTAGCCGAGATGCACCGTGATCACGTCGTCCGGCTGACCGGGCACGATCAGGGCGGGGGCGCGCACCGTCTGCCCGCGATGTCGCAATTCGACTATCGGCGCGGCGAACTCACGGCCTTTGAATGTGTAATCGTTCTCATTCAACCCGAACATGCGCCGCGCTGTGCCCAGACTCATGTAAGCGGCGTTGTCCCAGGTCAACTTCGTGAGCGGCTTCGGCAACTCCTGCAACCAGCCGTTATTGGCAAAGCGTCCGTCGTAGACGGTCGGGTCGGGGCGAAAGATGATCTCGAATTGACTGCCTGAGCCTTGCGGAGCAGCCACCGCCACGTTCGCCGACCACTCGCCTCTCACCGTGACGTTCCTCACCGCCGACGCCGTGCCCGGAACGATTCCGTCATGCACGACCTTGCGCCATGCGTCATCGAAATTGGCGGGAGTCGCTGCGCCGCTTCTCGGTGTCGTGCCGGTCGCCGCCGCTGTAGCACTGTTCGCCGCGTTGCCGCCTGTTGTTGTCGCAGTGTTGCCGCTTGCCGCCGCGCTCGCTGTCGCCGCCCCGGCGTTCTCCCTCTGCGGATTGTTGCCGCCGCCGGGCGTGCCTTCCGGGGCAGCAGCAGCACCCTGCTGCTGTGCGGGCTGCGCTGTTCGCGCCGTCGCCACCAGCGATTCCAGGCGTTGCGTGCGCCAGTAGTCGCGCACGATGTCGTAGGCGGATTGTTCGGGCTTGTCAGTGAAAGCCGCGAGAACTTCGTGCGCGCTCCGGCCCTTATAGAGCGGCGCGATGAGCGGTTGGACGATAGAGACCGTGCCGTCGTGGGCGCGCGTGTCGCTCCAAGCTTCGAGGAAGTGCGTTTCGGGGATGTGCCAGTGGCACAGACGAGAAGTCTCGTCGTCGTAGAGGCTGAGATGGATGCGCACGCCGTCTTTGCCGTCGGGAGTCTTGATCTTATCAAGCCGCTCTTTCGTCAACGCGAGATCGACGGGCGCGTTATAAACCGGATTGCCGCCGACGATGACGAGCATCTCGACGCGCCCCGCGTCGATGTCGCCCACGAGTTCGCGAAGCGATGCGATCTGATCGACGGGCTGCGCTTCAATCGGCTCGGTGTACACCACGGTCTGGCCGACATTGCCGAGCGCTTGATTCATCGCGTGCGCGAGCGCGTGGACTGCCGGCGTCTGGTGTTCGCCCGCGATGACGATTGACTTGCCGCGAGCCGCCTGCAAATCTTTCGCGATGGCGAAAATCTTATCGGCGTGCGCGACGTTTGTGTACTGCGCGCCGTCAGTCGAAACGCCCGGCGCGCCGAGGGCGGCGGCGAGCGCACGCGCGAACATCTCCATCTGGCTGGGCTTCAGGGCGAAACGATGGTCGGCGCACGCGCCCGTGTTCGTCGGCGTCGTCTCCACCACGTAGAGACGGTTCATGTCGGTCTTGCCTTCGCCAACGCGACGCTTGGCCGCGTAGTCGCGCGCGTAGCGCAAATTGCCGGGGCCGCAGGCGAGGAAATCCGAATCGAGCGACAGCACCCGTTCGGCGCGCTCGAAACGATAAATCGTGTTGACCGGCTGGCCGAAAGCGAGTTGCGCGCCGACGAGCGCGGCGTTCGTCCCGGCGGGTTCGTATTGATGCCACTTGGCGGCAGGGAAGGCCGCGAGGATCGTTTTCAACTGTGCCGCCATCGTCGGCGACGTGACGGTCTCGGTCAGGAAACGCAAGCCCGCGCCCTGCCGCCCGCGCATCTCATCGAGTTCGGTGCGCACTTCGGCGAGGAAGGCCGTGTAGGGTCGAATCTCGCCGCGATAGGAAATAGTTTCCGAGCGGTCTGGATCGTAGAGCGAAAGAATCGAGGCGATGGAGAACACGTCCGTGGCGGCGATGCGTTGCCCTGCGGGGCGTTCGGGCGTGCCGCTCGTCGGGTGGTCGGGGTTGCCTTCGGCGTGCGTCGGGCGGCCTTCGTTGCTGCGCACGAGTAATCCGGTCGAGCCGCCGGGAAAAGGCATCGCGGTGGCGAAATAGAGGGGCTTGCCGGGGACGAGTTCACCGGGCTGGCGCACATAAGGGACGACGGTTTCGGGCGGCTGGTAGACGCAGGAACTGAGGCCCGCGAGCGCGAGCGACGCACCCATCAACTTCAAAAACGTGCGGCGTCCGACCTCGTCATCCCACTCGCCCGCCTGTCGCGGAAATTCGCTGTGGAGAAAATCCTCGAACTGCCCCGAATCGGCCAATTCTTCCAGACTGCGCCAGTACTCCTGTCCCGTCTTGTGGCTCAGGCGGGCGCGAATTTGCTCACGCTTCACGGGGCGGCGAATTTTGTATAGCTCGGGGAAACTGTCTTTGATGTGCATCTACTCTTGAACCTCTCGCGCAACGCCTTACTAGCGGTGGCAAGTCGAACAACTTTCAAGGACGGCTTTCGGGCGAATTTTATTTTCGGCGTGGAGTTTGCGCCCGCGCTCCAACTGTTCGGGGGTCTTGTTCTCCGCCAGCGCGTTTTCTTCCTGCCAGTCCATATTGAAGATTTCAGATTTCGGTCTGAGGAATCGCTCCGGCTCGCGGTGGCAGGCCAGACACCATTCCATCTGCAACGACGCGGCCTGATAAACGAGCGGCATCTCGTCCACGCGCCCGTGGCACGAAGAGCACCCGACGCCCTTGTTGACGTGGATGCTGTGATTGAAATAGACGTAATCGGGCAGATCGTGAACGCGCGTCCATTCAATCGGCTTGTTGTCGCGCCAACTCGCGCGGACGGGTTCAAGATACGGGCTGTCGTTCCAGATCTGGGAATGACAGTTCATACAAGTCTTCGTCGGCGGCAAGCCCGCGTTTGAAGAAATTTCGACCGAAGTGTGGCAATAGCGACAGTCGATGCCGTCGTCGCCCGCATGGTGCTTGTGGCTGAACTGCACGGGCTGCTCGCGCTCGTCGAACGCGCCCGTGTTCCACGACGAGCGATTGATCTCGGCGACCGCCCACGTCACAAACAGCAGGATGAAGAGCGAACCGAAGATACTCAGTTTGGCGAGCGTATTGGTGCTGCGATGAAAAATTTGCGGCATGGTCAGTACCTATGGTCAGTACCTGCTACCTTGTGTGTCTCTTCCAACGCGACCGTGTCTTTGAAAGAACAGTGACTAAGGGAACGTCACGGAAACTGATCGCGTTCAAATGAAGAATGACCACCACGTAAACGAGTGCGCGGGCGCACCACTTGGCGAGGTAAATCGGTTAAAGCATTTCAGCTACACCTCTCCCCAAACTGCCCTTGTTCCGTAGTGCTTATGGTCGGTTAGTGATACTAAATTTTCCGCCGAACGGCAAGCGAGGCTAAAACTAATTTACGAAATTATCAACACTTTTCTTTTCCCTCCGCCCGCCTCTCCACCGCCACCCGCTCCGGCACAGCATTATTGCTGGATGAAAATTTAAAACGGAGAAAAAGTTATTAGTTCGACGCCGTCAAACGCTCATAATTATTCATGCCCGATGGAGTGGCTTTAGCAGAACTTTGATCGAAGCAGGCGGGTGGAGTCATTTGGTGGGATGTAAAGCAAAATCGCCCGTTGGTCTGTGAAGACTTCCGGGCGGTTTTTCCGTGGCTATAAAATATAAATCACAGTGTTCTTAAGACTGCGGCAATATGCTGTGCGAAACCTCTGGTCACTTTAGTTTCCTCATCATGTTCAGCTTCTGCCGCTTTGCGTACCGCCTCAGCAGGGTTTCCCAAGGCTTCGTCGCCGTTTGGTTCTTCGGTTACTACCGCGCTCATATATACCGTGAGATTACCTTGTCGAAACGCTATGGAATTGCGTATCCCCCATAAATAAGCTTCATCGCCCAGCCCGTGAAGACTGTTGGTGGTTCTCTTGTCGGCGGCAAACTGTCGCAAGGCATTAGCGGCTTCTTCTTCGGATTGATGTTGGAGAACAGCGACTCGCATGTTTCTCTTCCCGAAAGTCCACTGTTTAATAGCAACCTTATCGGTCAGGGTATTTTCATCAATAGATACTGGCTGCACAGATTTGTGCTTCCAATCCGGCATCGTGTCCTTAATTTTGCGCTCAATCGCCTCCGCCACTCTATCCAGGTTAGTGAAATGCTTTTGCGCGTATAAGGTTGATTGCGCCAATAAAAACATCAATATGAAAACCGAGCCAAGCATTCTTTTCATTGATCTCTTCCTTTCCAATCCGGGAATAGTAGCTGAGATGGATGCGCTATTCAGGTTGAACCTCAAAACTGATAGACGGCGATTCAATCCATTCGCCTTCCCAAACAAAACGATGTCGAACGCTCAGATCATACCGACCGGGTTCGAGCGATCCATACCACTCTTTCAAGGCTATGATGTACTTCGACAGCTTGTTGACATCTAATAAGACTGGGTTATCACTAAAGATAGAGAATTCTTTATCTCTAGCCCGTACCAGACGGAGAACCTTTTCTTGATAAGGTACGAGTTGCCCCTCTTTAAGTAACTGCGGACGATGGTGGTTGTACCTATCGCTGAACCGTAGCTCAACCGGTTCGGCTGACGTGTTAGTTACCAGCAGATAAAATGTGATCGGGCTTCCCACTTTGTAAACTATCGGAATGTCCGACTTCTTTGTTGGATCATCAGCTATTTCAGCCAGCTCTAAAGTAAGGAAGGTAGGATTTTTTAGTTTCTCATATTTTTCCCGCTCCAATTCCAACTCCTCTGGACTTATCTCCACACGGCCATCGACCACTCGTGTTTTTTTCTGGCCGGCAATGGACACTGCAAGCAAAAGAAGGATGGTTATTGAAATGATACTGCGTGAAGGCATGTTTTCTCCTTTTACATCTTTATCGTGAGCACAAACTTGCGAGTAAGTTTGATTCTTATTTTAACTAACGCCCTGACTTAAGTAGGGCCAAACCTCGCCCTGTATTCAATCGAGTAAATGAAGCCGTGAACAACGGTATCATAATCACCCGGATGACTGTTTAGATAGTTAGTCCAGGCATCCCACCCACCCTGATCCGGTTGCCTCAAGAGAAATGAGGTATAGCATAGCCGAGCATATTCCCGGTTGTATTCAGGGCTACCGGGGTTGGCGAGCAACGGATTCCCGGACGTATTCTCCGGCGACTCTAAGAATCCTCTCGCCGTCACAATTCGCTTACTTTGGATGCACGCCCGGTCGAATCCGCATCTTGTAATTACGCTCGTCCAGGCATCCCATCCACCTTCATCCGGTTCACGATGAAGAATATCAACATACTGTTGCCGCACAAAATATCTCGTATTATCTATTTGATTGGTAATCGGCGACGGCCCTCCCGGACATTGGCGGTACTCTAAATCTTGCACTCTACCCCTACCCTGATAGGGCACGGTCGAATCGCCTAACCCTATTGCCGTCCCCGTCCGTGCGGTGGGTTCCGCCAGTGTAAATACTCTGCGGTAAGGTGGCGAGAAAGACGAATCAAACACTACCTGACCACCCCAATTCCATATCAAACGACCAATAGGCCGTTGACATGTTGGGCATATCGGGGCACTGGGATTGGGGCCTGCAAAATAATAAACATACATCTCGAATCGGTCATCAACATAATGCGCATCATCTTTAACGAAAACATCTTCAAGCCCAACAACAGGATAATCAGAAGTGGTTAATGTTAAGGAATTTCCTTCAGAGAATCTTCGAGTATTTGGTTCATAGGGATCACTAAAATCAAGTTGCCAGCCAGAAGCAACATCGGATTCCCCATTACGTCGTGTGTAACACTCCTCATTCCCTCTTCTGATTCGTTTACGAAAACCGCTTACCGCCTGAACATATTTGATTCCGCTTTGTGCGGGGTCTGAGACAAATGTGGAAGGTGACTGTACAGTTGCGCTGAACTCGATCCCGATCGAATCCGGCGGGCGGCACCCTAACTTATACGAGATAAAAGGGTTAGAGCAAATGCCCCTCGCGAAGATTAAATCAGAGCCTTGCGTCGCTGTATACCGCGTTAAAGTAGGCAAGGTTACGCTGATATCTATAGAACTCGTAATCGTGACACCATTGCGCAAGTAGTTCACTCTCACGTTGTAAGTTCCCGGTTCAGTCCAACGAACGTTAAGCACGTTGGTATTAGTTGAGCCGCTGGCGAGCTGATAAGGGCCAGTAATAGTCCAGGAGAAGCTGCCGCCGGTTAGCCCTTCCGGGTATAAATTGGCCTGGAGGCGCACATCCGCGCCAAGCAAAGCATTTTGTGTCGTGTTACTGAGGTTCCCGCCAACTCTTTGATTCGTGATGAAAACTCGCT
>JBPCIP010000225.1:0-12957 GCA_051006195.1 Pyrinomonadaceae bacterium
TTGTTGTTTTTAGTTTTTGGCGCAATAGCACAAAAAGCTGAGAAAAATCGTCACGAGCCAAAAAGCCTTGAAATTGCTGAACAACTAAAACCTCGTATTTGTTAGGAATTTAGATGCGCTCGCCCTATGCGTGTGCCTCCAATGCCTTGACATGCGTATGCGCAGGCGTGTACATTGCCGCTCTACCCGGTCAAGCGACTGGTGATTACCGGATCACGCGGGTGATCCACGGGCACGACAGAAACCGAAACACTTTTTAAGCCTTTTCAACTTCTAGACGGCTCGCAATCCCCGCCTTATTCCTCTGAATCATCCGGGCAATCACCCACACATCGCCAGCAGAGTAGGCCACGCGCAATTTTTTGCGCCGCTTCACCCGCGAGCGCGCGGGTCGCTGTTCGGACGGGCAAGCGCGAAAGTTCTTTAACGCGCTGTGAATTTGAGTTAGGAGTCCAAGAGTCTGCATGTCCACTGAAGATAACAAGTTGAGCGCAAGCGAAGCTACTAACGATAACTCACCCACCGCCGCGAGCGACGCGCCTGAGACGACAGGCGAGCAGTCGCGCGCTTTCTCATCAACGGCCACCGCAGCTGTCGCTGCGGCTCCG
Organism: Pyrinomonadaceae bacterium; assembly: GCA_051006195.1. Lineage (GTDB taxonomy): Bacteria > Acidobacteriota > Blastocatellia > Pyrinomonadales > Pyrinomonadaceae > JAIVJZ01. Next base: position 609 of record JBPCIP010000225.1, read on the forward strand.
ATTGCCCCGTCCTCCGGCGCGAACGCGATGGATGATGACGATGATGACACACGCTCAAGCGGCGACTTCGACTTCGGCGCGATGCTCGATCAATACGAGCAGGAGCAGGCGGCATTTCAGGAAGGCTCGGTCGTGCGCGGCACGGTCGTCGGGATCAATGATCGCGGCGTGCTGATTGACTTTGGCTTCAAGTCCGAAGGTCTCGTCGATCAGCAGGAGTTCACTGAGAACGGCGAGCTGACGGTCAAGCGAGGCGACGAAGTCGAAGTGCTCATCAAGAGCATGGAGTCGCAGGAGGGGCAACCCATTTTGTCGCGTGCTGATGCCGTTCGCATGCGCGCGTGGGACGAACTCGAAAAAGCGCATCGTGAAGGCACACCCATCAAAGGACGTATTATCGAGCGCGTGAAAGGTGGCTTGCGCGTGGACGTTGACGGCGTCGATGCATTTCTGCCCGGCTCGCAAGTTGATTCGCGCCCTGTGCGCAATCTCGAAAGTTTTCGCGGGCAAGAGATCGAAGCGAAAGTTATCAAGCTCAATCGCAAACGCTCGAACGTCGTCTTGTCGCGGAAAGCGATTCTCGACGAGCAGAACGAAGGCCGCAAAGGCGAAACGCTCGACAATCTCGAAGAGGGTCTCATCGTTGACGGCCAAATCAAGAATTTGACCGACTACGGTGCGTTCGTCGATCTCGGTGGCATCGACGGCCTGCTCCATGTGACAGATATGTCGTGGGGTCGCCTGCAAAATCCGGCTGACCTCTTCAAGGTCGGCGAAACAGTGCAGGTCAAGGTCTTGAAATTCGACCGAGAGCGCGAACGCGTTTCGCTCGGTTATAAACAACTGCTGCCTGATCCGTGGGAAAGCGTCGAAGAGCGTTTCATCATCGGTAGCCGCGTTCATGGACAAGTTGCGAGCGTGACGGACTACGGCGCGTTCATCGAACTAGAAACCGGCGTCGAAGGACTCGTCCACGTCTCCGAGATGAGTTGGTCGAAACGCATGAAGCACCCGTCGAAGCTCGTCAACATTGGCGACACGGTGGAGGCCGAAGTGCTCGGCGTCGATCCGAAAGCGCGCCGCATCAGCCTCGGGATGAAGCAGATGCAGGCGAATCCGTGGCAGACGCTGCGTGAGCGTTATCAGATCGGCGCGCGTGTCTCAGGGCGGGTGCGTAATCTGACTGACTTCGGCGCGTTCATCGAAGTTGAAGACGGCGTTGACGGTCTCGTGCATGTCTCCGACATCTCGTGGAACAAGCGCATCAAGCACCCGGGCGAGGTTTTGAAGAAAGGGCAGGAAATCGAAGCCGTCATCACGAACATCGACACGGAGAATCGCCGCCTCTCGCTGTCCATCAAAGACACCGAGCCGAGTTCGTGGGATCGCTTTGTGGAGACACACAAGCCGGGCGACATCGTGCGGGGACGCATTACGCGCTTCGCCAACTTCGGTGCATTCGTCGAACTGGATGAAGGTCTGGAAGGCTTGTGCCACATCTCCGAACTATCTGAGGAACGCGCGGACAAACCGGAGGACGTAGCGCAGGTCGGGCAGGAGATGGAGTTCCGTGTGCTGCGCATAGAGTCAGACAATAAAAAGATCGGCCTCTCGGCGCGTGCCGCCAGCAGCGATGAACCAATCGTTGATACGAAGAGCTATTCGACGGAAGCGAAAGGTGGAATGGCCTCGCTCGCGGAACTTGGAAATTTCTTCGCTACTTCGGCAAGCGGAACCACATCCACCCGCGAAGGCATTTCGACTCCGGACACTGAGAGCCTTGAGGCAGTGGCCGGCGACGGCGGTGACGCCGAATCCCTTGCCGACGCAACTTTCGCTGGCGACAACGACGTTGTCTCCGCCGCTGACACGAATGCTACAGAAGCGTCTAATAGCAGCCACGCTGTCGGCCAGGACAACGAAGGTCAAGGTTAAGCAAACGACAACTTAATCAAAGTTGGAATTCCGCGCCATCAATCATCTTACAAGGATGAATGAGGCGCGGTTTTTGTTTGCCAATAATAAGATGAAGAACGAAGACGGAGGATTAAGGATGACATTAAGCGTTTGAGAGAAAGTGAATTGGTTACTTCCATTCTTCCGTGGTCACCTTCAGATATTTATCTCCTCGCCCTCGTAAGCTATTGCCTGAGAGTGATTTCCGTCTTGCGAGGAACTGAGGACTTCTGCTACTGTACCGTCGAGTTTTGAGATTCCGGCGACAGCACAACGTTCTGCTCGGAGACGTTGCGACCGCAGCCGTAGCGAATGGTGAATTGTGAAGGGTAAATGCATGACGAAAGCGGAGTTGGTTGAGGATGTCGCACAGGCGGCTGATTTGACCAAGAAGGATGCGGAGCGTCTGGTCGAGATCGTCTTCGAGAGCATCATTGAGACGCTCAATCAAGGCGAGAAGATCGAGTTGCGCGGCTTCGGCAGTTTCCGCGTCCGTGAGCGCGGCGCGCGGCGTGGCCGTAATCCGAAGACCGGCGACCCGGTAGACATCCCCGCCAAGCGCGTCCCCTATTTCAAACCCGGCAAAGAGATGAAAGAGTTGATCAACGAAGAGCCAGCCGATGATTCCGTTGCCACCGTTTCTTCGACCCCCACGGAAGTGTCCGGCATGACGGCCAATCCAGCGCCGGAAGGCGACGGCAGCAGCAGCACCATAACCAGCAGCGAGATGCCTCCCGTTCATTGACCCACGGCTCACAGCGCAAAGGGAACTAGCAAACGTGGATAGGTTATGGACGCCCTGGCGCTACCAGTACATTAAAGGCGCAACCGGTGAGAAGAGCGGCAATGACGATCCGGCTTCCTCATGCATCTTCTGTACGCTTCCGCAAGACCCAGGCCAGGACGAACGCAACTTTCTCCTGCATCGCGCACAATATAATTTCATCGTCCTCAATCTCTATCCATATATTTCAGGCCATCTTCTGATCGTGCCATACGAACACACTTCGGAACTCGATGCGGTGTCGAAAGCGGCCACAGACGAGTTGATGGATTTAACCAAACGCGCGCAGACCGTCCTGCGCGCCGTCTATCAACCGCACGGCTTCAATGTGGGGATGAATCTTGGCCGGGTTGCGGGCGCGGGCGTCGCCGGCCACGTCCATCTCCACATCATGCCCCGCTGGACGGGCGATGGAAACTTCATGACCACCGTCGGCGAAACGCGCGTCCTTCCCGAAGACCTTTCCACCACCTATGACAAACTGCGTGGGCGATTTTAATTGCATCGGCCAGAGTTGAACTTTAACATTCACCCGTGAATGTAACCCCTCAGTTATGCGCGGAGGCGCACGAATAAGTGCTTTGTTTGCAGTGCGCCCATGTTGAATTTCCGCACGTAACTGAGGCATTACCCGTGAATAAAAATAAAAGTTGACTGGTACTACTGAGCAGTGTTTCTCTCCGCGCGTTCTTCACAGTGGTTTTCCGGTAACAAGCATTCGGTAAAACAAGCATTCGGTAACAAGTATCTTACTTCTTGTTGATCTCACGTAATTAACGCAAAACTAAATAATTTCTTTCAAGTGAATTGATATGAGAAAAGCCCCCGCTCTCACCCTCATAGTTGTCTTTGCCCTACTTTCTTTATTTTCGCAACAGGCAAAGGCTCAAAGTCAAACGCCGTACAACAGCACGGCCACGCCGTGGCCCGTGCCCGGCAGTATCCACGCGGAAAGGCGTTTGGCATCACGTTGCAGGCGTCTTTGACGGCACTCAAATGCTGGTTTATCTCAACGGTGTCTTGGATGGAAACAAAGCATCAACTTTGGCACCCGGAAAGGGAACAAATAATCTCATGATAGGTGCGCGTGGAGATGTTGATAGCGTTCCTCCCAGTTCTGCGTTGACTTTTAATGGATTGATTGATGATGTGCGGGTAACCTCCGGGGCAGTTTACGGAGGTAACTTTACCCCGCGATTCCCTTTGACGGTGAGTGTGGTGGTGGAGGCTGTTGACGGGGCAGGCCCGAGGGGTTACTGGGATTTTAATAACCAGACTCCTGATGATTCGTCGGGCAACAATAATCATGGCTTACTCGTTGGAGGAGCGACCTATTCAACTGAAAATAATTCTGACTATCAGCCGCGATTAATAATTCAGCAACCACATGCGGTTAATTTTGAAGGATTTTCTCTCGGAACTTATATCAACAATCAGTATGCGCCCTCCGCAACCTTCGCGGCTATACCTTCCCCTTACTACGCAGACGCGGCGAATGTTATCGTCGGTGACGCTTCCGGCACTAACCGGCCTGACTGGAAGGCCGTTTGGACTAGACAAGGTTTTTATAACAAGAATGTCCCATTAGATATTCGGTTCCCTGAGAAAGCTAACAACTTGCATTTCTATGTCCTCAATGCCTGGGATTATTATCGATCCCCTTTCAAGGTTTGTAAGATTCAAGTGTATCGCAATGGCTTTTTATACAACACATTTGATGTATGGAGTCCCGGAAACCGCACGGATGTCTATGTTGACTTTAGTGGAATTAGTGACATTACGGGCATGATAATTTACGACATTTGGGGAGGATTTACCGGCCCCTTTGATGCGAGCACTCCGAGATATACTATTTTCTTTGATGACTTTGAATTCACGTCGCCATATGAGTGCCCCTCTACGGGAGTGAGCGCGTCGGCAACTTGTCCGACTCCTACCCCGACGCCGACGCCCACTCCGGGAGTCACCTCCGTTAGTTTTGAAGATACATATCAGGGACAGCTAAGTTTAAATCCAAACATCACCCTCGATGGTAATGCTAGTGGGGGATGTAGCGGAAAATGCGGGATGCGTATCTTCCCGGATAAACAGTCGCCGACTGACACGGTTAACAGGGCGATGGTCAGGGTACGGGCTAATACAACGTACCCGGCGAATACGGCCATCTACTTCAGGTCGTTTGACCTTGATGACCCATCCACGGATGTAAGTCCGGTTGACCCCAACGGTCCGAATGGTAACGACAATAAGGGTGGTGGCACAGGGGGCTTTACTGCGTATACCGACAGCAGTGGCATCGCCAGAATAGATTTTTCGACATCAAAATATCCCGGCGATAACTACATGATTGCCGCTAGCGCCGACCAAGCATACTTAAATAGTTTGACCATAGATGGAATCAGACTGCGAGACCCCAACACCGGCGGCTACTTACCCACAACAAAGGCAAAAAGCACTTTGATGCTAACTGTTTGGCGCAATCTTCACGTTGAAGTGGATTCAATGGGCCCAGTAACAGGGAATAGTGTTAACGGCAATGTAACTGATGTATTGGTGCCGACAAGTTGCCCGAAAGGATCACCGAACGATATTTGCCGCGATACCAGTCATCGGCGAGTTTACGTAGATCAAACGCTGGAATGGAATAGATTTGAGGGGGGACGGTTCATTGTTGACGGAATCGCATACCAAGTTGTCAGCAATCTGGAGAATTATGTTTACATCTCGACCCCTGATTGGACTCCGGGTATGGGACGACCTTTTACGCTTTACGATGACGACGATTTCAACCTCAGTGACGGCGCCGCAAAGCGTGGAGATATGGGTGAAGACATTGAGCCTCCAACTGAAACTTTCAGTCTCATGCGGACTTCGGACAATCCAGCAGAAAATGTTTTTGCCCCGGCATACATCCGACCAGTCTATGATGGTGGGGGCAATTACAGTAATGACACTTCCAATGTGCCGTTTAACTTGAACATCATGCCCGGCGACGGCCCCTACTGGACGCAGATCAACCTCGGAATGAATTCGGCCTCGAACGAAAGAGATGACTTCTGGGTTGTGTATCTTCAAGTGGGTTATCAGGGTCCTGCCGACTCTGATTATGATCCCAATAATCTAGGTGGCCCGATTGGGCTGACAAGATTTGACAGAAGCAATGTCGAAGACACTGCTGATAGCGTGACTGACTGGAGGCAGGTCCCTAAAGGGAGCAGATCTTCTTTTCTATATCTTGAGATGATACAAGAAGCGGCAACCCGCAATCTCATATTCGGCACAGACAATTACCGGGTAGTAGCTCCGCATGAGGTGGGACATCAATTCGGTTTGAGGGGAGATACTTATCCGCCAGGAGGAGGGGTTGATTACGGCATTATGTCGACTAGTAACGGAGTGGTTGCTGTCAACCCGCCTTATTTGAAGTTCGCTCCAACACATTTGAACGTGCTACGTTGGAGAGTAAAAAGCCCGGGTCAATTATAGAAAGGGAGTGATCAGATGAATAAAAGAATTATCCTAATAGCTGCACTAAGTTTCATTATGTTGGCCGGCGCCTCTCTCAGTGTCATCATCGCCCAGCAAAATGCTACTCCTGAAATGGGGAGCTTTACCGAATTAACTTTAGAGCTAAGCTCGACAAAAAACAGATTTGTCCGCTTGGAGCCGATCCCGGTCACTTTTACTTTAAGTAATCAGACCGAGAAGGAGATTCGCGGTCATGCTTCGTTGTCCCTCAGTTCACTGTATCTCGACTTGTATATTCAACATAACAGCGGCGAGATGCAAAAGATTGACGGTCTGACGAAAGAGTCTCGTTATTTTGGCGTCACTTCGAGCAACATCAGACAAGGCGAACGGTTCCGCCGGCGACATCTCCTTAGTCTTAACTTAGATAATCTCTTTCCCGAAACGGGCGTTTATCGCCTCCAAGTCGTGTTCCAGGATGACAGCCTTAAAGAGATGATCAAATCAAACATTATTGATATTAATATAGTCGAACCCACAGGAGTGGATTTAGAAGCCTTCAATTATTTATCGCAGGTTGATACTTCCGATTTCTTTGAAGGAGTTACTAATTCTTCCCCGGAGAAAGCAGTAGAGTTTGTTGCTAGATTTGGCGACAGCAGCTACGGCCCATATGCCATCTATCAACTAGGTCAATTTCATTTCTTAAAAGGCGACTACCCGGAGGCCATGAGGCTGCTCGGCAAGTTAGCCGGGCAATCGGACTTTGTTTTTTCGGACCAAGTATTGGATTACCTTAATAAAAGCAAAGATAAACCGAAGTCAAACAGGTAATGTGATAAGGTGAAGTGAAAAACCGCCCGGAAGTCGTCACCGACCAACGGGCGGTTTTACTTTTTTTGCGTTACTGCTTCGTCTTCGACTTCACCGCCCTGGCTGATGGGAATGTCTGAAGTTTTGTTGTAGCTAATGCCGCGTTCTTCCGTGTCGAGTTCGGGCTGCGGGAGTTGCGGGAGCGCGCCGGTGACGGGCGGCGGGTTGAAGCCGGGGTAATCGACGCGCGCGTGATAGATGGCGACGAGCGAGTCGATCATGGATTCCTTGATGGTCGTCAGTTCGCGTAAGGAAAGATCGCATTCGTCGAGTTGGCCGTCGCTGACGATGGCGTCGAAGATTTTGCTGACGATGCTGCGGATGTTTTGCGGGTCGGGGCGGGCGAGCGAGCGCGCCGCCGCTTCGCACGAATCCGCCAGCATCATGATCGCCGTTTCCTTAAATTGCGGTCTTGGGCCGGGATAACGAAACTCGGCTTCGTTCACCTGATCGCCATGAATGGCCTGTGCCTGCGCTTTGCGCAGAAAGTAATGAAGCGTGCGCGTGCCGTGATGTTGCGGGATGAAGGCGGCGATCTTTGCGGGCAGATTGATCTCTTTGGCGAGTTTCAGTCCGTAAGTGACGTGGCTGGTGATGATCTTCGCGCTGCTCGAAGGGCGCAAGCGGTCGTGCGGATTCTGGCCGGTCTGATTTTCGACGAACATGTCGGGCGCAGCGAGTTTGCCGATGTCGTGGTAAAGCGCGCCGATGCGCGCGAGCAGGGCATTGGCCCCGATGGCGCGACAGGATTTTTCCGCCAGTTGCCCGACCGCGTGCGAGTGCTGGTTAGTGCCCGGCGCGCGGAGCGCGAGTTGACCGAGCACGGGCAAGTCCGCATTCGATAATTCCAGCAATTTCACATCCGTCAGTATACCGAAGAGCGATTCGCTCACCGGCAGTGCGCCCGCCGTAAAGATCGTCGTGAAGAGTCCGCCGAGCAATCCACAGCCGATTGCCATCAAGATCGTGCCGAGCGTCAGCGGTTCCTGAGCCGCGAGGATAACGGCGAGGGCGGCGGCGGAGTTGACGCCAGCGACGAACAACCCGGCGACCGTCACCGACTGACGTTCACTGTAGCGACCGATGCCGTAGATCGCCGCCGACGAAGAGATCATCGCGTAGCAAGCCACCAGCATGCCGTTCGGCGAAACCAGCCCGGCGAACAGTGCCGTGATGATGCCGGCAGTGAGCGCGAGTTGCACATCCATCAACAGGGCGACGAGCAGCGTCGCCACGGCGAAGGGAATGGCGAGACTCCAGAGCGTCGCATCATTCCACGGCGCGACAACTGATTGCGCTGCAATTGTCTCCGCGAGGATCGCGCCCGTCCGCATCAGGATCGCTTGAATTAGAATGGCTGAGGCTACCAGCGTAAACGCCCTCGCTTTGGAGAGCGAAAGACTGGCGGTCTGGCTGCGGTGTTCGATGAATTTCCACGCGCCCCAGTAGAGCGCAGCGACGAGCAGGAGCAGGCCGATGAAGTGTTGCGGGCGGCGTCCCGTTTCGCTGTATTTACTGATTGCGCCGAACTGCGCCAGCATCTTCGTCGTCACTGTATCGCCGGAGCGCGCGATGACTTGATTGCGTTTGATCGTGATGAGCGTCGGCGGCGCGTCCGGCGATACGATGCGGTCGGCGCGGGTGGCACGCTCGTCTACGGCGGTGATGTCGGCGGGCGAGACGATGCTGGCGCGAACGATGTCGCCCTCGTTGTACACTGTCGGCACTTGTGAATGGATTTGCGCAAGCAGGAGTGTGGTGGTCAGCGTCAGCAAAGTAAAGCCGACGATGAACTGCGTCGTCGGTCGAAACCAATTGAAGAAGCGCGTCATGCGCTGCACGACGGCATTGCGCGCGGCGGTGAAACGGGTCGTGAATCTGGGGCGGCGACGGCTGCTCATCTTGTTTGAAATCTACTTCGAGTTATGCGCGATGCGCTCGGCGTGCGGCGCGTGCTCTCTGGCGTGTGAAGCCGGGACATGCTGTTCACCGGTGAGATCGCGTGCGAGGATGGCTCCGGCCATCTCCAGCATCGGGCGCAGACTGCGGGCATCGGTGGCGGAGACGGCAACGCATTGGCGCGAATCAGCGGCGCAGGCTTGTCGCTGGACGGCCTCCAATGTTTCGGCGTCGATGAGATCGGCTTTGTTGAAGACGACCAGACGCGGAATATTGCCGAAGTCGAGATCGGCCAAAATCTTGTCCACGGATTCGAGTTGCTGTTCCCAACGCGAATTGGAAGCGTCGATCAGGTGAATGAGCAGATCGCTATCGGCGATCTCTTCGAGCGTGGCGCGGAAGGCGGCGATCAAGTCGGGCGGCAGGTCGCGGATGAAGCCGACGGTATCATTGAGAATGACTTCCTGCTCGTAAGGCAGGCGCAGGCGGCGCGAAGTCGGGTCGAGCGTGGCGAACATGCGTTGCTCGGCATGAACCGCGCTGGAGGTGAGCGTGTTGAGGAGCGTGGATTTGCCGGCGTTGGTGTAGCCGACGATGGAGATGATCGGCAGTTCGCGGCGGGTGCGCTCTTTGCGCCGTTGCTGGCGTCGCTGCCGGAGCGTGTCGATCTCTTTGTCGAGGCGGTTGATGCGGTCGCGCACACGGCGTCGGTCCGTCTCCAATTTCGTTTCGCCGGGGCCGCGCCCGCCGATGCCGCCCGCCAGACGCGAGAAGGCCGAATCCTGCCCCGTGATGAGCCGCGGCAGCAGGTATTTCAACTGCGCCAGTTCAACTTGAATTTTGCCTTCGCGCGATTCGGCGCGCTGGGCGAAGATGTCCAGAATAAGTTGCGCCCGGTCGATGACTTTGAGGTCAGTTGCCTCCGAGAGCGAGCGCACTTGCGCGGGCGAAAGTTCGCGGTCGAAGATGATCAAGTCCGCGCCGAGACGCAGGGCGCGCACGAGCAGTTCGTCGATTTTACCGCGACCGAGCAAGGTGCGCGGGTCGATGTTCGCGCGACGTTGGATGATGTGGTCGAGCACCATCAGGTTGGCGGAGGCGGCGAGTTCGCGCAATTCGGCCATCGACTCCTCGGCTTCGGAGAGCGAACCGGTGGCGACGCCGACGAGGATGGCGCGATCACGTCCTTCGGCGCGTCGCGTGGTGCGGCGGTTGCGCGCCATTTCGTCTTCGAGGGAGTTGATGAGATCGAGAAAGTCCACGTCGAGTTGCGAGGGAATCTGCGGCTCAAGAAAAACGTAAGGATCGCCGTTTGCGCCGTCTTCCAGATCGGCAGCGGTGGTCGGCAGGAGATGAGCGGCACGCACCAGGCCGGGCAGCCCCGTGCGCGATTCGACATCGATGACTGCCATCAGGTCGAGCCGTAGCAGCGCGAGATCGGTCAAGTCGTCCTGGGTCAATTCTTCGCCGCGCAAATGTGTATGCACGCAACGCAGGCCGCGAAAGCGGTCGGCGGCGACACGAGTGCGGCGCAAGTCGGGCAACTCGATGCGCTTGGCGTCGCCGACGATGACGGAGTCGATGTAACCTTTGCGGTCAATCAGCGCGCCGAGTTGTCTGCCGGTTTCGTGCGAAAGTTCGGAGAGTTGCCGGGCGAATTCCGGCGTCACGATCTGCTGCGGCGAGATGCGGCGCGAGTAGAGTTTTTCGATGCGGCGCAGTTGATTGGGTTTGAGTCCCTGCGTGTTGCCGTGTATGTTGCTGATATGTGCTGCCCTCCTGAATTAATATCCGCCTGTGCGCGTTGCCATCTTTGCGCCAAGCAGCAGCGGCACGCACCTTCGGGCGTGCTGATTGCGGCTTGAAGTTGCAGATGGAGGGATGCGAGCGGTATGAGTCGGACGCCGTGGGAAACTCTGTGATGTTGCCTTGCGAAACACTTCGCTTGGTCGTTTAAGCCAGCCGCGCGTGCTTTAACCCTTCATCGGTGCAAGCGGACAACTCGCGCGGGGTCTGCCGGTACGTCGCTAAATCTTAAAATCAACGGCGCGGATTATAACATAGAGGCTGCGTCTGCAAGGAACGAAACAGCCATGTGCTTCTCAACTTGTCGCCTGAGAAAATTGACGCGCGTGGACATGATTCGCGCGCGCGGCGTATGATGAAATTAAATGTCCGCGGTCCGTAGTCAGTTGTTCGTTGTTTGTGCCTGACGAGTTGATTGCTACAGCTTAATTTGAACAACCGACTACGGACCGCGGACAACGGACGGTTCTTAGGGGAGACATGATGGGTGAGCGAAAAGTGATTACGCGCCTTGACCCGAAAGCGGCGATACCGGGCGGCGAGATCGTGGTGGAGTGTGAAAATTACGATACGAGCAATTTGCGTGCGTGCCGTGCGGTCTTTGATGCCGAGCGCAGTTGGCTCGTCGGCGCATCGCCGCGCCGCGTGCTGGCGATTGTGCCGGAGTCGGATTGGGGCGGCGAAGTCGAAGTGCGATTGGAGAGCAGCGACGGGCAGCGAAGCGCGCCCGCGCGCATCCAGGTGGGGAGAAAACTCGCGGAAGATTTGCATATGGTGTCCAGCCCCGCGTTCGACCCCGATGACGGCTCACTCTACGTCACGCGCTCCGGCCCGCGCGGGCAGAAAGAACTCATCTCGCTTTTTCATATCGACACCGGCGGTGTCATCCATGACGTAACGGGCGACATCACAAATCCCACCGGCCTCGCCTTCGACCCGGCAGGACAGTTATACGTCACGAGCCGCAACGATGAAATCGTTTATCGCATGACGCATTTCAATGAGGCCGTGCCCTTCGCGCGTAACCTCGGCGTCGCCACCGGCCTCGCCTTCGACCGGCAGGGGCGGATGTATGTCGGCGACCGCACGGGCACGATCTATCGCGTCAACGGCGTCGGGGAGGTGCAGCCGTGGGCGCAGCTCGAAGCATCCGTCGCGGCTTATCATCTCGCCTTCGGGCCTGACGATGCTTTGTACGTGACGGGGCCGACCGTGTCCAGCTATGACGCCGTGATGCGAATCGATCAAAGCGGCAACGCGGAGGTGTTCTTTCGCGGTTTGGGGCGACCGGGCGGGCTGGCTTTCGACGCTGAAGGGTTTCTCTACGTCGCCGCCTCTTACCGCGCCCGGCGCGGCATCGTGCGTCTCTCGCCCGACGCGATGGACGCGCAACTCGTCATCGCCGGCATGAACGTCATCGGCCTCGCCTTCAGCGCGCAGGGCGACATGGCCGTCGCCACCAACGAAGCGGTCTATAGCCTGCCGCTCGGCATTCAAGGCACGCTATTGAAGTGAGCGGTGAGCAGGGAGCAGGGAGCACTAAGAGAACGGTTTTAACTGCTC
>JBPCIP010000226.1:0-59019 GCA_051006195.1 Pyrinomonadaceae bacterium
ACGAATTGACTCCATAATCAGGTGACTTAGTTGATTGGTAAACGTGTCGCATTGGTTTCTTCTTGATGAGAAGATACGACCAACTCAACAACTTTTCCCTTTATGCTCACGTAACTGACCCATTACGATTAGTCACAAAAAAGCGTTGACAGTTTTGTGAACACATGTATAATTCCACCAGTTGAGGATGTAGCCGGTCGCCACAAACCAGCCTGTCGTCAAGACAAACATCCGAAGACAGAACTATAGACGCCCGCCCGTGCCAGCTTGGACGCCGAACCGGCCCCCCCGGTTACGCAACCTTCAAGCTGGCACAGCTTTTTGCCTTCCTCAAAGTTTCCTGTAGTGTCCTTCCCCTGTCGCGCCATTCATGCTGAAAATTGTCGAGTATGAACTGCACTTGACCGCAACTGGAACTTAGATTGGTTTTCAATTGCGTGTAATGGATAGAAGAACAGCCAGCTTCCGCTGGATAAGCAACCAGAGGGATCTGGGTTAGTCCCACGCCATACGTTCAATTGAAAACCGATCTAATTATTCGCGCCTACCCCGGCGCGTGTGCGCAAAAGTTCTGCTTGGTCGTTCGCTTCGGCAATCACTTCTCGTTCGTTGAGGGTTGACAACTCCCTGTCTCGCATGACGATCTGCCCGTCGATGAGGACGGTTCGAACATCGGTGGTTTCAGCGGCGTAAACGATGGCCGAAACGATGTCCGGCAACGGGGTGAGATGCAGGCGGTCCAGAGCGACGATGATGACATCGGCGCGTTTACCCCGCTCCAGTGTTCCAGTCTCTTGGGACAACCCCAACGCACGCGCGCCATCAACGGTCGCCATCCTCAGGACGCGGCGGGCGGGCAAAGCATCTGCGCCCCGCGAAACCTTTTGCAGCAACGCGGCGGTTCGCATCTCCGTGAACATATCGAGGCGATTGTTGCAGGCCGCTCCGTCCGCGCCCAGCGAGACCGAGACGCCGCGTGCGAGCATTTCCATGATGGGCGCGATGCCCGAACCGAGTTTGAGATTCGATGACGGGCAATGAAGCACCTGTGTGCCGGTTCGAGCGAGAATGTCCAACTCCTGCTCATTTACATGGACGCAATGTGCAAGCGCGACATGCGGCGCGGCCAGACCGAGCGAGGCGAGGTATTGGATATTTCGCATGCCCGTCGCCCGCTCGACCATTTCTATCTCTGCGCGATTCTCGGAAGCGTGCGTATGCACGAGCACGCCGCGTTCACGCGAGAGCCGAGCAACCTGTTCGAGTAGTTCGCGCGTGCAACTGACCGCAAAGCGCGGGGCGAAGCACGCGCGGATGCGTCCCGCCGCGCGGCCATGCCACTCTTCAACCAGCGCGAGCGATTCACGTATCGAGTCGGCGGTGTTCTCAAAAAGGGACGGCGGCACATCATTGCCGCCGTCCATCATGCACTTGCCGATGGTCGCGCGAAATCCCGTCTCCTCCACGGCGCAAAAAACCTCCGCCGTGTGGTTCACTGTCTCCATCGTCAGGGCGCACGTCGTCCCGCCCTTGATCAGTTCCGCGATGCCGAGGCGTGCCGAAGCCCTGATGGACGCGGGCGTGTGCGCGGCCTCCATCGGCCACACGCGGCGCTTCAGCCAATCGATCAAGGGCAGGTCGTCCGCCGCGCCGCGAAAAAGTGTCTGACAGAGATGAATGTGCGTCTGCACGAAACCGGGAAGCACGGCGCAGTTGTTTGCGTCAATAACCTCATCGGCAGTGTCGATTGATTCGCCGATTGACACGAACCGCCCGTCGCGCACCAGCACATCGCCCGACACGATCTCGTCCGTGTCGTTCATCGAGATGATCGTGCCGCCTTTGATCAAAATGGTTTTGGTCATAGGTCTGGAATCGCCTGCTTCAAGCGACGGCGATTATGTGTTGGTTGTACCAACTCTGTAAAGAGACAAAAGTTTAGCCGCCCGCGTGCGTCTTCAGTCAAACGAAAGATACTTGTGCCGGCGGCTAAATTATTAACTTGAGCGCAATCTATTTTTTATTACCGGTGGACGATTCGGCCTTCCCATTTTTTTCCGCTTTTTCCGCTCTCTCTTCCACCGTCTCGGGGACGGGGATGCCGAGGGCGCCCCGCACGTCTCGCTCGATCCGCCCACGCAATTCGAGGTTGTCCTTCAAGGTCTGCTTGGAGTTTTCGCGTCCCTGTCCGAGCCGCTCGCCCTGATAGGAGAACCACGCGCCGCTCTTCTCGACGATCTGGTTCGCCACGCCGAGATCGATCACGTCGCCTTCACGCGAAATGCCTTCGCCGTACATGATGTCAAACTCGCACTCGCGAAACGGCGGCGCAACTTTGTTCTTTACCACTTTGACTTTCGTGCGGTTGCCAACGACACGGTCGCCGTCTTTGATCGCGCCGATGCGACGAATGTCCAGACGCAAGCTGGAGTAGAACTTCAAAGCCCGCCCGCCCGTCGTCGTCTCAGGCGAACCGAACATGACGCCGATCTTTTCGCGAATCTGGTTGATGAAGATGAGGCTCGTGTTCGACGAAGAGACGACCGCTGTTAATTTGCGCAGCGCCTGCGACATCAAACGCGCCTGCAAGCCCGGCAAGCTGTCGCCCATCTCGCCGTCCAACTCGGCGCGCGGCACAAGCGCGGCGACGGAATCGATGACGATCACGTCCACGCCGTTCGAGCGCACCAATGCTTCGCAAATCTCCAGTGCCTGTTCGCCCGAATCCGGTTGCGAGATCAGCAGATCGTCGATGTTCACGCCGAGTTTCCCTGCATACTCCGCATCCATCGCGTGTTCGGCATCGATGTAAGCAGCAACGCCGCCCACCCGCTGCGCTTCCGCCACGATGTGCAGGGCAAGCGTCGTTTTGCCGGAACTCTCCGGCCCATAAATCTCGATGACGCGCCCGCGCGGCACGCCGCCGATGCCAATCGCCGCATCAATGCTCAGTGCAGTTGTTGAAATCGACTGCACGTCCGCGATCTCGCGTTCGCCCAGACGCATAATCGATCCCTTGCCAAATCTCTTTTCGATATTGAGCAAGGCTGCTTCCACCGCCCGGCCCCGCTCGCCGCTCATTTTGCTATCAGCCATTGTGCTTATCACTCTTTCTGTCGTCCTCTCTTCTCACAAATTGTTTGGTGCGTCCGTCCAGCGAACCGGAAGGCAGTATACCACGGACAACGCAAGAATGGAACAATGTTTCATGTGTGCAACAAAAATTATTTTCACATAACGAAAAATGAGGTGACGATTACCGCTGCTGTTGCCCGTCCCTGCTCTGCAATCGGCTGGCTTGAGTCGCAGCGCGGCGTAAGAAGAATACGCCACCGACCGCACCCAAGTCGAGCACCATGCTGCCAGTTGTGCCGATGCCGTTTAGGATGGCAACAAGTCATGCGCGAATTGGCCGATGTGCGCGGCGAGGTCGGGCGTTGCGTGTCGTTTTTCGATCTCCGAGACGATGGCCGAACCGACCACGGCGGCGTCCGCGTAACGCCAGACTTCCGCCACCTGTTCCCGGCTGGAGATGCCGAAACCGACGGCGACGGGCAAATCCGAGACGGCGCGGACGCGCCCCACGAGATGCTCCGCCTCCGTGCTCATTTCTCTCTGCTCGCCCGTCACACCCGCGCGCGAAACCGCGTAAATAAAACCGCTCGCGCGAGCCGCGATCTGGCGCAGGCGCGCGTCCGTCGAAGTCGGCGCGACGAGAAAGATAAAATCGAGTCCGTGCGCGCTGAGCGTGGCGGCAAAGTCTCCCGCCTCTTCGGGAGCCAGGTCGGTGACGAGCATGCCGTCCACGCCCGCGCCGCTTGCTTCCGCGCTGAGACGCTGTGCGCCGTACTGCAACAGCGGATTGTAATAACTGAAGAGCACGATGGGCACGTCCGTCTCCCGCTGCACATCTTTGATCACAGACAAAACTTCGCCGACGCCGACGCGATTTCGCAAAGCGCGTTCCGAAGCGCGCTGGATCACCGGCCCGTCGGCCATCGGATCGCTGAAGGGCACGCCGAGTTCGATGATGGCCGCGCCTGCGCGTGCGAGTTGCACGATCAGAGCGCGCGTGGTGCCCAGGTCAGGATCGCCCGCCGTGATGAAGGGAATAAAGCCGCGCCGGTTCTCTCGTCTCAACCGCGCAAAAGTTTCCCTGATGCGACTCAAAGTAGTTCCCCGCCTCTGGTCGGCGCATCAACATCGGGCATCGCATCTTCCGCCTGCTTCGCATCGGCGACGCTCTGCACGTCTTTATCGCCGCGCCCAGACAGATTGACGAGGATCGTCTGCTCCGGCGTCATCTCGCGTGCCAACTGCAACGCGTATGCGACGGCGTGCGCCGATTCCAACGCCGGGATGATTCCCTCTTGCTGCGACAAAATGCGAAACGCAGCGAGCGCATCCCGGTCGGAAGCGGAGACGTATTCGACGCGCCCTGCGTCGTGCAGAAACGCGTGCTCCGGCCCGATGGAAGGATAATCGAGACCGGCGGAGATCGAATGAGTCGCGGCAATCTGCCCATGATCATCCTGCAAGACATAACTCATCGTGCCCTGCAAGACGCCCGGTCGCCCTCCGCCACTCTGGTTGAAGCGTGCGGCGTGTTCGCCCAGATTGTTGCCGCTCCCGCCCGCCTCAATACCGATCATCCGCACGCCTTCATCAGCCAGAAAAGGATGAAACAACCCGATGGAATTCGACCCGCCGCCGACGCAGGCCGCGAGCGCATCGGGCAGACGCCCTTCGCGTGCGAGAAATTGCGCGCGCGCCTCGCGCCCGATCACGCTTTGAAAATCGCGCACCATGAGTGGGTAAGGATGCGGTCCGAGCGCGCTCCCGAGCAGGTAATAAGTGTCGCCCACGTTCGTCACCCAATCGCGCAACGCTTCGTTGATCGCGTCCTTCAGGGTACGCGCGCCCGCCTCGACTTCGCGCACCTCTGCGCCGAGCAACTCCATCCGAAAAACATTAAGACGCTGCCGCCGCACGTCCTCCGCACCCATGTAGACCACGCAGCTTAATCCGAACAATGCGCAGACGGTTGCCGTCGCCACGCCGTGCTGCCCCGCGCCCGTCTCCGCGATGATGCGTCGCTTGCCCATCCGCCGCGCCAGCAACACCTGTCCGAGCGCGTTGTTGATCTTGTGCGAGCCGGTGTGAGAGAGGTCTTCGCGTTTGAGAAAGATGCGGGCGCCGCCCGCACTCGCGGTCAAACGCGCGGCGTGAAAGAGCGGCGTCGGTCGTCCGGAAAAATCTCGCAGGAGCGCGGCGAATTCAGCCTGAAAAGTTTCGTCGCCGTGCGCCGCCGCGTAAGCCGCGTTCAATTCTTCCAGCGGAGCCATCAAAGTTTCCGGCACATAGCGACCGCCATATGCGCCCCAGTGGCCGCCTTCGTCCGGTTGGGTCAAGTAATTTTCGGGCATCATAATTTGTGGAGGGCAGAACTGAAATGGCTGCCGATCTCATCCAGTCTCATTAAATGCTTTGCGTCCGGCAGAGGCGGAAAAAGAGCCTTCGGCTCGCGCAGATAAAAGTCGATCTCTCGAACGATTTTGAAGTTGGATGATTATAACACCGATACGACAGCCGGAGTGCGAGACGGCGCGAGGGAGGAGCGATTGCGCCCTTCGCCTTTGGCGCGATAGAGGGCGGCATCGCTCGCGGCGTAGAGCGTGCGCTCGGTGTTGGCCTGCAAGGGGCACGAGGCGACGCCGACGCTAACGGTGACGATGCCGATGTTCTCAAGTTCATACGATGAGACTGAGGCCCGCAGACGCTCGGCGGCGGCGACGGCGTTCGTCTCCGTGGTGCCGGCCAGAAGCAGCGCGAATTCTTCGCCGCCCAGACGCGCCGCCGTGTCGTTGTCGCGGGAGAGTTCGATGAGCGAGTTGGCGACGTG
This sequence comes from Pyrinomonadaceae bacterium, assembly GCA_051006195.1. Lineage (GTDB taxonomy): Bacteria > Acidobacteriota > Blastocatellia > Pyrinomonadales > Pyrinomonadaceae > JAIVJZ01. The sequence goes on from JBPCIP010000226.1 coordinate 5,903, forward strand.
GCGAATCACGGTGTCGCCTGCCGAATGCCCGTGCGTATCGTTGATGCGCTTCATGAAATCAATATCGACGAGCAGGAGCGCGCAAGCCATTTTATAACGCCGCCAACGCTCAAGCTCCTGTCCGAGTGCGCTGCGGAAACGCCTGCGATTCGCCAGCCCCGTCAGATAATCGCGGTCGGCTTCGGCGCGCAATTGATCCATTTGCTGTTTGAGTTTAACAAGTTGCCCGGTGCGCGCGATGAGAAGCGGGAGTTCCGCCGGCAACTGGAAATAGTCGAACGCGCCGGCGCTGATGATCTCGTGCCGGAGCGCGGCGGTGGCTTCCCGGTCTCCGCAGAGAATGAGCGAGACACCCTCCTGCGCGCTCACGATGAGGCGTGTCAACTCGTTCGAGTTGATGCCCTTGAGTTTCGCATCTGCGATAACGACGTGCGGGCGCGCCCGTCGCAGAGCGATTGCCGCCGCCGCGCCGCCCGCCACTGCGACCACTGCCAAACCGGCGCGCTCCAACGAAACAAGCGAAGCGATGCGGTTCGGATCATCGGCGACGACGAGCACCCGCCCCTGATCGCGCGCGCTCGTCGTTTGATTGCCGGTTGCCTGCGCAGGTGCGCTCATGAATTTAGCGAATGAGCCGATTCTTTAAGGTAACGACTGAGGATTATTGGGGACTGTCATGGGCGCGCAGTCAAGACTGGCAAGCCGCGCGAACTTCTTCTCAACAACGAAGACAGCATACCTTAAGATGACGCCTCCGCGTCAAGGCATTTTCTCGCAGGCGCGCACTGCCGAAACAAAAGCACGCATCCGCCCATCGTCCTTACGTCCCGGTGCAGACTCCACGCCGCTGCACACGTCAACCGCGTATGGCTCGACTTCGGCAATTGCGGCGGCGACGTTCTCCGGCGTGAGACCGCCCGCGAGATACAATTGCGCCACCGCTGCGCGCGTCCGCCGTGCCATGCTCCAATCGAACGTCTCGCCCGTGCCCCCGCGCCCGTGTTCGCTGTAGGCGTCGAGCAAGACGGCCTGCGCCCGATACTGTGCCGCATCTTCAGGCGCAAAGTCTGTCCCCACGCGCAAAGCCTTGATGACATGATGCTCGTGCAACGCCGCGCAATACTCTCGCGATTCATCACCGTGCAACTGGACGGCAAACACGCCCGATACAACCGCCGTCTCTGCGACCGTCCGAGGATCATCTTCGTCGACAAACACGCCGACGCAGAGCACGGGCGACGGTAAATGCGAGATGATCCGCCGTGCCTCTTCCGGCGCGATGTAACGCGGGCTGCGCGGGTAAAAGTTAAAGCCGAGCGCGTCCGCGCCAGCCGCCACAGCCGCCAGCGCATCTCGCAAATTCGTAATGCCGCAGACCTTAACTTGAACCATGTTATTTAAGCGATCAACTTTTGAGGTTGACCATCTCAAGGCTCAGACTTCTCATCTCGCTCGTTCACTCCGAGCAACGTGCGCAACGCCTCACGCGGACTCTCTGCGCGCATCAGGGTTTCGCCGATCAGAAAGCCTTTGTAGCCGAGCGTCCGCAGGCGTTGCAAATCGGCGTGGGTGCGCAAACCGCTTTCACTTACGAGCAGCGCGCCGGGAGGAGCCTGCCCGATCAACTCAACGGACGTGTCGAGCGACACTGCAAACGTATGCAGGTTGCGATTGTTGACGCCAATCAATTGCGCCGCGCCACTCGCCGCGCGTTGCAATTCATCCGCCGTGTGAACTTCAACGAGCGCGTCCATTTCGAGTTCGTCTTCGGCGAGGCAGCGCAGACGCAAAAGCGTGGCGTCGTCCAGCGCCGCGACGATCAACAGTAGCGCATCCGCACCTGCCGCCGCAGCTTCATAAATTTGCCACTCGTCTACAATGAAATCCTTTCGCAGCAACGGCAGCGACACGGCGGCGCGCACCTCGCGCAAGTCTTCGAGCGAGCCGCGAAAATGATCTTCTTCGGTGAGAATGGAGATCGCCGCCGCGCCGCCCGTTTCGTATTCGCGGGCGAGCGCGGCGGGAGAGATGCCTCTGCGGATGTCGCCTTGCGAGGGAGAAGCGCGCTTGATCTCCGCGATGATATTGCAGCCTGTCTCGCGTTCGAGGGCGGCGCGCAGCGCGTGCGGCTTCGCAGCGCGTCGCACGTTCGCGGCTTCCGCGCGCAGGTCTGCCAGCGATTGCGCGCTCATCGCCCGCGCCAATCGCCGCCGCTTCTGTTCAACGATGCGGGCGAGAAAATCCGGTGTGTCGCTCACGAGTTGGTTACTTCCACAAGTTGTTTGAGTTTGTCGTGCGCCGCGCCGCTGTCGATGCTGTGTGCCGCGAGCATTGCGGCTTCGCGTAAACTTGAGGCCGCGCCGCCGACGAAGAGTGCGCCCGCCGCGTTTGCCACTACCAGCGAACGCGCCGCATCACTCCGCTCGCCCGCGAGCACGCTACGAATGATGCTCGCGTTCATCTCCGCGTCGCCGCCGCGCAAATCTTCGAGTTGCGCGCGCGGCAGATCAAAATCTTCCGGCGCGATCTCGAACACGCGCATCTCTCCGCCCTGCGCTTCGGCGACTAAGGTCTGATCACTCACTGTGATTTCATCCAGCCCGTCGCGCCCGTGGACCACCCATGCGCGTTCAGTGCCGAGCGCGGCGAGAGTGCGCGCCAGCGGTTCGACGAGCGAGGCGTGCCAGACGCCGATGATCTGTCGCGGCGCGCCCGCCGGGTTGGTCAAAGGGCCAAGCAAGTTGAACGTGGTATGCACGCCGAGTTCGCGCCGCACGCCCGCGACGCGGGCCGTCGCTCCGTGATAGAGAGGCGCGAACATGAAGCACATGCCGAGTTGGTCCAGACACCGCTGTGAAACTTCGGGGGCGACCGAGACTTGCACGCCGAGCGCGCCGAGCACGTCGGCGCTGCCCGAACGACTCGTCGCGGCGCGGCTGCCGTGTTTCGCCACGGGTAATCCTGCGCCCGCGATGACGAAGGCGGCGGCGGTCGAGACGTTGAAAGTTTTGGCCGCGCTCGAACCGGTCCCGGCGGTGTCGATGAAACGTTCGTGCCGCGTCGAGAGACGCACGGCGCGAGCGCGCATCGCTTCGGCCATGCCCGTCAACTCTTCGACCGTCTCGCCCTTCAAGGCCAGCGCGACGAGCGCGCCCGCGATCTGTGCATCGGTCGCGCTCGCCTCCAACAGGGCATCGAGCAACGAAGCGGCCTCCGCGCGATTCAGATTCTCGCCGCGCATCAAGCGCAACACAAAAGCGCGCAATCCCGCGCCCGCCGCCGGTTCATCCCTGCGCGCGGGCGTCGGCAAAAGCCACGCTGGTCTCTCTTCCTTCATGTATCTTGCTGTCCATCGTCAGTAGTCAGTAGTTCGTTGTCAGTTGTTTTGTCCGTCGCACGTTGAAGGGTGTAGGTATCGTTCGAGTCGGGGCGGCGCGAACAACGGATTACTGACTACTAGCCATTGAGAAAGTTTGCGAGCAGCCGCTTGCCTTCCGCCGTCAAAATCGATTCAGGATGAAATTGTACGCCTTCGACGTTCAACTCACGATGCCGCAGGCCCATGATCAAATTGTCCGGCGTGGTCGCGGAGACTTCGAGACATGTTGGTAGCGTCTCGCGTTCGACGATCAGCGAATGGTAGCGTCCGGCTTTAAACTTTTGCGGGAGGCCAGCGAAAATCGTCCGCCCGTCGTGATCTATTTCGACCGGTTTGCCGTGCACGGGCAGCGGCGCGCGCACCACCCGCCCGCCGAATACTTCGCCGATGGCCTGATGCCCCAGACACACCCCGAAGACGGGCACGCGCCCGGCGAATCGCTTTATCGCAGCGCAGGTGATTCCGGCATCCTTCGGCTCGCCCGGCCCCGGCGAGATCAATAATTTGGCGGGACGATAATCCCGCTCGATCTCCTCGACCGTCACTTCGTCATTGCGCCGCACAACCATCTCCGCGCCCAACTCGCCGAGATACTGTACGAGGTTGTAAGTGAAGGAATCGTAGTTGTCGATGATGAAGATCATCTAATATTAATCCATCGTCCGTCGTTAATAGTGCGTTGCTCTCTGTAGGTCTCTGTCCCAGGCGAAACGTCATACTTCACTAAACTCAGGACGATATTTCGCCAAGCCCTCGCGCCCCGCCAACACATTTGACTTCAACTCAATCACCATGAACACCTCGTCAGGTACAGGGTACTCGCACCTCAGCCCCTTTTGACTAGCCGGAATAAACCCGAAGCGCGGGTAATATTCAGGATGCCCCAGCACGACGACTACTTCGCAACCGACTTGCCGGCACGCTCTCAAGCCTTCCTGAACTAACAGTGACCCGATGCCTTGCCGTTGGCGCTCAGGCAAGATTGCCATCGGCGCGAGACCCATCGCCATAAAAACCGCATCTCCCGATTCGATAGAAACGGGGCTAAAGAAAATGTGCCCGACGACCTGCACATCCTTTACGGCGACAAGCGAGATTTGTGGATGAACAGTCTCCCGCAGCGCATCGACCAGAGCCGCTTCATTCGGACGGCCAAACGCCCGCTCGTTGACCCGACGAACTGCGGCGTGATCCGCTGCTTTCTCAACACGAACTGTGATCATCACCTTCCTCTACCGAGCCACGAAACACTGAACATCAAATTTAGTTTCATCTTTAGCAACTCGCTTGTGCAGCCCAAACAACAGACAGCGGACAACCGGCTACTGATTATTTTTGAGCAACTCTGCCACTTCCGGTTTCCGGCTGTCGAGCGCCCACTGGCGTGCCGTCTTGCCCTGTTTGTCTTTTGTCGTCGTCTTCGCACCGCGCTCCAACAGCAGACGGACGCTCTCGGCGTTGCCTTTCGCGGCGGCGATCATCAGCGGCGTGCCGCCGACTTTATTGACCGCGTTGGGGTCGCTGCCTTTTGCCAGAAGCGTTTCGACGATTGGGACGCGATTGTAGAAGACCGCCCACGAGAGAGGCGTGCCGCCCGAATTATCCGTGGCCTTTACGTCCGCCCCGCGTTCGAGAAGCAATTGCGCGATCTCCGGGTCGGAGTTCGCCAGCGCGTACATGAGCGCGGTGAAATTTTCCCGCCCCGGCAGATTCGGATCGGCCCTATTGTCGAGCAGAGAGCGCACGAGTTCGGCGTCGGCGGACTGCGCGGCGCGCATGAGCGGCGTCTTGCCGTCGCGGTCGAGCACGTTGGGGTTGGCGTTTTTGCCGAGCAGGATTTTGACGACGCTCTTTTGTGAATTGATCATCGCCGCCGTCAGCGGAGTCGCGCCGCGCTCGTCTTTCACGTCGGGGTTCATCCCCGCCGCGAGAAACAACCTGACCGCCCACGCGTCGCCGTCGCCGGCGCGCATGACAAATTCTTGCTCTTTGAAGTTGATGCCGCGCAATGCCAATTCGCGCCGCGCCGTCTCCGGGTTGACGTTCGCGCTCGGCTGTCGCAAACAATTCGCATTCGCAATACAGAATGAGAGCACAACCGCACAGCGAGCCGCCTGTGGCAAATAACTTCTGCGTTTTATCAATTTGCGCTCGCCCACCTCTCTCATTCATTTCTCTCAATCTACTTATGCCGCCCGCCCTCACAAACCGCGCTCGGCCATCTCAATCGCACGCCACAACGCCCGCGCTTTGTTGACCGTCTCTTCATACTCGCGCGCGGGCACGGAATCGGCCACAACGCCCGCGCCCGCCTGCACCTCCGCGCGCCCGTCGCGCATCCGCACGGTGCGAATGGCGATGCAGGAATCGAGATTGCCCGCATAGTCGAGATAGAGCGCCGCGCCCGCATAGAGGCCGCGTCGGTCAGGTTCGAGCGCATCGATGATCTGCATCGCGCGAACTTTGGGCGCGCCCGTCACCGTCCCCGCCGGGAAACAGGCGGCCAGCGCGTCGAAGCAATCGGCGGACTCTTGCAAACGCGCGGTCAAACTCGTCACCAGATGCTGCACATGCGAATAGCGTTCTACGGTCATCAATTCTTTGACCGCGACCGAGCCGAACTGCGCCACGCGCCCGAGATCGTTGCGCCCGAGATCGACGAGCATCAGATGTTCCGCGACTTCCTTCTCGTCCGCGCGCAACTCGACGCCAAACCGTACGTCTTCCGCCTCGTTCGCGCCGCGCGGGCGCGTCCCCGCAATCGGGCGATATTCAAGTTCCGCGCCGCGACAACGCACGAGCATCTCCGGTGACGCGCCGACGATTGACTCGTCGCCAAGTCGCAAAAAGTACATATAAGGCGATGGATTCGTCGCCCGCAACGCGCGATAAACTTCCAGCGGCGAGGCCGCAACCTGCGTCGTGAAGCGTTGCGAGAGCACGGCCTGGTAACAATCGCCCGCCGCGATGTGTTCCTTGATCGTCTCCACCGCGCGCTCGAAATCCTCGCGCGTCCAGTTGGAAGACCAGTTGGAAGCCAATTGCGGCGGGGCTAATAAAACTCCACGCTTCGTCTCACTTGGAGCGGGCGCGTTGCCGAGAAGCGTTTCTTCGATCAACCCGGTCTGACCTACGGCATCATCGTAAAGCTGTCTCAGCCGGGCGCGGCTACCGCCCGCTTCTTCCGTGAAGACGATGGAACTGATTTCGATCTGCTGCCGCACCCGATCAAAAGCGAGCACCGTGCGAAAGAACATCATCACGGCTTCGTCGGATTTTGTCTGCGTGCGATTCTCCAACACCGGCTCGAACCAACGCACGGCATCGTAAGCCAGATAGCCGACCGCGCCTCCGGCGAACGGGGCGAGATGATCGCGCTCTGCCAAGGTGTATCGCCGGAAGTAGTCGCGCAAAAAATCAATCGCGCACACACCACGCTGTATCTCCGTCTCGCCGCCTCGTTCGATGAAGGTATCCGCTCCGCGCCCGCGCACGATCATCTCTGGCTGGATGCCCAGAAAAGAGTATCGCGCTAAACGTTCGCCGCCCTCCACGGATTCCAGAAGAAACGCATGTCGCGCCTCTCCCGCCAGCCGCATAAATGCGCCCACGGGCGTCTGCAAATCCGCCAGCACTTTACGCACGACGGGAACGACATTCCCGCGCCCCGCTTCGCGCTCGAAGTCTTCAAATGTCCCTGGCTGTAAATCAAGCATCACAAAAAAAAGGGGTGAGGGCGGAGGGATGAGGGATGAATTAGAATTGATTCATTTCTTCATTGAATTATTGAAACAATGAAGAAATGAATTAATGAATCAATCGCTCCCTTTCATCCCTCATCCCCTATCCCTCATCCCTTCGTTCATCCCTCCGCTGAGCCAGTGGCCGCCGTCCACAACGAGGACCGCGCCGTTGATGAAACTTGCGGCATCGGAGCAGAGAAAAACCGCGCTGTCCTCAATGTCTGCGATGCGCCCGAAGCGACCCACCGGGATGCGGCTCTTCAGCTTCTCTTTGATGGCGGGCGGCAGCAGCCGTTTCATGCCTTCGGTGTCTTCGATGGGGCCGGGCGCGATGGCGTTGGTGCGGATGCCGTAACGCCCCCACTCGACGGCGAGATTGGTCGTTAGAGCGTCAACCCCGGCCTTCGCCGCCGAGACATGAAGTTGCATCGGCGTGCCCAGGTAATGAAGCGTCGCGCTGATATTCAAAATGCACCCGCCGTGTTTTATCAGTTCGGCGAACGCGGCGCGACAGACATTGAACGTGCCCTTCAGATCAATATCCACGACCGTGCCGAAACCGTTCGGCGAAAGCTCTTCCGCCGGGCAGAGAAAATTCCCCGCCGCCCCGTTGACCACAATATCCAACTGCCCGAAGCGTTTGACCGTCGCGGCCAAAGCATGCTCGACATCTTCCGGTTGGCGCACATCGCAGACAACGGTGAGGGCTTCCCCGCCACCCGCCTGAATCGTCTCCGCCGCCGGTTCGAGATGCTCCATCTTGCGGCTCACAAGCGCCACGCGCGCGCCCGCCTCGGCCAGCGCCCGCGCCACCCCGCCCGTAATCCCCGTCCCCCCGCCCGTCACAAATGCGACGCGCCCCGCCAGCAATCCCTCGACGAACACACTCTGCTTCATACGCGCCACTCCTCAGCGGAATGCGGATTTCGGATTGCGGATTAATAAAACTTAAGTAATCGCTCTGCTTTCCATTCCGCATTCCCCAATCGGCATTATTTATTTGTCTCCGGTTTGGCTGGAACCGAGACGGGCTTGCCGTCTTCGGCATGCGGCTCGGCTCCGATCTCTTGTGTGATCTCCGCGACGCGCAAATTTGCCTCTTCGTGATCGGGGCTGAATTTCAATGCGCTTTGATAATCATGCAAAGCGTCCATCAAGCGGTGAGCCGCGTGCAATGCGTGGCCGCGACGGACGTAGGCGTCGGACAGTGCGGCGAGCACCGCGTCATCATCAGGACTCTGCCCAGCCTGTTGTTCGAGGCGCGCGACCTCCGCATCCAGTTTTGAAGTGTCCGTATTCTGTCCCCCGGTAGTAGAAGCGTCGTTCGAGCCGCTGCTGTTCGTCCCGCTCGAAGACGAGGAGGTATTCGCCGCGCCGCTCTGATTCGCATCTCCCGGCGCGCTCCGGTTGCACGCGCCGCAGAGAATCGCGATCAGCACACATAAAAGACCACATAAGGCTCGCATATCATTCACCTATTCTAAGTGATAGGTGACAGGTGACAGGATGAAAACAGTTTTGGCCTGTCACCCGTCACCTGTCACCTGTCACTTTCTTCTCAGTTTCCCGCGATGTAGGGTCGGGATTGCACGATGTAGACCTTGCCGCCGTAGAAAACCCACTCGATGTCCTGCTCGCGCCCGCCGAAGACGCGCTTGATCAAACCGGCGGCGCGGGCGAGCCGCCGCACCGTGGCGTCCGTCAACACGGCGCGCTCGCCGCTGATCGGAATCTCTTTGACGCCGCCCCCTTCGTCGAACGTCAGGAGGCTGTCTTCACCGGAGCGCGTCAGCACGCGGACGGCCTGCGAGCGCGGGCGAAAGATAAGCTGCTCGGCGATCTTTTTGCCTTCCACGACTTTGATCCCCAGACCGCGTTTCGCGCTGATGTAGATGCCCGCGCGGTTGGTGGCGTCATAAGGGTCGGTCGTGATCAAAACGCCCGCGCTGTCCGCATTGATGCCTTCTTGAATGAGCACCGCCGCATAGACTTTGGCGTGGTCGATCCCGGCGCGCTCGCGCGCTTCGTAGGCTTCAAAATTCCAGATTGAAGCCCAGACCGTTTTGATCGCTTCGATCAAGTTATCGTCTTCGCGCACGTTCGGCACGGTCGAATACAATCCCGCCCCGTTGAAGTTCGGCAAGTCTTCCGCGTTCGTCGAACTGCGCACGAACAAACCCTTGCCCTGATATTCCGCATGCACGCGCTGCAAAACCGGGTCGCGCAATGCCTCGTTCATCTTCCCCCCCTGGATGCGGGCGCGCAGCTCGGTGAGACGTTCGCGCCGGTAGGCCGGATCGTGGACGAACTTTTGATCCTCCATCATGTCGAAGATGGGTTGTTCGAGTTGGTTCTCTTTGATGAATTGATCATAGTAATAGATCGGGATCGTGAAACCGTTCGGCACGGTGATGCCGGGCAGACGCGCGTTCGCCACTTCGCCGAGGTTGGCTGACTTCGCCCCGTAAGCGTCGGCCATGCGTGCGCGCTGGCGGCGCAAATCAATGATGCGCCGCTCGTTCAGGTTGAAGCGCGGCGTCATCACGTCGAGCCGTTCCTTCAGTCGCTGCTGGTATTCCTTGAGGACGTTATTATCCGCGCGCTTGATCTCATATTTGCCGTGCTTCGTCTCAAACGTTACCCACCAGCCGTCATACTCCTTGAGAAGCGCCGCCGCGTTCTTCACATAAGCGTTCGGCACGCCCCACGACTTGGCGAGCAAATTGATGTGCGAGAGCGGCGTCGAAGGCCGGCCTGTGATGATCCCCGCGACGGGCGGCAGCGTCACCGGCACTTCATCAAGTACGAGAATTTCGTTGTAGCCGATCTCGACGTGCTCGTCGAGCTTGTCGATGATGTGGATGCGACCCAGACCGCGCGCCAGATTGAGCGGCAAATATTCCTGCTCCCGCGCGATGTCGCTTTGCGCGACGCGCGCGAGATTTTCGATGGAAGATGATGCTTCATCCTGTTTGATGGAGTTGGGCTTGAAGGCGACCGGCTCGTAGAACGTGCGTTTGATGAGATCGTTCGTGAGTTTGATCTGCTCCGCCGGGATCGTGTCGCCTTCCCAGAACTCGAACGTCCAGCGACTGAGGGGAGTTTGAAAGGCCAGAGTGCCGAGGATGAAGCGGCGGTTGGGCTTCAGATAATTGTTCTCGAAAAATTCGCGCCCGCGTTCGAGCGAGAGATACGTGCCGTTGACGAAATCTTTGTGGAAGCGATAACGCTGCGAGTTGACGTAGTAAATTTTGTTTTGATCTTTGCGGTCGATGACGAAAATGACGTGAGGCAGCGGGTAGCCGGCGTCGGTGTTGATGCGAGACAGCGCGTCAAACTCCGCGCGCGATTTGATTCCAAACTGCGAACGCCCGCCCGCCGCCGTTGCGCCTCGCCGCACCTGAACCGCGCCCGCTTTCGCGCCTTTTTTTGCGCCTTTCTGCGCCGCCGCTTCAGTCGCCGCCAGCGCACCTAAGAGACACCCGATGAACGCGCCCAACACGGCATTTTTGAAGAGTCTCATCCAGTCCCCCTCGCTTTCGTTAATTCCCCGCTTTCGCGCCGCAGCAATTCTACCAGATCGTCTATGTGGCGACGCTCGGTGAGAAAACTGTTGACGTTGACCCGCAACGCGCGCCGCCCATGCAGCACCGTCGTTGACAGCCAGGCTTCGCCGCTACGCTCGACGCGCTGTTGCAACTCTCGCTGCAAGGCATCCAGCGCCGCGCCTTCGCTTTGGCGCATCTGCGCCGGAACGAAACGCACGCAACAAACTGCCGTTTCCACTTGCCCCACGCATTCAAATTCTTCCAGTTCCGCCATGCGCGCGGCGAAATACTCCGCGAGCGCGATCTGTCGCTCGATGATCTCGGAATAGCCGCGCACGCCCAGCGTCTTCAATGCGAACCAGACTTTAAGCGCGTTGAAGCGGCGCGTGCCGAGTTGGCCATAGCGGAAAAAGTCGAAGGGCACGTCTGCGCCGCCGCGTTCCTCGCTCAGGTATTCGGGCGTGATATCGAACGCCTCGCGCAGCACGCTCGCGCCTTCGCGCACGAGCAACGCGCCCGCCGCGAAGGGAACGAACATCCACTTGTGCGGGTCAATCGTCACGGAATCCGCGCGCTCAATTCCCCGCACCCGGCGTCGATACTTCTGCGACATAGCGAGCGCGCCGCCGTATGCCCCGTCAACATGAAACCAGAGATCGTATTCACGCGCGAGGTCGGCCAGTTCATCGAGCGGGTCGATGATCCCTGTCGAAGTTGCGCCCGCCGCGCCCGCGATGCAGATGGGGAGATTGCCCGCGCCCAAGTCACGCTCGATCTCACGGCGCAGCGCATCCGTGCGAATATGGAAATGTTCGTCGGTCTCGACTTTGCGCAAATGCTCCCGGCCCAGCCCAAGAATATCCACGCTCTTGACGAGCGAATAATGAGACTGCTCCGAAGCGTAGACGATCATGTGGCCTGTGCCCGAAACGAAGGCGGTTGAATAGTCGCCCCTCTTCGTTGTCGTCCAGATCGCCGCGCGCATCCCTTTGTCGCGCACGAAACGAGCGGCACGGTCGCGGGCGCATTTGAGTCCGAGCAAATTCGCCTCCGAGCCGCCGCTTGTCAAAGTGCCGTAGCTGCCCGCGTCGAAGCCGATGATCTCGCACAGCCAGCGCAACACGCGCCCTTCGATGACGTTTGCCGCCGGGGCATTGCGCCAGGCCGCGCCGTTCTGGTTGATGGCCGAACACAGGGCATCAGCCCAGACGGCGACGGGCAGCGGCGTCGGGTTGAACAATCCGTAGTAGCGCGGGCTGGGAATGTTCATCGCGTGTGGCACAATGTCGCGCGAGAAGCGGGCAAACAGTTGCTCGGCATCAGTGCCTTCGAGCGGCAGTGGCTCGTCGAACATCTTTTCCAGTTCGCCGGGCGTGGCCTGTGAGCACATGCGCACCTCGTCGAGCGCGTCGGCATAGCGCGCGACGATCTCCGTGACGATCTTCCCGAGGCGTTCGTGTTCTGCACTCAAAGATTCATTCATCCGTCGCTTTTGATCCTGTGCAATGAATTCAAAGTTCCCTTAAGCTAACCCAGGCCGTGCAGTTTAATCCAGCCGATACTGATTGAGATGACCGGGCACTTGAAAGAATTTACGGACACGCTTGAGACGCACGCCGCGCGCTACCGAGTGCAACTCGGAGCACAGGAACGCGCAAGGCTTCGCGACTACTACGCACACCTCTTGCAATGGAACGCGCGGCTGCATCTGGTTGCGCCCTGCCCGCCCGCCGAGTTTGCCACGCGGCATGTGCTCGAATCGCTCATGGCGAGTCGTTACCTGCCTGATTCCGCGCGCGTGTGCGATGTTGGCTCTGGCGGCGGACTCCCGATCATTCCCTGTCTGATCGTGCGACCGGATGTGCGCGCCGTGCTCGTTGAAGCCACGACGAAGAAGGCGATTTACTTGCGCGAAGCGTTGCGCTGTCTCGACCTGCACGACGCGGCGCAAGTCGTGGCGGAGCGGTTTGAAAAGATCGATGCGCCGCCAGCCGACGCCCTCACCTGCCGCGCGCTCGAAAGGTTTACGGAGATGTACCCGCGACTCGTCGAGTGGTCGCCGCCCGCTTCGAGGCTATTGTTTTTCGGCGGACCAAAGCTAAGAGAATCAATTGAACGCGAGGAGAGCACCGGCCACCTGACGCAAGTGAGAATGCCCGAATCCGAGCAGCGATTTCTTTTCGTCATCGAGCGTGCGCCAACAAGAAGAGGTGAGAGTTTATTATGACTCTCACCTCTTCTCGCTAACACTTATTCTCATTAGATTGCGGTTATCCTGCGCCTTCCCTTTTATCTTACGCCGGCTCCTTCAAGTGAGCGCGGAGTTCTTTGAAGTCGGCCCGCAGGGTCAACATCTCGGAACGGGTTTTACTGACATCGCTTTCCATCCGGTCGAGCCGCACGTCGAAATCGTCTAATCTTTTATCAACGTTGTCCAACCTTTTTTCGATGCGAGCAAAACCCTCACGCATTTCCGTACCGAGCGCGCTTAGTCGCTCCAAGACTGTCTCAATGGTCGGCTTAGTGTCGTAGCGTTGCGACATATTTTGTGTGTTTTCTTCGCTCACTTCTGACCACCTTTCTTCGTCGCGTTCTTTAACTCAGCATCTTCTGTACCGGCTCGGTCAGCGCGATTTGTCACGGCATTCGGGAGAGACAACTTGAAATTGTCTCTCTCAGCGCACCACGTTGATGCCGATCAGTTGTTGTCCTTCGATGACGAAATCGGCGGGCGGCAATTCCTTTTCGTCCACGGGCGAGAGCGCGGTGGGCGTGAAACCGCCGGAGGTACGGTCGCTGTTCAGGGTGGCGACGACCGAGGGCGGCAGATTCGGCATCTCGTCCGTCCCGATGACCGCGCCGGAGGTGACGCGGAAGAGTTTGACGTAGAGCCGGTCATTCTTCTTGATCTTGTTGATTGCGCCGACGAGTTGCGTCAAATCCTGGGGGACGAAATTCTGCGCCGCCGAAGCTTGCTGCAACGCGCCGCCGTCGCCGACGAAGAGAACGAGTTGGCCGAGCGGCACGTCCATAGGAATCTTCACCGGAATGCGCTGCACGAATTGTTTGCCGGAGTCGGTGCGGACATAAGCCTGCACTTCGACCGTCTCGCCGCGACCGACTTCGGTGCGGTCGAGGGCGATGCGGTCGAGCGTGCCCGCCATACGCGCATCAGTCGAAGTGATGTCGAGCGTGATCTGGCCGATATCCACATTGTCGAAGCCGCTGGAAAGGAGCGCGGCAATCGGCATGGCGACTGAACCGGCGGCCTGCACGCCCGCGTTCATCGAAGAGAAGCGACGCTCGATACTGATCGGTTGCTGCCCGGCGACGTTGATCTGTCCGCGCAGGCTGATGGTGGAATCGCCGAGGCTGCGTTCGGTCGCATTGATGGTGCTGAAGATCGTGATGTTCAAGAGGAGCGGCGTCAGGAATTTATCGTTCGCCACTTCATAAGTGTACGTCTCGGTGCGGTCGCGGCTCGTGTGCAGGTTAATCTTGACGGGAATCATTTTGGGCGCGCGACCGAGGAGGCCGTAGATGCCCGTCGCGCGGTCTTGCGAGATCGCGCCGACCATCTGGCCGGGCGTCGAGAGTTTGAAAGAATTGTTGACGCTGGAGATGACCGTCACAACGGAGGATTCCGACATCGGCATGTCCGCCACGCCGAGGCCGAGGAACGGGTGGCCGAAAGCATAGATGCGCTCACCGTCGCGCCACGTCACAGTACCGAAGGCCGCGAGCGAATAGTCACCGCGCACGAGTTGGACGCTGACGGATGAACCCGGCGGCAAAGTCTTCTCCGTCACTTTCGCGAGCGGCGTGATGGCAGCCGACCCGCCGACCCCCGCGACGGGCAAGAGGCCGTTCGCTTGAAGCAACGGCGCGTAGGAGGCGAGGGCTTCCGAACTGATGCCGCTGAAGACGAGCGGCGTGGCAATCGGCGCGATGGTTTGGCCGAGCAGCGCGTTCAAAGGAGAATTGGCCGCAACGGGCGCGGCGAATGTGCCGCTCATCAACGCAGCGGGCTTCGGCCAATCCATCTTCCAATCGGTCGAGGCGAGTTTGGCGAAAGACATCGTGCGCGGCGTGCCTCCGGCGCGCGTTGTCGTGCCCTGCTGCTGTTGCTGCTCGAAGATGTCGATCATTTGCTTGATCGGCGTGATGCCGCAGATCGGTTCTTTCGAGAAGGGGAAACTGAAGGCAATCGCGCCGACGAGTTTGCCGTCGATGTAGACGGGCGAGCCGGACATCCCGGCGAACACACCAGTTTTCTCCGCGTTCGCGCCCGTCAACCGCCCGATGATCGCCGACTGTCGCGGCGCGGGGAAACCCGGCAACACGCCGAGCACTTCCACGCCGAACTCCTGCGCCTCAGTTCCCGCAAAAACCGTCCACGCCTGTGCCTTCATCCCCGGCCTCACGTCTTCCAACGGAAACAAACGCGCGTCCGCTTGCGGCACACTCTTTCGGGACGCCGGAGTTTGCGCGGAAATGGAGACGGCGGACAACACGAGTGCGAAGGCCAGAGCCAGCACGGGGCAAAACAATTTTTTCATGTGATTACCTTATTACAGTGGGGCGGCAGCAGTTTCATCTTTCGACATCGAACACCTGCGCCTCGCTGATAACGATGTGCGAGGCGACAGGTGCGCACGAGGAACACCAAAACGACTATAGCGTCCGGTTTCTCAGATGGTCAAGCAAGACAAAATGGTTGTCGTTCACGCAACTCATGCCGGACTTGTCCCGAACGGCGCGCTCTCGTCGCTCCCCATCTTGACATATGTATCTGCCTTGCCGCTCGCTCGCACCGCATGTTAATTTTCGCGGGCGATGCATTCGATATTCTCTCGACATCAGACAGTTGCCGGCAACTTGTGCCGGTTGATCCGTCTCCCGCTCGGACTCATGACCATTGCGCCCCTGATAAATCATGTCTGACGTGGAGGGGTTTATACTGGCGGGCGGCGCATCGAGTCGCATGGGCACGGACAAAGCGCGGCTCACGCTCGGCACGCAAACCTTTGTCGAACGCATCGCACAGGCTTTGCATGCGATTACGACCCGGATCAGCGTGGTCAGCGCAAGGCCAGAGAGCATTGCATTGAACTTGCCCGTCCTGGCCGACGTTTATCGAAACTGCGGCGCGATGGCCGGGCTTCATGCCGCGTTGCGGGCATGCCGTGCGCCGTGGGCGGCAATCGTCTCATGCGATCTGCCTTTCGTTTCGGGAGAACTTTTCGTGCGGCTCGCCGCTTTACGCGGGGGAGATTTTGAGGTAATCGCCCCGCGCCAGGTTGACGGTCGCCCGCAACCGCTCTGTGCTCTCTACAAGCGCGAGTCTTGTCTGGCACGCATCGAGAAACTATTGCGAGACGGCGAAAGACGCCCGCGCGTTTTGTTGCAACAGACGCACACGCGTTGGGTCGCGCCGGCAGACCTGGCTGATCTCAGGCATGCCGATCTCTTTTTCCTGAACGTCAACACGCCGGAGGATTATGAAGATGCGCGCCGCCGCGCCGCCGAAGAAAGAAGAAACGCTGAAGGCGGAAAGATGAAGGAGAAGGCAGGAGACAGAACGCAGCAAACCGGAAAATAAGAGTCGGTAGATTGCTTGACTCTGAGCTTCTGCATTTTGAATTCGACCCGCTCTCTTTCATTCCTCCTTCATCTCCAGACTATATGTTGCGCAACCAAAAACCGGGACGAAAATTATTGAAAGCGCTGCTGCCGGTGGCGTCTCTATTGGCGCTCGGCGTCATGGCGGGTTTGTTCTTCATCATGTGGACGATTGCACATCCCGCGCAGCATGCTTATCTCGTCACGCCGGAAACTTTTCCCGCTTTCAGCGCACGCGGACTAAAGGTGACGGAAGAGAATTGGAGTAACACAGACGGGACACGGGCGCGCGGGTGGCTGCTGCGCGGGGCGGCTGGCTCGCCCTCCATTGTGCTCCTGCATAATTACGGCGCGGATCGTTCGTGGCTGTTCAACCTCGGGGTGAAGATCAACGAGGCCACCAACTATACGATTCTCTGGCCTGATTTGCGCGGCCATGGCGAAAATCCGCCCGTCTCGCATACCTCTTTCGGAACGCGCGAGGCGACAGACCTGACGGCTGCCGCTTCTTTCCTACAGTCGCTCAAGACCGCACAGCAACGCCCGCTCGTCTCAGACCGTTTCGGCTTCTACGGCGTCGGACTCGGCGCGTATGCCGCGCTCGCCGCCGCCGCGCGCTCGCCGGAGGGTGCGTCCGTTCAAGCGCTCGTCCTCGATTCCGTGCCCGCTTCGCCCGATGAAATTTTGCACAGCGCATTGCACGACCGTTTCGGCTTCAACAGCGGGTTCCTCAATTTCTTAACGCGCGGCGCGGCGCGTATCTATTTTCTCGGTAGCTATCGGAACGAGCCTTCGTGTCGCCTCGCTTCACAACTCGCGGGCAAACGCATCCTCCTGCTGAGCGGCGAAGATGCGGGCGATTTGCGGGCTGCGACAAAGTCGCTCGTCCAGTGCTTTCCCGCGCCCGCCGCCGTCACTTTGAAAGCCGATCTGCCGATCACGGGTTTCACCGCCTCCTCCGCCACGGGCGAGCAGGGCGAGGCTTACGACCGACTAGTCATCGAATTTTTCTCCGGGGCGTTCAACGAAGACGCACCACCGCCACGATGAGTTTGCCATCAACGCGCCCGCACGGCGATGAGCGCGACGACTCCGTTATCGCTGATCGCTTCAGTTTTCAATAATTCAAAGCTGAGCAATTGCCCGACGTATTCGAGCGGCACCAGAACCAGAAGTGGTTCGCCGCTGCCCCTCGCCGCTTCCCACACTTCCGCCGCCCCTTCGTATTTGTGCGGCTCGCCCGTCGTCTCGTCGTAAGCCAGACGCCCCGCCGCATAAAATTCCGCCGTGCGCTCGATGTTGTGGAGACTCAAGACCGGCGCGCCCTCGTAGCCGCGCGCATTCGCCGCGCGCAACAGATCGCGCACTGACTCGCGCGCCGCCGCCTTCTCAAGCGCGCAACTGGCAATGAGCATCGTCGTCAACAAAGAGACCCCGGCCACTAAGAGCACGCAACGCGTGCGCTGCCGTGTTGCAGCCGTCACGTAGACGCCCGCCACGATGATGGGCGCGAAGATCAGTGCAAGGCAATTCGTCGAAAGTTCGCCGGCTCTTAGCGCGTACACCGTTCCGGCGGCAGCCAGCGAAAGCAGGAGTACGCCGGTCACGCGCATCGCCCGCGTGCTTCCCTCTCCGCGCAGGAAAGCGGCGAGACGTTCGCCGATGAGCAGAGCCGCTCCCGGCAGCGCGGGCAGGATGTAACCCGGCAACTTCGAGCCGGACAGCGAAAAGAACATCAAGGGAAACAAAACCCACGCGAGCGCAAAGACGCGCAGCTTGCTGATTGCATCATCGCCGCGCCAATTCCACTGCCGCGCATGATTGAGAGCCGCCAGCAGAAATGCGGTCCACGGCAAGACCATGATCGGAATAACTAAAAAATAGAACCAGAAGGGATTCGGGTGATGATATTTGTTTGAGACGTAGCGCGCGAAATGATGCTTGATGAAAAATTCGTCTATAAAACTCCACCCGTGTCGCGCGATGACCGGCGCATACCAGACGGCGGCGACTGTCACCGTGATCAGGCATCCCCAGAACGCAGACTTCCACACGCCGGGCGCGAAGAAGCGCCGCCGCAACAGTTGATAAAGCGCCACCACGCCGCACGGGATGACTACGCCGATCAACCCTTTCGCCAGCAACGCCGCGCCCATCCCCGCGTAGAATCCCGCAAGCAGCCAATTCTTTTTTCGTGCGTCGCTTTCCAACTCCGCCGCGAAAAAGGTAGCGAGGGCGCACGCGATGGTCGCCGTGATAAAGATATCGAAATTGACTCCGCGCGAAAATACGATCAGCCCCGTGCAGGTCGCCGCCGCCGCCGCCGTCGAGAGTTGTAGCCAACTCGCCCCCTCTCCGTCTTGCTCCTCGACGCGTTTGCCCGTCCAGCCGATGAGCAATACCGTCAACCATCCCGCGCAGGCCGCGCCGAGCCGCGCCGACCATTCCGAGACGCCGAAGAATTTATAACCGGCCATCGCTGCCCAGTAAATGAGCGCGGGCTTCTCAAACCAGGTGTGCCCGGCAAGCGTCGGCGTCACCACATCGGCGCGCTCGTACATCTCGCGCGCCACCTGCGCGTAACGTGGTTCGTCCGAGCCGACAAAAGGCGCACGCCCCAATCCGTAGAAATAAACGAGGGCAATCGTGAGTAGCAGTAAAAGCCAAGTGCGCTTGGCAAGCATCGAACGCAGCAAGTATAGTCACCCGAAATAGTGGTCAGTAGTCAGTAGTCAGCAGTTTGTTTTGAGCTGTTCGCTCTGGCACATGAATATCATCGAAGAGGCTGCGATGTACAATCCACGACGGGCAATTCTTAACAGGCAATTCTTACATGACAGCCTTATCAACCAGATACACCAATTAACAACCGGCTACTGACTACTGACTACTGACTACTGCTTATGCTCCTACGCACCGCCGCCATCGGCACAGGCCACCTCGGACGCCAACATGCGCGTCTTCATGCCGCGCTCGCCGCCGAAGGACGCGCGCAGTTCGTCGCCGTCTGCGACCGCGACGAAGCGATTGCACGCCGCGTCGCCGCCGAACGCGAAACCGAATGGACCGTTGATTGGCGAAGTTTGCTCGGACGCATCGATGCCGTCAGCCTCGCCGTGCCCACCGAAGCGCACGCCGAGATCGCTTGTCCGCTGCTCGAAGCGGGCGTCCATGTGCTCGTCGAAAAGCCCATCTCGCACACGCTTGCAGAAGCCGACCGGATGATCGCGGCAGCGGCGCGCGGCCAGGCCGTGCTCATGGTCGGCCACGTCGAACGCTTCAACCCCGCGCTCACCGCGCTCTACCCGCATGTGCGCAGTCCCCTCTATTTCGAGATTCACCGCGTCGGCGAATTCACCGCTCGCTCGCTCGATATCGACGTGGTGCTCGATTTGATGATTCACGATCTGGACATCGTCCAATGGCTCGTCGGGAGCAATGTGGAGGTGACGGACGTGCGCGCCGTCGGGATTCCCGTCCTGACGCGGCGCGTGGACGCGGCCAACGCGCGCATCGAATTCGCTACCGGCGCGGTCGCCAACATCACGGCCTCGCGCGTCGGCATGGAGAAAATTCGCAAGATGCGTTTCTTCCAACCGCACGATTACGTCGCCGTCGATTACGCGACGCGCTACGCCTCGATCAGCAGCCTCACGCCGCCGCCCACGCCTTCAAGCGCGCGTCCCGGCGTCCAGTTGCGGCGTCTGGAGATCGCTGACGTTGAGCCGCTGCGCGCCGAGATCGAAGCGTTCATCGCAGCGGCCTGCGCCGCGCAGCAGCCGCCCATCACGGGAATTGATGGACGCCGCGCCCTCGCGCTCGCCCTGCGCGTGCTCGAACGCATTGACAAACACACGGCGCACGCCGGCCTCCTGAGCGCACTCGCCGACCGCTCCCCCTTCGATCCGTTGGACCAGACATAACTGCCGCGCCATATGTCGAACTCGAACAGCACCCGCGACGAATCGATTAACCAACTTCTGGCCGAAAGCATCGAGGCGGGCGACTTCCCTTCCGCTGTCTATCTCGTCGCCGAAAGCGGGCGCATCATTTACTCGGATGCTTTAGGTGCTGCCGTGACTGAACCCGTGCCCCACGCGGCGACCATAGAGACGATCTACGATCTGGCGTCCCTGACGAAACCGCTCATCACGGGTCTGCTCTGCGCCCGATTCGTCGAGCGTGGCGAGTTAAAATTAGAACACGCCGTCGCTGCCTATCTGCCTGAGTTTGCGCGTCAGGAAACGATCACCGTCCGGCATCTTTTGACTCATTCGTCCGGTTTGCCTGCATGGCGACCGCTGCGCATTGCGACGGAGGATCGGCGCGAACGCGTCTTAGCAATCATCGCCGGGTCGAATCTTGAGCATGCGCCGGGAACGCACGTCCTCTATAGCGATCTCGGTTTCATCACGCTCGGATTGCTGCTCGAAAAAATCGCCGGTGCGCCACTCGACGAACTGGCGCGGCGGGATATCTTCCAACCGCTGCAACTCACCCGCACCTCTTTCAACCCCGACTGCGCGCTTCTCGCCGGAATTGCCGCGTGCGAGTTGGCGGGCAACGCCTATGAGCGCGGCATGTGTGAGGCGGCGGGCGAACAAACCGGGATGGCGGGAGCGTGGCGCGCAGGGATAATCTGGGGCGAGGTACACGACGGGAACGCTCATTTTCTCGGCGGCGCGGCGGGGCACGCCGGTCTCTTCTCCACTGCGCGCGAAACCTTTCGCCTCGCCGAGCAGTTCATTGCCGGACGCACGCAATTGCTCGCGCCGCAAACGTGTTCACTATTTTGCACCGACATGACGCCGCATTTGAACGAAGCGCGCTCATTCGCGTGGCAGTTGGCCGCGACGAAAGATTCGACGGCGGGCGACCGGCTTCCCCCAGACGGTTTCGGACATCTCGGATTCACCGGGACGAGTTGCTGGCTCGACCCTGTGTGCGAACGCATCTTCGTCCTGCTCACCAATCGCACGCACACGCGCACTCTTCCCTTCGTCAACATCAACCGCGTGCGCCGCCAATTTCACGCGCTCGCCGTCGCCGCGCTTGAGCGCACCGGGGAACGCAGCGAAGCGATATGAAGAAACTCGCCATCTATAAATCCCATCCCTGCGATTTTGTGAGTTCAATCCGATTCCATGCAGAGTGAATTGTAGTAGTATGAAAATGCGGCTATTGAGAATGAAGGAAATAGTCATCCAGAGTTTGAATTGATGTCCACGTCTTCTTTCCATTCGACAAAATTCATCGCGCTGTCGATTGTTTATGCGCTGCTCGCTCAGCCGGCGATGTGGGCGCAAACCACTTCGACGCAGTCGCGCCCGCGCCGCGTGCAGACGGAAGGATGGACCAACCCGCCCGCTCAACCGTCGCGCCCGGAAGTCGCGCTCACGCCTCTGGAAGCGGAGCCGACGATCCGCATTGGCTTATCCACCAACGCGCGCTCCGCAACCATCTCAACTGCCGGACAGGGATTGAGCGTCGAGCGCGATCAGTCCGGTGAAATATCCGCGCCCATCACCCTTTCCGTCGCGCGTGTGCGCATCGAACCGCGCCTGCTCATGCCGCTCCCCGTGCCGCGTCAGGATGAAAACGAATTGTTTCGCGTCGAGATCGCCACCGTGACAAGTCAGGCGCAAGCTGACTCAATCGCGCGCGAGGTGCGGGAGTTGACGAACGAGGCGCTGGAGGTGGCGCGCGAGGCAAACACTGCAACCTGGCGGGTGCGCGTTGGCGCACCCGCGAACCGCCCAGAGGAGGAAGAACCCCGCAGCAGGCCCGAAGAAGCGGGCATCGCGGCAGTTTCCCTCGTCAATGCTCAAGCTGCTGTCCCGCACAATTCACGAGAGGCCGGCAATCGAACGCCGTCGAATGGCCAACGGCCAACCACCCTTGCTCCGAACCGGACTTCCGCTACCCACGCTCGTCAGAGCCCCGTTGAAACAACGGCGACGGCGGGCAGGCAACAGCCCGCCGCGACGCAGAAGCACAACAGCCTCCGGCTCGCCGCGCGCGCGTCGCTTCCGGCGCGCGGCCTCGTCGTCTATGCGGCAGGCACGTCGCCGCTGCTCGATTCGCGCGCTCCCATCACCTTCTCTCCCGTCGAAACAAAAGTGCCGCTGCGCTTCAACGAAAAGCCTTATCGCGGTCGCCTCGAAGTCTTCACCAATTTGAACGGCTCGCTCACGGTGGTCAACGTCCTCGGTCTGGAAGATTACGTGCGCGGCGTCGTCCCGAATGAACTTTCGCCCGGCGGCTACGGCGCGCTCGAAGCCTTGAAGGCGCAGGCCGTCGCGGCACGCACCTACGCCGTCAGCAATCGCGGCCAGTTCATCGCCGCCGGGTTCGATCTGTTGCCGACCATTCGCTCGCAGGTTTACGGCGGCCTCTCGACGGAGCACCCGCTCTCCACCCGCGCCGTCGAAGAGACGCGCGGCATCATCGCCACTTTTCACGGCGAGCCGATCAATGCTCTCTACACTTCGACCTGCGGCGGGCGCACGGAACATGCCGAGAACATTTTCGGCGGCAATCCCGTCTCCTACCTGCGCGGGCGCGACTGCACCAAGCATGCGTCGCCCGCCGCTCACGCCTCTTTCGTCCCCAACATCATTCGGACCACGCGTGAATTGAACAATCTGCGCGCCGCCGAACACGCCGCCAGTGCGCGCGACCTGAGCCTACTCGCCGTTCACGGATTTCGTCCGCCCGCGCGTCTGAGCGACGACTGGCTGGCCGCCAACGTCAGCACCGAAGAAGTCCGCGCCCTTCTCGAAACAGCCGCGCGGCTCGCGCGTCGCCCCGCGCCACCTAGCGTCAACGCTGAAGCGACGCGACCGCCCGCTTTCAGCACCGCGCTCGCGCTCGCGCTCGACGGCGAAAGCCGCGCTGATGTCCTGCTCGCGCAAGACGACGTGACATACCTGCTCGCCTTCCGCGATGCCGAAGACATCCCCGCCCCCAATCGCGCGGATGTGGCGATGCTCCTGCGCGACGGGCATCTCACGCTTCACACGGACGCAACGCTGCGCCCGCGCCAACCCTTGACTCGCGCCCGCGCACTCCACACCGTCGCGCACCTGCTTGAAGCGCGCGGCTTTTTCAATCTGCAAAAAGCGACGGCGCGGCCATCTATCGGCGGGACGCTCGTGGTGCGCGCGGGCAAAGCGCCGGAGCGCGCCTTCACCGTCGCCGCAGACGCCTACCTGTTCCGCGCGTTCGGCGAAAATCTTTTTCCGGTGCGCGACATCAACGTCGCGGGCGGCGAGCCGATTGCTTATCACACGGACGCGCGCGGCGCGGTTGATTATCTTGAGTCGTATCCGCCGCCGAAGGGCGCTTCCGCTGAAAACGTTTCGCCCTTCACGAGCTGGACCACCACATTGAGCGTCGGCGAAGTTGCCGCCCGTCTCGCGCGCCGGGCGGGGCGGATCGGTTCGCTGGTCGATCTCCGCGTCGTCGCGCGCGGCGTATCCCGGCGCGTCCTCGATCTCGAAGTCATTGGCACGAACGGGACGGCGCATGTGCGCGGCGGGCGCATCCGTTCCGCGCTCGGCCTGCGCGAACAACTCTTCGTCATCGACCGCAAATATGATGAGAACGGGCGGCTGACGAATTTCGTCTTTACGGGTCGCGGGTGGGGGCACGGCGTCGGAATGTGCCAGGTTGGCGCATACGGGATGGCGCGGGCGAATTTGACTTACGACCGTATTCTCAAAAACTATTACACCGGGATCGACCTGACAAAAATGTACTGAGGCCAAAATTGTTTTGCCGACATGAAAAACGCTCACCCAACTTCGCTCATCACGCTCTATGTCGTCCCCGATTGTCCTCTATGCGCGAACGCTCGGACGTGGCTGGACAGGCATCAGATCAATTTCACCGAACGCGATGTGCAAAACGACTTCGGCGCATTGCGCGCGATGTATCGTTTGACCAGACAGAAGTTCGTGCCGGTCTTCGCCAGAGATGGACGCGCGCTCGTGCGCCCGACCGAGGGGCAATTGACGGATTTTCTCCTTGAGTAATGAGGGAGTAATGAGGTGAAAAGTAAGTAGTCAATGGTGCAGGGTACATGGAAACTGCTTTGCACTATTCACCATCGACCACCTACCATTCGCTTCTCTTCCATACACCATGCGTTTTTCGCGCGCACAAATCGTCGGCGCACTCGCGTTACTCGCGCTTCTCTGGGCGCTGTTGATTTATCGTCTCGCCTTCTCCGCCTCGTGACTCCCTTCATCCACACGCTCCCACCGATTATCGCCGTCGTCGGCCCGACCGCTTCGGGGAAAAGCGATCTCGGCATCGAGTTGGCTCTGCGCTTTAAGGGCGAGATCATCAACTGCGATTCCGTGCAGGTTTATCAGGGCATCGAGATCGCCACGGCGAAAGTGCCGCTCGCCGAGAGACGCGGCGTGCCCCATCATCTGCTCGACTTCGTTCCGCCTGCCGTCAATTTCACGGCGGGCGCGTGGGCGGAAGCGGCGACAACGGAGATAGAACAAATCGAAGCGCGCGGGCATCTCGCCCTGCTCGTGGGCGGCACGGGTTTTTACTTGCGGGCGCTCTGTCAACCTCTATTTCCCAGCCCGCCGACGGACGAGCGTTTGCGGGCGCGGCTGACCGGCATACGTGAACGGAGCGGAGCGGAGCGGCTGCATAAATTATTACGGCGACTCGATCCGGCTGCGGCCATTCGTCTCCAACCGCGCGACTGGTCGCGCGTGCAGCGTGCGCTCGAAGTGCGTCTGCAAACGGGCGAGCCGATTTCGCGCCAACAACCTGCGCGCCCCGCGCCTCCAGCGTGTGTCGCGCGCCTGCGCCTATTCGCTCTCTCGCCTCCGCGCGCGGAACTTTACCGTCGCATTGACGAGCGCGCCGCGCGCCACTTTCAAAGCGGTCTGGTCGCAGAGGTGCGTCGCCTCTTGGATGAGGGCGTGCCCGCCACGTCGAGCGCGCTCGGCGCGCACGGTTATCGTCGCGCCGTCGAGCACCTGCGCGGCGAACGCACGTTGGAGAGCGCGCTTGAGCAGACCAAACTCGATGTTCGTCATTACGCCAAACGCCAGATGACGTGGTTTCGACGCGAACCCGGAGTAGAGTGGATCGAAGGTTTCGGCGACGCGCCGGAAGTGCAGGAAGGCGTCGCCGCGCGGGTGCGTGAGTTGCTCGAATCCAACGGCAAATGATCCTCAATCGATGGCGACATAGCTTGAGGCGCACAACATGTGGACAACTCTTCCACAACTTTTTTCCGGTTGAGTCTCGTTCGTTGACAATTGCTTGTCACGCATCGGTGCGTGTTGTAATCTGGCGCGACTGGAATCCTTTCATCAATCAATGCGGAGAGTTGTAGTGGACACGAAGTCTTCTCCTCAAAATATTCAAGACGCATTTCTGAACACGATGCGTCGAGAAAAAGATGCCGTCACGATCTATCTAATGAACGGCGCGAAACTCACGGGTCGCATCAAAAGCTTCGATAAATTTTCGGTGCTGCTGGAATCCGGGGCACAGGAATTGTTGATCTTCAAGCACGCGATCTCGACGATTTCTCATGCGCGTCGCCACACGAGCGGCGAACTGCGCGGCGCGCACGCTTTTGAATCCGGCTCCCCCGAACAGCCCGGAGAGATGCCCGACCGCTCCGACGTTTGAACTCTCCCGTACTTTAACCACCTGACGGAGTCCCACTTTTTTGACCGGCACATTTATCACCTTTGAAGGCATCGACGGGTCGGGAAAATCCACTCAACTGCGCATGCTGGCAAGCGTGCTCCGCCTGCGCGGGCTGGATGTCGCGCAGACGCGCGAACCCGGCGGCACACCGCTCGGCGCACGCCTGCGCGATGCGCTGCTCGACGCGCAGGAACAAGTTGACCCGCTGGCCGAACTATTGCTTTACGCCGCCGACCGCGCCCAGCACGTCCGCGCTCTCCTGCGCCCCGCGCTCGCCGCAGGTCGCATCATTCTCTCGGATCGCTACGCCGACGCCACGCTCGCCTACCAGGGCGCGGGACGCGGGTTCGAGCCGGCGCTCGTTGCGGAAGTCGTCGCGCTCGCCACGGGCGGACTGCAACCGGATTTGACGCTGCTCTTCGATCTTCCGGTGGCGGAAAGTGGCGCCCGCGCCCGCCGCCGCGTCACTCACGGCACATCCGGCGACCGGCTCGATCTTGAAAACGAAACATTTCATACGCGCGTGCGCGACGCTTACTTGCAGATCGCTGCCGCCGAACCTGAACGCGTCCGTATCGTTGATGCGAGCCTCTCCGTCGAAGAGATTCACGCCCATGTGCTCGAACTCGTCCTCCCATTTCTCGAAAGCAGAGGATAGAGGTCTGACGTTAAATTTGCATGGAAAGGATGTCAGAAAGTTTGTCAGCTACCCATCAATAAATTGAGGGGGCTTGTCCCTGTACAAGACATTGAAATGTTTCAACATCGTTCCGAGACCCTCAGCCATGCAAAGCAAGGTTATTCCCAGCAAACCTTGAGGCTTTTTTGTCGGCTGACATCAGGGTGGCTAACCCCTACCTCTATCTCACGACAGTGGGGCAACAATCGCCGCTTCGGCTGGTCTAGCCGCATTGCGACCAGCGTTGATTGCTCAACTAAGGCGCGGCGTCTGGGATGTTCGGGCACACACTGTCTCACGACGGGGTTACTTGCATGATACGAGCAATACAACGTGGTTTCCAGCGTTGTATTGTTTCTTTAATGGCGGCTCCTCCCCATTGATAAATCAAGGGGTCTCCGCCGCTCTTTAACGAAAGGTTATTCGATGAGTACCCAAGTGAAACCGCTCGAAGAACTTATTAAAGAATTGCCGTCTGCTGCTCAAGCGGAGGTGAGAGATTTTGTCGAGTTTCTGTTGGAGAAGCAAAAACGAAAAGTGACAGGAAAGTTGCGTCAAGACTGGGCGGGCGCATTAACCGATTACCGTGACCAATATACATCATTGGAACTTCAGCAAAAGGCGCTGGACTGGCGTGGTGATTGATGTATCTGGTAGACGCCAACATCTGGCTTGAGAGGCTTTTGGCACAAGCAAAATCTGATGAAGTGCGTGATTTCCTTGACCACGTACCAGCAAGCGCGTTGTTCATCACGGACTTTGCTTTCCACTCTATCTGCGTAGTGCTGACACACGTCTCAAGAAAGAAACAGCACTGCTCAAATTTGTGGAAGATGTGTTTGTTACCGGAGCCATCACACTTGTTTCCGTCCCACCAGAGGAAACACAGAGATTGATTGATGCGATGAGCAAATTCAATCTTGATTTCGATGATGCCTATCAGTATGTTGCCGCCGAGAAGCAAGGTTTGGTGATAGTGAGTTTCGACGGTGACTTCAATCGAACAGCACGAGGCAAAAAGACCCCGGGAGAGATTCTCGCAGACACGTAACAGGCTGCCATTGAGATTTGCTCACCACGCCGCGCCGAACTAAGCGCTGCCGCCGCCCCGCGAACGCCTGCTGATGTTCCGACAGGGGCGACTGAGTTTATGCGGAAGGTGATGCCGAACGCCGGAGCTAACCTGCCGCCCGACGAACCCACACAACTTTGAGCATACTTTATGTTTGATCTTCTCGTCGGAAATCAACGCGCCCGCGACACGCTGCGCCGCATGCTCGAACAACGCCGCGTGCCCGGCGCGCTCCTTTTCGCGGGCGAAGAAGCCGTCGGCAAAAAGCTCTTCGCGCTCGAACTCGCCAAAGCTCTCAATTGCCGCACGCCCGCCGGCGTCGAAGCCTGTGACGTGTGCTCGTCGTGCGTTCGTATCATGCGTTTCGCTCAAGCTCCAATTGACCAAGCCGACGATGGAAAGCATATCCTCTGGAGCGAACACAGGGACGTTGGGTTGGTCAGAGCGGAGAAGCGCGTCATCAATGTCCACCAGGCGCGGGATGTCGAACGCGAAACGAACTTTCGTCCGCATGAAGGCAAGGCGCGCGTCTTCCTCATCGAAGAGGCAGACAAATTGAATGAACAAGCCTCGAACGCGCTCTTGAAAACGCTCGAAGAAGTTGCGCCAACCTCCCACTTGATTTTGTTGACCGCGCGTCCGGCGAGTTTGCTCTCCACGATCCGCTCGCGCTGCCAGACGATCCGCTTTGCGCCGCTCCCCGCCGCAGAGATCGAAGACTACCTGGTGAAGCATCAGAAACGGGCCGGAGAGGAAGCGCGCATGGCGGCGCATCTCGCACGCGGGCGGCTTGGCCTCGCGCTTGAACTCAATCTCGACGCTTACGCTGAGCAACGCGAGGCGATGCTCTTTGTGCTCGACGCGCTCGTCGGCCAGACGGATCGCGCCCGCCTGCTGCGCGCCGCCGAAGATTTGAGCGACGCCAAACGCAAAGATGAATTTGAACCACGCCTCGACGTGCTTGAAACACTCATCCGCGATGCGTGGCTGCTCTCGCTCGATCCGGCGGGCGCGAAGATCGTCAATGAAGATATCCGCGAACGGTTGGCGCGACTTGGCGCGAAATTCAAGAGCCGCCACGCCGCCGATTGGATAGCGCGCATCCAGGAACTGCGCGGCCAACTCGCCGTCAACATCAATCGCCGCATCGCCACCGACGCGCTTTTTCTCTTCATGGCCGGAGCCACTACGAGGTCATGAAAAACATTTCAAACTTGCTTCCGCTGACATAAGGGAAAAGGCGACATCCTCGAAAGAATGCCGCCCCTCATTTTTGCTCGTGTGCGATAGTGTTACTTGATCGTAACGAGTTCCATCATGTCCTGACTTTTCGCCGCCGCCCCCTCCGCGATCAATTTTTCCGTCTCCGCCACAAAGGCTTCGACGATGTCCGCGCCCGCCACTTTGCGCATCGGCTTGCCGTTCTTGTAGATCATGCCGACGCCGCGCCCGAAAGTGACGCCGAGTTGCGAATCGTGCGCCTCACCCGGCCCGTTGACGGCGCATCCCATGATGGACAGATGCAGCGGCTCTTCGATGTGCGCGAGCCGCCGTTCGATCTCCGTGACGATGCCGACAAAATCATCCACGTCCAAGCGCCCGCACGTCGGGCACGCGACGACCGTGACGCCGCGCTTGCGCAGTTCCAGCGACTTCAAAATCTCCCACGCCACACGCACTTCCTCGTGCGGCTCCGCCGCGAGCGAGACGCGAACGGTATCGCCAATACCTTCGTGCAACAGGATGCCGAGGCCGATGCTTGATTTAATCGAGCCGCTGAAGGCCGTACCCGCTTCGGTCACGCCGAGGTGCAGCGGGTAATCAACCTGCTTTGAGAGCAGGCGATAAGCATTGACGGTGCGATGCACGTCCGAGGCTTTGAGCGAGATGATAATGTCCTGAAAATTCAAATCTTCGAGAATGCGGATGTGGCGCAAAGCCGATTCGACCATCGCCTCCGGCGTTGCTGTACCGTATTTCGCCAGCAAATCTTTTTCTAGCGAGCCGCCGTTGACGCCGATGCGGATCGGCACGCCTTGCGCCTGCGCCGCGCGCGTCACTTCGCGCACCCTTTCGTGCGCCCCGATGTTGCCCGGATTCAGACGCAGCTTATCGACGCCCGCCTCTAACGCCATCAAAGCCAACTTGTAATGAAAATGAATGTCCGCGACGAGCGGCACATCTGGCACGCGCCGCCTGATCTCTTTGAGCGCGACGGCGGCATCCTTATCGGGCACGGCGAGCCGGACGATCTCACAACCCGCGCTCAACATTTCTTCGATCTGCTTGACCGTGCCGTCAACATCCGACGTGTCAGTCTTCGTCATCGATTGCACAGCGACCGGCGCACCGCCGCCGATTTGCACTTTTCCGATCTTAACGGCTCTTGTTTCTCGCATATAAGGAGATTTCAGTTTTCATGCGATAAGCCTCAGATTTTTATTTTGAGTTTGTAAGTCGAAATTAAAAATCTGAGGCTTGTCGTAATACACATTATTTCGCGGGCTGTGTCGCAGCCGGCTTATCGTCATCGGAAGCGGTCATGCGCGTAGCCACTTTCAAAAGATCGTTTGTGATGACGAATCCCATCAGCAGGAGCAACATCACAAAGCCGACTTGCTGGATGCGTTCGCGGATAGCCATCGACATCTTTAAACCGACCCAACCGAGCACCGCTTCGATGAGCAGCAAAAAGATCGCGCCGCCATCAAGCACCGGGATCGGGAGCAAGTTGACGATGCCGAGATTGAGGCTCAAGAATCCGAGCATCGCGAAGACCCCTGCCCAACCGAAATCATTGGCGGCTTTCGATGAAGCCCGGGCGATGCCGATGGGACCGGCCAGCGATTCGCGCGCCGAACGTTGGCCGCGAAAGATTTGCGCGAAAGCCGCGCCCGTCATGCGAATCACTTCGAGATTGCGCCGCACGGCGTAACCCACCGCCGCGATAGGGCCGATGCGTTGCTGCGGTAGGATCGATGCCGGGACAAAACCGATCTTGCCTTCCGGGCTCGTCTTCGGAGTGAACTCCTGACGCTCGCTGCCGCGTTCGACCTGCAAGCGCACCGCCTCGTTCGGGTGCGCCTGAATGAAAGCGCGCACGTCGTACTCGTCGCGCACCGACTCGCCGTTGACCGAGACAATGCGGTCGTTCACTTTCAAACCCGACTGCTCGGCGGGCGACCCGGCGACGATGTCCGAGACCACGACCGGCAACTCGCCGAAGTCAGGCCGAAAATCAATGTCGCCGATGCCTTCGCCATCCTCCACATATTTGATCGGCTTGATGGTCAAGTCCACGCGCTGCCCGTTTCGCTCCACCGCCATCGGCAAAGGCTGCTCCGGCGAAAGACGCACGTCGCTGATGACGCGCTCCCACGAAGGATTCTCCTTGCCGTTGAAAGCGAGAATGCGATCTCCTGCGCGCAGGCCAGCCGTTTCGGCCACTCCGCCGGGCTTCGTGTAGCGCACGACGGGCGAGGCCGGAGAGACGGGCACGCCCGCGATCATCGCGCCCGCCCAGACGATAGCGAGCGCCGTCAAAATATTCATTGTCGGCCCGGCCACCATCACAAGAAACTTTTGCCAGCGCGGGCGCAAATCAAAACGCTCTCCGAGCGGGATTTCGCTCTCGCCCGCGCCTTCGACCGCCGCGTTCGATTCATCGCCGCCGAGTTTCACGTAGCCGCCGAGCGGGATCAAGCTCAGGCGGTAGTCGGTCGTGCCCCAACGCCACCCGAACAGACGCGGCCCGAAGCCGACCGAGAAAGTCTCAACGCGCATGCCCAGTAGTTTCGCCACGGCGAAATGACCGAACTCATGCAGCACGACCGCCGTGCCCAGAATAAAGATGAAGGGGAGAAATAGATTGATGTAATACATGTGTCGTTATTCTCTTTAGCTACAGGTTCGCTTAATCAACAAAAAGGTTAGAGTCTCAACCGGCACGCGCGGTTGCATTCAATTTTACGGGGTGGGGGAACGGGCGTCAAACTAACCTGCCACCGAAACTAAATTCGCGATCTCCTGCGCCGCCCGCTGCCGCGCCGCCGCGTCGGTCTCAAGCACGACTTCGAGGTCTGTGACCGGGCGTGATTCGTGCCCGTCAAGGACGTGTTCGATGATGCGCGGGATATCGGTCAAACGGATGCGTTCTGCAAGAAACGCGCCGACGGCCTCTTCATTCGCCGCATTTAAAGCTGCCGGAGACGTGCCGCCCGCGCGCAGGGCGCGATAGGCGAGCGCGAGACAGGGAAAACGCTTTGTGTCGGGCGCGTCGAAGCGCAGCGCGGACATCCGCGTCAGGTCGAGCGGCGGAAGCTGGCAAGGGTGCCTTTCGGGAAAGGTGAGCGCGTACTGGATGGCATGGCGCATGTCGGTCACGCCCAATTGCGCGATGACCGAACCATCCACGAGTTCGATCATCGAATGGACGATTGATTCGGGGTGGACGACGATGTCGATGTGGTCGGCGTCGAAGCCGAAGAGCCAGCGCGCCTCGATCACTTCCAAACCCTTGTTCATGAGCGTCGCCGAATCAATCGTGATCTTCGCGCCCATGCTCCACGTCGGGTGGCACATCGCTTCCTCGACGCTCGCCCGCTCCATCTCGCCGCGCGTCTTCGTGCGAAAGGGGCCGCCCGACGCAGTCAGGATCAAACGGCGCACCTCCGCACGCCGCTCGCCGCGCAGACATTGATGCAGCGCGTTATGTTCCGAATCGACCGGCAGTATCTCCGCGCCCGACTTTGCCGCCGCCCGCGTCATCAATTCGCCCGCGATGACGAGCGTCTCTTTGTTGGCTAGCGCGACGCGTTTTCCCGCTTCGAGCGCACGCAGGGTCGGGACAAACCCGACCGCGCCCACCGTCGCGCTGACGACGCAATCAGCCCGCCCGTGCGTGGCAACTTCCACAAGTCCGATGTCGCCCGTCAGAATGTGCGGCGCGGCGATGTTCCGCCCACGCAATTCGGCGCGCAATTCTTCCGCGCCCTCCTCCGTTTCGACGGAGACGAGTTCCGGCTTGTAACGTGCGATTTGTTCCGAGAGTTTGGCAATATTGCGCCCGGCGGCGAGAGCGACAACGTGGAAATGATCGCCGAAGGCGTCGAGCACCTTTAAGGTGTTGCAGCCGATTGAGCCGGTCGAACCTAAAATCGCGATGCCCCGTTGGTTCATTCTTGTCCCAGATATTGATCGAGCAGTCGTGCGAGTTGTTGCTTTTTGATCGCACCTGTCAGTCGCTCCCTTTCGCCGCCGTTCCTGAACAGGATGAGCGTCGGCAACTTCTCGATGTTGAAGCGACTGTAAAGCGCCGTCTGCTCGTCCACATTGTAGCGGACGAGACTCACACGGGCGGAGTAAGTTTCGGACAAATCGTCGAGCGTTCGCTCAAGCTCGCGGCTGTCGAGACTGTACTTCGAGAGGAAGACGACCAGCACCAGCCTTTCCGCTTGCAGCACGTTTGCCGAGAAACTCTTTTCGTCGAAGCCGCCATCGCGCCCGGACGAATTGTCGGCGTCCGCTTTCTCGTCGCCGCTCTGCGCCGCTTTACTTCCGATTTCAGGCCCGTAGGCGTCGAGCAAACTCACGGTTCGCCCCACATCATTTTTATAAGACGCCCCGACCACCATCCAATTGCGCCCGTCCTTGTAAGCCAGATTGACGGTCGCCGGGACGGTCTTCTTTTCGCTGACGACTTTCAAGTTGATGGCGGCATCGCCGTCGGCGTTTTGCACGTTGATGCTGCCGCCCACCCAGAAGCCGAAGTCGCGCACCTCGCCGATGTCCCCTTTGAGTTTTTCATTCTGCCGCAGGTAAGTCTTCGCCGTCCGGGCTGCCTCGCTGTTGCCGATGGTCGAGAAGGCCACCCAGACCACGCCGCCGACGAAAAGCGCGAGCAATAATCCGAGCAGGGCGACGACCCCGCCGATGATGAGCAGAATCTTTTTCTTAGTCATACGGCGTTGATTGCTTTGGGAGCGCCGGGGCGACTCAAGGCAGACGCGCTTGCAGAGCAGCGGCGAAATAAAAGACGGCGAAATAGTAGATGAGGGGCGCGTTGAAGAGCAAGCTATCGAGACGGTCGAGCAAGCCGCCGTGGCCGGGCAAAATCTTCGCCGCGTCCTTCGCGCCCGACCCGCGTTTGAGCGCGCTCTCCGTCAGATCGCCGACGACGCTGAGCACGTTCATCGTCGCGGCCAGCGGCAAAGCCGCGCGCAGACTCAGTTCGGAGAAGAACCAGTAGTGTGCCGCGACGGCCATCAGCAAACTCGCCGCCAGGCCGCCCGCCGCGCCCTCCCAGGTCTTGCCCGGACTGACCGAAGGTGCGAGTTTATGCCGACCGAAAGCGCGACCCGTGTAATAAGCCGCCGTGTCCGACCCCATCAGGACAAGAAAGAAGAACGACAACAGCCGCGCCGCGAGCGGCATGGGAAAACCCACGCGCAGCGCGATGAGATGCCCGCCGAGCAACACGACGTAGCAGACGCCGAGCACGGTTGCGCCCGTCGCCAAAATCATCCGCTCGAATGGCGCGCCTTTGAGCATCGCCCCGGCGAGCGCGGCGACGACGAAGGCGACGAGAATCATCAGCGGGAGCGCGGGCCATTCGACGGGCGCGTTGAAATAGAAAGTCGTGAGCAAGGCGACGGCGAAGAGCGTGCCCAGTTCCCGTTGTGCTTTCGCATCGCGCTTGCTCGACAGCATCCAGAACTCATAAAGCCCGATCATCATCGCCGCCGCCGCTAAAGCGACGAATAAGAGTTCCAATTGAGCGAGCCAGATGGAGGCGATGAGAATGGGGATGGCGATGATGGCAGTGATGACACGCGACATTTGTTTCGGATCAGACGGACGACAAAATCAGTTGGCCTTCGCCACCAATTGCAGACCGCCGAAGCGACGGTCGCGGCGTTGATACTCGACGACGGCTTCGAGCAAATGGGCGCGGCGAAAATCAGGCCACAGCGTTTCGGTCACGTAAATCTCGCTGTAGGCCGCTTGCCACAGGAGGAAATTCGAGATGCGCATCTCGCCGCTCGTGCGCACGACGAGATCGAGTTCGGGCAGGCCGCGCGTATAGAGTTCCCGCTCGATATGGTCCTCCGTAATTTCATCCGCCGCGCGGCCTTCGCTTGCGAGGCGAGAGACGGCGGCGCGACAGGCATCCACGATCTCGGCGCGGCCACCGTAGTTGAGCGCCACGCTCAGGACAAGCCCGGTGTTGCGCGCCGTGCGTTCGACGGCTTTTTGAATTTCGCGCTGGACGCTCGCGGGGAGCGCGCCCGTGCGCCCGATGGTTTGAAAACGAATATTCTGCCGGTCGATCTCTTCGAGTTCGAGCCGGAGATAGCGTTTGAGCATCCGCATCAGCGCATCGACTTCGAGGCGCGGGCGTTTCCAGTTTTCGGTTGAGAAGGTGTAGAGGTTGAGTGCGCCCAAGCCAAGCCGCGCGTTCGTATCGACGGCGGCGCGCACGGCTTCGACCCCCGCGCGATGGCCGGCCACGCGCGGCTTCCCCTGCCCCTTCGCCCAGCGCCCGTTGCCGTCCATGATGATCCCGATGTGGCGCGGCAGACGCTCCCACGCGATGCGTTTCAACAACGCCTCATCATGCGTCCCCGGCTCCACATCGTTCACGAAATCCGCGAGCATTCAGGGTCTCCCGCTTAATTTCCGCCAGCCATAACTTCTTTACAAGACGCCGCATCTTAATCGCCGCGTGTGCATGCACGCAACAACAAACAGTGACAAGTGACGAGTGATGAGTTGAAACCGGTAATGTGTCTTTCGCTCGTCACTCATCACTCGTCACTTCAGTAATGCACTTTCACGAGCGTCAAGCCTTTCGCGGGGGCGGTTGCTCCGGCGAGCGAGCGATTGCGGCTGTCACGCGCTCGCTTAACTTGTTGTTCGTCCATCGCGCCGCGCCCGACTTCGAGGAGCGTGCCCGCGATGGAACGCACCATGTAACGCAGGAAGCCATCTGCACTCGCCGCGATCTCGACCACGCGCCCGCGCCCCTGCTCGCTCCACTGCTCCGTGACTTCGAGTTGCGTGATGGTACGCACGCGCGTCTGCACATCCGTTTGAGCCGCCGAGAAAGCCGTCCAGTCGTGCTCGCCGAGAAACAGCCGCGCACACTCCCGCATCCGTGCAACCTCAAGCGGCCTCGCGTCCGTGTGCGCGTAGCGCGACAGAAACGGCGACGCATAGGGCGCGTTGAAAATGCGATAGCGATAGGTTTTACCTTGCGCCGAATAACGCGCATGGAAATCCTTATCCACGATCTCGACGGCGATGACGCGCGCATCCGGCGCGATGTTCCCGTTGATCGCCGCGCGCAACTTCTCCGGCTTGAGGTCGCGCCGCAACTCGACGCTCGCCGCCTGCCCCTCGGCATGCACGCCCGCATCCGTGCGCCCTGCCCCATGCACCGCCGTTCTGCGCCCGTCGATCAACGACAGAGCGCGACACAATTCGCCCTGCACCGTGCGCTCGCCCGCGCCCTGCATCTGCCAGCCCTGAAACTCCGTCCCATCGTATTGAATCGTCAGACGATAATTCATAAGGGATGAGTGATGAATGATGAGTGATGAGTGATGAGTAAAACAAGAGTCTTGTCTTTTCACTCGTTACTCATCACTCATTACTTACTGATGTTACGCAGAATTGCGGCTGTGCCGCCTAATATGCGGAAAGGCTCTCGCCTTTCCAGTTGCCATTGAAGAAATATCCGGCGGCTGCGCCGCCGGCGTTGAGGCCCAGCCTCAACGCTGGCTGAACCTGCCTGACGGAAAGGCGAGAGCCTTTCCGCAAATCAGCGGGCAGAGCCCGAAAAACCTACCCTGCGTAAGATTCAGTTACTTACTTTCCTGCTGCCCGGTTTCACTGCCTGTTCGCCGCGCAGGCACGCGGGGCAGGCGGAAGGGGCGAGGGCGAGAACATTAAGGGTGGCAAGAGCGACGCGCGGGACGCCCACCTCCGCCCGCCCGCCCGAACGGTCGATGATAGAGGCCGCGCCGATGATGTGCGCCCCGGCGTCGCGCATGGCCGCAATTGTTTCGCGGGTGGAGCCGCCCGTCGTGATGACATCTTCGACGACGAGGACGCTTTCGCCGGAACGTACCGTAAAGCCGCGCCTGAGCGTCATTCTCCCCTCTTCGCGCTCCGTCCAGATCGATCTGGCGTTAAGCGAGCGCGCCACTTCGTGTCCGATGACGATGCCGCCGATGGCCGGGGCCACCACCGTCTCGATCCTTTGGCCGGCAAACTGTTTGGCGATGGCCGCGGCGAAGGCTTCGGCTTCGCGCGGGTGTTGGAGCACGAGCGCGCATTGCAGGTAGTTCGAGCTGTGCAGACCGCTCGTCAAGATGAAATGGCCTTCGAGCAGCGCGCCCGTGCGCCGGAATCTTTCAATCACTTCTTCCGCTCGCATCCGTGACTCCTTCTTACGGGCGCGCCGCATGCTACAATGTTACGCGGATGACGCACCTTTCCAACCTCGTCTCAGATTGTATGTTCGTGCAGGAAACAGTTGACCTGTTGCTCCGGCGCGGCAACCGCGCGCCGGTTGAAACGGTGGCCGCGACCGTGCTTCATCTCCCAAACCTCGATGCGCCCACCGCCGCCCTGCTCATCTCCGACATCGTCAAGGACGACTGGCGACTGCGTATCACGGACAACTGTGAAGTCGAACTGCTGTGCGAAGACGCGGAATGCCGTGCACTCGACGAGACCGATTATGTGGTCGTCGATGTCGAGACGACGGGCGCGAAGACGCCCCCCGGAAGGATCACGGAGATCGGAGCGTATCGCGTCAGTCGGGGTCGCATCGTCGCCGAGTTTCAAACGCTCGTCAATCCGCAGATGCCGATTCCTTCCTTCATCGTCATGCTCACGGGGATCACGGACGAGATGGTCAAAGCCGCGCCGCTCTTTTCCGAGATCGCACCCGAGTTGTTGACCTTCATCGACCAAGCCGTGCTCGTCGCGCACAATGCCCCATTCGACGTGCGCTTTTTGAATCATGAAATCTCGCGCATCTTCCCCGGCAAGCGCATGTTCAACGCGCAACTCTGCACCGTCTCGCTCTCGCGTCGCGTCGTGCCGAATCTCGCCAACCATCGCCTCCATACTGTCGCCGAGCATTTCGACGTGCATATCAAAAACCGCCACCGCGCTGCCGGCGATGCCGAGGCCACGGCAGAAGTTTTCCTGCGCCTACTCGATTTGCTCCAACAAAACGGCGTCCGCGATCTCGCCGCCGCCCGCCGCTTCAAGCACACGCACCCCGATTACCAACGGATGATGATCGGCAGTTCAAAGCAATTCTGATTCGGATTCCGCGTTCAACGCCGCCGGGCGCGACTTCGTCGCTGCTTCTCCGCTCCTGTTCTTCAACAGTTGCCGCGCCACGAAGAAAACGATCAAAACCACAGCCAAACCCAGCCCAATGTAAGGATAATACTGTGCGAGCAGTTCTTTCGCGTGCGCGCCGTAGCGTGCCGCGAGGTAGCCGATCAAAGAATAGCGAAAGATGCGTCCGGCGGCGATGGCGAGCGCAAAGCGCGGGAGGCTGAAACGGAAAACGCCTGCTGTCGCCACGAAGAGTTTGGTCGGAAACGGCGGCGGCAGCACCGAGGCGACGAGCACCGTGAGCACGTCGTAGCGGTCGATCAACTCTTTCACGCGCGCTTGCTTTTGCGGTGAGAAGCGTTTGAGCGCGCTGCGCCCGGCACGGCGCGAAATATAGTAGAAAATAATGCAGCCGATGACCGAGCCGAGCGTCGCCGCCGCCACGTAGATCGGAACCCACGCGGGACGCGCCGTCGCCAGCAGAATCAACACAGCGTCGGGGCCGCCCGGCAGAGGGATGAGCGCGGAGTCGAGCAGCGCGATGCCGAAGAGACCGAACGGCCCGAAGGCGAATAAAAATTGCGAGACGGACGTGAGACCGTTGGTGATCTTACGCAACAACCATTTCAAAATAAAACGATTCCTTTCCCCAACAACAATCTATCTGATGGTCGAAGACGAGGCCGCGTCCGCTTCGCCCCGCTTCTCCTTCGCGTCAACTTCCACATCCGGCTCAACCGCGCTTCCCTGCCGAAACGCCCGCCAGCGTTTGGCGATGAGATAAATCGCCAGCCCGCCGAGACACACGGCGAAGACCGTGCCGAGCAGCATCAATCCGTAGTGCTCGATAAACTCAAGCACATGCCTGCCGTAATAGACCGCCAGGATGCCTTCGACGTAGTAGCGCAGGCTGCGCGCGACCATGATCGTGATCATGAAGCGCCAGCGCGGGTATTCGAGCGCGCCCGCCGTGGCGACGAAAATCTTGAAAGGCATCGGCGGCGGCAGCAGCGCGGGGATGGCGAGCGTCAGTATCCCGTAGCGAGCGTAGGCGCGTTCGACGCGTTCGATGTGCTCGGCGCGGAAGCGTTTGCGCAAGACCGCCTGCCCGCCCCGCCGCAGAATCGTATAGAGCAGCATGCAGCCGATGACCGAACCGAGCGCGGCGAAGAGCGGGAAGTAGAAGGCCGCTTTCGGGTCGCTGTAGCAGCGCATCACGACGAGGTAATCGTTGATTTCGGGGAGCGAAAGGAGAGACGAATCAAGCGCGCCGATGACGACCATCGCGGGCGCGGCCACATAGATGGGCACTTCGACGATGAACCTTTGCAGCCCCTCCGCTGTTTCGCGCACCCACTGCCCTAACCCATTGATCAAAAGAAGCATAAATACAGTGCCGAGTGACAAGATAAAGCGGGAGTTTATCTTGTCACCCGTCGCTTGTCACTTGGCAAACTTTTTATTTGACCGGAGTGAAGATGCTCGGCGTGTCGTAAGTGACGCCGAAGGTGACGCCGGAACGCGGGCTGAAATCAGTGAGACCGGCGATGCCCGCGAAATCGAAACGCAGGCCGGAGGCTTTGACCTGCAAACCGAGACGCGCTTCCGACAGCGACTCAGTGCCGAGCGGCGCGCGTCCGCGACGCGTGTTCGCGCGCCCGTTGATTTCACCCGCAAGGTTGATCTGGCGATTGAGCCGCACAATGCCGGCGAAGCCGTAGAGCAGCATGTCGTTTTGCGTGAAGGCTTGCGTCGGCGCGGTGAAGATGCCGAGGCCGAGATTGCCGAAGAAATTGACCCGATCCTCCTGCCCGAACTTTTTGCCGAAGAGAACCGCGCCATAGGCATTCGTCTGATTGATGCCGATGCCGCGCGTTTCGTTGGAGTTCGGGAGTTCGACGCCGAAGCGGAAACCGAGCGAGGGGGCGCGGCGCGTCTCGTTGCGCAATTTGATCTTGGTGGAGAGACGAAAATCTCCGGTGTCGTTCGTCGAATCGCCGCGCGCGAAGTTGCGTGCGACCGCCGGGTTGGGCGTTGCCGTGTTGATGCTCAGGAAGTTCTGCAACACGCCGTCGATCTGAAATTCGACGTTCGGCGACAAACCGATGTTGATGCCGACGACGCCGACGCGCGTTAATTCGCCCGTCAGACCGGAGAGGGGGAACTTCGCATCCTGAAAAAATTCGATGCCCGCCTCGATGCGCGCCGACCCCGGCGGAATGATGTCCACGTCTTCCGTGATGAGCGGACGCTGTTGCGCCCCGGCCACTGCGGCGCATGTCAACAGGAACAAAAACACGCTGTAAAAGCGTATGAAGTGAAAACGGTGATGCGACATAAGAGACAAGCTGTTTGAGACGGTTGATGTCAGGGTGCGAAGCGTTTGCCGCGCTTCTCAAGTCACGCACGGCGGATTGTAGTGGCTGGCTTCGCCGAGCGTCAACGTATCAACTTCGGGCGGGACGCGAATTTTGGAAGAAACTGTTTTGCCCGTGCGTCTAAGGAATCGTGAGTTTTGCGACATGGAGTAGCAGGATGGAGCTGACGGCGGTGATTGATGAACGGCCAGTGGAGACGCACGGCGGCGTCGTCGAATCCTGTCAGGGGGGCGACCGCGAAGCCTTCCGCCTGCTCTTTGAAACTCACAAGGACA
Source organism: Pyrinomonadaceae bacterium (assembly GCA_051006195.1). Taxonomy (GTDB): domain Bacteria; phylum Acidobacteriota; class Blastocatellia; order Pyrinomonadales; family Pyrinomonadaceae; genus JAIVJZ01. Next base: position 46,648 of record JBPCIP010000226.1, read on the forward strand.
AAGTCTATTCCATCGCGCTCTATTTTTTCGGCGGCGACGCGGCGCTGGCCGCCGACACCACGCAGCAGGTCTTTCTCAAACTCTTTACGCGCATCGGCCAGTTTCGCCATCAAGCGGAATTCACGACCTGGCTCTATCGCCTGACGACCAACACTTGCATCGATGAGCAGCGAAAGCGCCGCCGCTTTTATCCGTTTCCCGCACCTGTGAGCGGCACGAGAGTTCATGCGTTGCCCGCCGCCGAGCAGCGTTACCAGCGCATCGAGATCGCCGATTCGGTGCGCGAAGCCATCGGCGCGCTCAAACCGAAACTGCGCATCACGATCCTCCTCAAATATTTCGAGGAGCTTTCCTATGAAGAGATCGGCACGATTCTCAATTGTTCGACGGGCACGGTGGCCTCGCGGCTCAATCGCGGCCATCGCATTCTCGCACAGCGGCTCAATCATTTGCGCGGGCGGATGACGAGCGGAGACTAAGACGAAAAAATGTTCGGCCAGCAGCACGTCACACAGCAACTCTCGGCCTACGCGCACGGCGAACTTTCGGCGGCGGAGACGAACCGCGTCGCCGAACACCTGCGCGGCTGCACCCGCTGTCATCAAGCATTCACGGAGATCGCCTTTGGCATCCGCCTCGCCGAAAGTTTAACCCCACACGCCGCGCCCGCAACTCTCTGGGACAACATCGAAGCCGCGCTCGCACAAGAGTCTTTGCCACCAGAACCGGCGCAGCGCGCGGCTCGTTCATTGCCGCGCATACCACGACCTCGCGGCAAGTGGAATTTCGGCTGGCTCACAAGTTGGCAACGCGCGCTCGCGGCGAGTTTAATTTTATTGTTCCTGCTCGGCGCGGGCGGCGCGTCGTGGCTCTACCTGCGCGCGACGCGCACGACATGGGAAGTGGCGCGGCTGGCGGGCACGCCTTTAATCGATTCCGCTCGCATCAATGCCACCGGCCAACTCGCCGTCGGCGCGTGGCTGGAGACGGACGCCAACTCGCGCGCACAGATCAAAGTGGCGGACATCGGGCAGGTGGAAATTGACCCGGGCACGCGCATCCGGCTCGTCCGAACGCGTATCACCGAACATCGCCTCGAACTCGCGCGCGGGCGGATGCACGCCACTATCTTCGCGCCGCCCCGCCTCTTTTTCGTGGATACTCCTTCGGCGGTCGCCGCCGATCTCGGCTGCGCTTACACCCTCGAAGTCGATGACGAGGGGCGCAGTTTATTGCACGTCACATCGGGTTGGGTGGCATTTGAAACAAAAGATCGCGAGTCGATGGTTCCGGCGGGCGCGGCCTGTGTGACGCAGCCGGGCACGGGGCCGGGCACGCCTTTCTTTGAAGACGCCACGGAAATTTTTCTCGACGCGCTCGCCCGGTTCGACTTCGCGCATGGCGGCACAGAGGCTTTGAACGCCGTGCTCGCCGAGGCCCGCCCCCGCGACACGCTCACGCTCTGGCATCTCCTGGCGCGCGTCGAACCGGACGAACGCCGCCGCGTTTACGAACATCTCGCCACGCTCGCGCCGCCGCCCGCCAGCGTAACGAGCGAAGGCATCATGCGGCTTGATCCCTCGATGCTTTATGAATGGAAGGAAGCGATGCAACCGACCTGGTTGACGGAGAGCATGCCCGCCACGCGCCGCGTGTGGCGGAAACTGTGGAAATAGTTTTTGACGATTCTCGTGTGGGGAGGTTGAGATGAACAATCGAAGTAAAGATGAAATTGACCGTCGCCAATTTTTCCGCCGCGCCACTTTCGCCCTTGCCGGGGTGGCCGTTTTGCCCGTCGGCACGGGATGTTTGTTCGGATGCACGAAACAAAACGACGCTTCCGTGCTGGCGCAGTCAAAGCCGAACGAGACGGACAAGGTGTCGTCGAGCATCCGGCTCGTCTCGCCGGACGAGCCGGGCGAACGGCTGATCGTGGCGGGGACGATCTACGGGGCGGACTCCAAGATGCCGCTCGCAGGCATTAAACTCTACGTCTATCACACCGACGCGAAAGGTATCTATTCCACGCAGGACACCGGCGCGTCCAATCGCAACCCGCGTTTGAAAGGCACGCTTAGCACCGACAGGGATGGCCGCTATGAGTTTCGCACGATCAAGCCCGCGTCCTATCCCGGCAGCAGCATCCCCGCGCACATCCATGCCAGCGCGTCCGGCGCGGGCTACAAAGAGCAAGGCATCCACGAATTCTGGTTTGAAGACGACCCATACCTGACCGCCGGAGTGCGCGCACGCTTCGCCGGGCAAAATTCGTTCTCGCCGATCATGCCCATCAAGCGCGGCGCGGACGGCGTGCTCAGATGCGTGCGCGACATCAAGCTGGAACGCAACTGACAGCAGCGCGCAAACTTGTTTCGCGCAGGCCGATTTCGCGCAGGTTTGTTTCGCAAAATAACTTTATCCATCCCGATTGAAATGGAAGCGATCAACCGATACCTCCGTCTAATTCATTGAGGAAGTTCTTAATGAGATTGACACCCGTGAACACGTTGACGGAGGTATCGGTTGATGCGCAAATTTTTCAAGTTGACGGCGTTGGCCGCCGCGATGCTGTTGGCGTCGGTGCAATTCGTCCGTCCGGTCAAAACTAACCCGCCGATTGATCCAACGCGGACCATGAACGCTCATGTGCTGGTTACGCCCGAAGTCGAAGCGATCTTCGCGCGTTCGTGTCAGGATTGCCATTCACACCAAACCGAGTGGCCGTGGTATAGCCAGATCGCTCCCGCCTCATGGTTCGTCGCTGATCATGTGAATCACGGGCGCAAGGAGATGAACTTTTCCGCGTGGTCAAACTATGATCGTGAGCACGCCGATTTCCTGTTGAGCAACATTTGTCGAACCGTCAAACATGGCATGATGCCGCTTTCGTCCTACACGATGCTGCACAACTCGGCCAAACTTTCGCCCCGCGACGTGCAAACTCTCTGCGCGTGGTCGCAAGTCGAACGCGCCCGCCTCGCCAGTCGATAAGAAGGAAAAAGGGGAAGGGACAAAGCCATGCCTTGTCTGTCACCCTTCCCCTTTCCCTCTTTATCCCTTCCCTTTGTGCCCTTTGCTTTCTCCCCTGTGCTACCATCCCGCCGCTACATCGCCGTCACGCATCTGTCCGAGCGTCTTCCAAATTCAAAGAGGGAAATGCACATTGAGCCTATGAAACGACACCTGCTTACCTGTTCCCTGCTGCTCTCGATCATTCTCCTGCCCGCGTCGCCTTCAACTTTCAACACCAACGCGCAACCACCTGCCGCGTCACAGTCAGGCTCAAAGACGTTGACGCTCAGAGGCTTGCGTGCGCCCGTCACCATTCGCCGCGACGAGCGCGGCATCCCGCACATCGAAGCGACCCACGAGGCCGACCTCTATTTCGCGCAAGGCTACGCGACGGCCAGCGACCGTCTCTGGCAGATGGATTTACTGCGCCGCACGGCGCGCGGCGAACTGGCCGAAATATTCGGACGCACCGTGCTCGAAGAGGACCGGCGGCATCGCGTCTACGGCTTCGCTGCGCTCTCTGAAATTCTCGCCGCGCGCACTTCCCCCCAAACGCGCGCCGCGCTCGACGCCTACGCACGCGGCGTCAACGCTTACATCGAATCGCACGACGGCAGCGCGGGAAAAACTCTACCCGTGGAGTTTCACATTCTTCAGTACAAACCGCGCCCGTGGCTTCCGGCGGACTCCATCGTGATCGGAAAGATTTTCGCCGAAACCCTCTCGACCACCTGGCCGACGGACCTCTCACGCGCCCTGCTCGCAGACCTCGCTCCCGCACGCCGCGCGCAATTGCTGCCTGAGAGTTCACCGCTCGATGTAATCGTCGTCGGCAGCGATGAAGTGAAACCCGCGACACCGACTAAGGGCAGGAAGAAGTCTGCTGCGAAAGTTAATGCTCCCGTTCTTCCGCTGGTTGATGAATTGACGCAGGCGGGATTGCTCGAAGAAATGTCGCGGATCAATGAAGCATCGAGAACTTCGCTCGCCCGAGTCGGACTCTTTATGGAGGATCGCGCCGTCAGCAACAACTGGGTGGCGAGCGGCGCACGCACCGCTTCGGGCAAGCCGCTGCTCGCCAACGACCCGCACCTCCCCGCTTCCGCGCCCTCCATCTGGCACATGGCACACCTGAGCGCCCCCGGCTTGAACGTCGCGGGCGTCACCGCGCCCGGCGCGCCCGGCATCATCATCGGCCACAATGAATTGATCGCATGGGGCGTCACCAACCTCGGCCCGGACGTGCAGGACTTGTATCTTGAAAAATTCAGCGCGGACAAAAAGAATTTCTATGAAACGCCGACCGGGCTGCGCGAAGCGCAAGTGCGCCGCGAAGAGATCAAGGTGCGTAAAAATTTCACCGATGCGGCGACCGAAACGGAGACGCTTGAGGTGACGGTGACGCGCCACGGCCCCGTCATCCTCGAACGCGACGGCAATCGTTACGCTCTACAGTGGACCGCGCTCGATCCGCAGGCGTCGGATTTCGACGCTTTTTACAAACTCAACCGCGCCCGCGATTGGGACGAATTTCGCGCTGCCCTCAGCGACTACAAAGGCGCGACGCAAAACTTCATCTACGCCGACACCAAAGGCCACATCGGCTACTACGGAGCGGGATTGATTCCCACGAGGAAGAGCGGCGACGGCAGCATTCCTTACGACGGCGCGACGGACGCGGGCGAATGGACCGGCTTTATCCCGTTCGCCGACTTGCCACACGTTTATGATCCGCCATCAGGCTTGATCGTCACGGCCAACAGCCGCGTCGTCGGGCGCAGTTATCCTTATCACCTCACACACGAATGGGCTGATCCTTATCGCGCCCGCCGCATCTTCGATCTGTTGAACGGCAAGCGGAAGTTGACGGCGGGTGATTACCGCGCCGCGCAGGGCGACACCTATTCAATAGGCGGAGCGAGTTTCGCGCGCGAGGCATCGAAACTGGGACGCGACGCGGCGGGAACAGACGAGAAGTTTCGCGCGTCGCTAGCGTTGCTGGAAACCTGGAACGGACGTGTGGACTCGGATTCGCGCGCCGCCCCGCTGGTGGCGGAGATGCGCACGAGTTTTCGCAAACGCATCCTCACCGCCGCGCTCGGCGAGGCGCGCGCGCAACAGTTTCGCTGGGCCAGTTCCGCGCTCTTTATTGACCGTCTGGCGGTCGAGCGTCCGGCAGAATGGTTGCCGCGAGAGTTCAAAAATTACAACGAACTGATGCGGGCCTGTGTGCAGGATGCGCGCGAAGCTTTGTCGAAACGACTCGGCGCAGACGAGACGCAGTGGACTTGGGGGCGTTACGCGCAGGCGCGTTTCCAGCACCCGCTCGCCATCATTCCCTTCGTCGGCCAGCAATTCGCAGTTGCGCCGTTCCCCCTAAACGGCAGCGGCGGAGCCGCGGGCGCGACGCCGAACGTCGGCGCGAGCGTCTCGATGCGGCTCATCGCCGACGCGAGCGATTGGGACCAGACGCAGCAAGGCATCACGCTCGGCGAGTCGGGCGACCCGACCGATCCGCACTGGACGGATCAACTCGCGGACTGGCGCGCCGCGACGCCGCGCACTTTCCCTTTCAGTCCGAAAGCTGTCGCGGCGGCAGCAAAGGAGACGTTACTGCTCACCCCCGCGGCGAAATGATCTTAAAAGGTTGTTGACGCACGATGCGCGCCATTCACGCCCTTCATCACAACGGCAACCTGTCTGCGCCCGGAAACATATGAGCGATTCACAGAGGCCGCAACGCTTACGAATTTTTTGCGCCGCGGAACTGCCGCCGGACGTGCGCGCCCGCGCCGCCGCACACCTCACGCGCCTGCGTGAAACGGCGCAGACACGGCTCAAAATCAGTTGGGAGCGCGCGGAGAAGCTGCATCTGACCTTGAAATTTTTGGGCGAGATCGACGCGGCGCGCATTGAAGATGTGTCGCGCGCCGCGCGCCGTGCGGCGGAAAGCAGCGGAGCATGCGTAGTTAGTTTGCAGGAGGCCGGAGCGTTCCCCCCACGCGGCAACGCGCGCGTGCTCTGGCTCGGCCTGCGCGATGAAGCAGGTCGTCTCGCGCACCTTCACGAACAACTTGAAACGCAGTGCGCCCGCGAAAATTTCCCCCGCGAAACGCGAGCCTTCCACCCGCATATCACCATCGCGCGCATCCGCATCCCGAATGACGCCGCGCGTCGCCTCGCACAACTTCACACCGAGACGGAGTTCGAGCCGGTGCGATTTCTCGTCACAGAGATCGTCGTCATCCACAGTCAACCCGGCGCGGGCGGCTCGCGCTACACGCCGCTGTCAAGACACACATTGAACATAGAAGCCGGAGGAGAGTTATCAAATTCTAAATCTGAAATTTGATAACTCTCCTCCGGCTTCTATTCTCTAACCTCTGACCACTGTTTTTATGTTTGCAGTTGGCGCGGGCGTTGCTGGTTCGGGTTGTCGTCCTCGTTGCGCGCCTTTCGTTCGCCCGTCTCCGCGAACATCTCTTTGATCGCGCCGACGCTTGAGAGCATCGCCGAAGTCTCCATCGGCATGAAGATCACCTTCGTATTATTGCCCCGAGCCATTTCTTTAAAGCTCTCGATGTAGCGTTGCGTGATGAGATACTGCGCCGACTCGCCCTGATTCAACATCGCCTGACCAATGCGCTCGATAGCTGCGGCCTCGGCTTCGGCAGCCTTCAGACGCGCCTGCGCCGCGCCCTCCGCGCTCAGGATGGCCGATTGCTTCTCGCCTTCGGAGCGCGTCACCGACGCCTGCTTCTCGCCTTCGGCGCGCGTGATTGCGGCCTGCTTGTCGCCCTCCGCTTGCAGCACCAGCGCGCGGCGATTGCGTTCCGCCGTCATCTGTTTTTCCATCGTGAGGCGCACGTCTTCCGGCGGGTTGATATTCTTCACGTCAACGCGCGTGACTTTCACGCCCCACTTGTCCGTCGCCTCGTCGAGAATAATGCGCAGCTTCGCGTTGATCTGATCGCGCGACGAGAGCGTGTGGTCCAGGTCCATCTCTCCCATCACGCTGCGCATGCCCGTGATGGTCAACTGCACGAGGCCGCCGACCAGATCGGTCACTTCATAGACGGCTTTGACCGGATCGGTGATCTGCCAGTAGACGACTGAATCGACGGCGATGGTGACATTGTCGCGGGTGATGACCGGCTGCGGGGGTAAGTCGATATATTGCTCGCGCAAGTCGATGGAGGTGAGACCGGGGCGCACATTCGTCCAGTAAACGCCGCGCGGCTTATCGATGAAAGGATAGATGATGTTGAGGCCGTTACTGGCGAGACGGTTGAAACTTCCGAGTCGTTCGATGAGCAGGACGGTGGACTGCGGGACGATCTTGATCGTCTTTGCAGCGACTACGAGCAGGAAGATGCCGATGATCAAAAAGAAGGTTAAGAAAACTACGTCCATAATGTGTGCCTCCGAAGCAGGGTTAAGACGCGAGACGGGCGCGTCGGCATTGGATTGTGCCTGAAGACTATAGCGGATTGTCGCCGCCGGATGGAAGAGTGAGCGCGGCAGCCAATTGCCAGCCGCCGCACGCGGCTTCGACCACGCGCGCGGCGGCCAACACGAGTCGCTCCTGAAAAGGCCGCCCGATGATTTGCACGCCGATGGGCAAGTTCGCGCGCGTGCGTCCCGCCGGCACGCTGGCGGCAGGCAATCCGAATACGTTGGAGACGTGCGCGTAGCTGAAAGCGCGAAACGTGTTGAACTGCCGGTCGCCCACCTCGACTTTGCGCGCCCCGTGGATGAAGGCGGGCACAGCCCCGACCGGAGCGATTAGCAAAGGCGTCTCGCGCATCCACGCCAGCAATTCGGCGCGCAGGCGGTCGCGCTCGAACCATGCCTCGAAATAGTCCTCCAGCGCGGCGGCGGAAACATCCGCTTCGCGTCCGAGCAACGCGCGCACCGCCGCGCCCGCCTCCTCCTCGCGCCCGGCATATTCCCTGCGCACGATCTTACGCACGGCGCGCGAAAAGAGCGCGAGCCATAACTCCGTCGCGCGTTCGATGCCCGGCGGGCGCGCTTCCATCACAATCAGTCCAGCCTCTTTGAGCGCACCAGCCGCAGATATAACCGCACTTTTCGTCTCCTCCGTCACCGGCACTGCGCCGTCATCCGTGTAGCAAGCGACGCGCAATCCGCGTAGTTCTCCGCGTAGTTCAATGTCACTTTCAAGTTGTCCAAATCCATTGTGGGACAAAATCGCGTGCGAGTCGTCTCCATCGGCGAGCGCGGCGAAGAGAAGCGCGAGGTCGTCCACGCGACGCGCGAGCGGGCCGAGACTGGCTCCCAATGAGAGCGGGCCATCAGTCGGCGGAAAGTGGCCTGCGCCCGCGACCCGCCCCGGCGTGGGAAATAGACCTGCAACGCCGCAGCAGTGCGCGGGGATGCGAATCGAGCCGACGAGGTCGCTGCCCAGACTCGCGGGCGACAGGCATGCGCTCACCGCCGCCGCACAACCGCCGCTCGATCCGCCCGGCGTGCGCGCCGGATCATGCGGATTGTTGGTGCGCCCGAAGAGAGGATTGTCCGTCGAGTAATCGAGCGCCAACTCGGAAGCATTCGTTTTGCCGAACACGATGGCGCCTGCCACGCGCAGGCGCGCCACCGCCGCTGCGTCCACAGTCGGGACATCATGAGCGCGCACGCGCGACCCGCAAGTCGTGCGCAGATGAGCCGTGGCGATGGTGTCTTTCACCGTCACGGGCAGGCCGTGGAGTGGCGGCAACTGTTCGCCGCTCATCGCCGCACGCTCAGCCGCGCGTGCCTGTGCAAGCGCGTCCGGCGCAAAAGTGACAATCGCGTTTAAGGCCGAATTCAATTGTTCGGCGCGACGCAGGTGCGCCTCCATGATCTCGACGGGCGAGAGCGCGTGGCGGCGGACGAGTTCACACAAGCTCGTGGCGGACAGCGCAGTGATTTCGTTGTCGCCGGATTTCACCTTTGTTCCTTGAGCAATTGAATGAATTTTTTCGCCGCCGTGGAGGGCGTGCGGTCGCTGCGGTAGATGACGCCGACCGAGCGCGTCCATTCCGGCTCGACCAGCGCCACCACGGCCAGCCGCCCGCTGCGTTCCTCGTCAACCACGCTCGGGCTGGGCACGATGGCCGCGCCGAACCCGACTTCCACTGCGCGCTTGATCGTCTCGATGTTGTCGAACTCCGCGACGCGCCGGACGCTCACGCCGTGTGCGCGCAGAATCCGATCCATCGCCCGCCGCGTCGGGATGTCGCGCTCGAAGAGCACGAAGTCCTGATCGTTCAAATCACACGCGCGGATTTTCCTGAATTTGGCGAGCGGGTGATCGGGCAGGCAGATGAGGACGAGGCGGTCGCCGCCGAGCGGCACGATTGAGAGGCCGCGCTTCTTCTCCGGATAAGCGACGACGCCGAGTTCGATCGTCCCGGCCAACACGTCGCGCACGATGCGCGTCGTGCGGCTGTATTCGAGATCGATTTTTGCCTCCGGGTGCTCGGCCATGAAGCGGCGGATGACGACGGGCAGTTCGTGCAGCCCGATGCTATAGATCGTCGCGACATGCACCGTGCCGCTCACTGTTCCGGTCAACGTCCGCATCCGCTCTTCGAGTTGCGCGTAAGCAGCCACGACTTGCAGGCTCTCTTGATAAAAAACTTGCCCGTCCTCCGTCAGGCCCACCTCGCGCCCGCCGCGCATGCGTTCGAGCAGGCGGCGTCTGAATTTCTCCTCCAACCCCCGCACCTGTTGGCTGACCGCCGATTGGGTGACGAAATTTCTTTCAGCGGCGCGCGACAGGCTTTTCGTCTCAACCAGGTCGCAAAAGATTTTCAATGTTTCTATCTGCACCTCGCTATTATAAGAAATGCTCAACTGATTGTGCAATATTTTTCATTTTACCTAATATCCTTTTGAAGTTAAACTACCGGCTTCGGATGAGAGTTTGACAAACCACCATGGCGATAGGCATCCGAGTTGACGGGTAGAGATTTTGCGGCATATGACATCGTGTGTGATGGATGAAGCTGTGGGCGCGTCATATTTCGGCGACGACGGCATTGGCGATTGCATTTCTGACTGCGCCCTTTATAATCATGCTCGTTCCAAATAATCCTGAGCGCCCGACGCGCTGCGCCGCGCTGTTCCACCTGCCTCTTAATCACGACACTGGTTTCGTGTCATCCGGCGGCGAAGGGGGTCATTCCTAGTTATGGCTGTTCGTCTGAGTAAAACTTTCGTGCTGCGCAAACTGCACCAGTTGTCGGGCATCGTACCGCTCGGCATCTTCGTCCTCGAACATTTTTACACCAACTCGAAGGCGCTCACGGGCCCAGCCGACTTCAACAACGCGGTGCGGGATTTACAGTCGATTCCCTACATCATCTTTGTGGAAATCGGCGGAATCTTCATCCCGCTCATCTATCACGCCGTCTACGGCATGTTCATGTTGAAGGAGATGCGCGCGAACAATTTGGCATATCCCTACCCGCGCAACTGGTTCTACACGATCCAACGTCTCACCGGCGTCATCCTCTTCTTCTTCATTTTTTTCCACGTCCTCAATTTCCGCTTCGGACTCATTCCCGGTTTGAATGAAAGATCGGTGGCTCACTATCCGAATGAAGCGTTCCAGATCGTCGCCAGCGAATTTGCGCTGTGGCCGATCCTGTTGGTCTACACCATCGGCATCACGGCGACGGTCTGGCACTTCGCCAACGGCCTGTGGTTGTTTGCGGTTGACTGGGGCATCGTCATCGGCGAACGCGCCCAGCGCGTGATGGGTTACGCCTGCATCGGCTTCGGCGTGTTTCTGCTCGCGGTCGGCCTCAACGCGATGGTGGCTTTCATCCGTCCGGGTGGACTTTTGGGAGGGATACTTTACTAATGGCTGTTCCGGGCAAAAACACCAAAATCGCGATTGTCGGCGGAGGCTTGGCGGGACTGGCGGCGGCGATAAAGATCGCCGAGGGGGGTCACGAAGTTGATCTCTTCTCGGTCGTACCCGTCAAGCGCTCGCACTCGGTCTGCGCGCAGGGCGGCATCAACGGCGCGGTCAACACCAAAGGCGAAGGCGACTCGACGTGGGAGCACTTCGACGACACGGTTTACGGCGGCGACTTTCTCGCCAATCAACCGCCCGCCAAAGCCATGTGCGAGATGGCTCCCGCGATCATCTATCTCTTCGACCGGATGGGCGTCCCCTTCTCGCGCACCAAAGAAGGCTTGCTCGACTTCCGACGCTTCGGCGGCACGAAGCATCACCGCACGGCCTTCGCCGGAGCATCGACCGGGCAACAATTGTTGTATGCGCTCGACGAACAGGTGAGGCGTTACGAAGTCGGCGGCAAAGTGAAAAAGTACGAAGGCTGGGAGATGCTCTCGCTCGTCCTCGACGACCATCAGGTGTGTCGCGGCCTCGTGGCGATGAACCGTCACACGCTCGAACTCAAAGCTTTCCCCGCCGACGCCGTGATCATGGCGACGGGCGGCCCCGGCCTGATTTTCGGCAAATCAACCAATTCGATGGTCTGCACCGGCAGCGCGGTCTCGACTTGTTATCAACAGGGCGCGCGTTACGCCAACGGCGAATTCATTCAGGTCCACCCGACTTCGATTCCCGGCGAAGACAAATTGCGTCTGATGTCGGAATCGGCGCGCGGCGAGGGCGGGCGCGTGTGGGTTCCCCGGCAGCAGGGCGACAAACGCGCCGCCACTTCGATCCCGGAAAGCGAACGCTTCTATTTTCTCGAAGAGAAATATCCGGCCTACGGCAATCTCGTCCCGCGCGACATCGCGACGCGCGAAATCTTTCAAATCTGTCTCGACGGCCTGGGTATCGGCGGTGAGAATCAAGTCTATCTCGATGTCACGCATATTGACGCCGCGACGCTTGACCGCAAACTCGGCGCGATTTTAGAAATCTACGAGATGTTCGTCGGCGACGACCCGCATCATGTGCCGATGCGAATTTTCCCCGGCGCGCATTATTCGATGGGCGGCCTGTGGGTTGACGCCAATCAGCGCACGAACATTCCTGGCTTGCTCGCGGCGGGCGAGTGTGATTATTCCATCCACGGCGCGAATCGTCTCGGCGCGAACTCGCTCTTCAGTTGCTTCTACGGCGGTTTTATCGCCGCGCCCGCCGCGCTCGAATACGCGCAGAACGTGGAGCGCGGAAACGGTGCTAACGGCTCGAAGCTGTATGACGACGAGTTGAAGTTGCAGCAAGGCTTCAACGACGACTTGCTCAAGCAGAGCGGCGGCGAGAACCAGCACATCATCCACGAGGAGATGGGCAAATGGATGACGGACAACGTGACGGTCGTGCGCTACAACGACCGCCTGAAAGCGACCGATGAAAAGCTGCTTGAACTC
>JBPCIP010000227.1:0-17555 GCA_051006195.1 Pyrinomonadaceae bacterium
TATGCACTATCACTTGATCGGAATTTGCGGGACGGCGATGGCCAGCTTGGCCGGGATGCTACAGGCGCGCGGGCATCGGGTGACGGGGTCGGATAGAAATGTCTACCCGCCGATGTCCACGATGCTCGCGGAATTGGGGATCGCGGTAAGGCAGGGTTATGAGCCTGCGCATCTCGAACCTCAACCGGATTGCATCGTCGTCGGCAACGCGCTCTCGCGGGGGAACGCGGAGGTCGAAGAGACGCTCCGGCGACGGCTGCTCTATCGCTCGCAGGCCGAGGTCGTCAAGGAAGAGTTCATTCGCGGGCGTCGTTCGCTCGTCATCGCGGGCACGCACGGGAAGACGACGACGACGAGCCTCGCGACGTGGGTGATGGAAGTGGGCGGATTGAATCCGTCGTTTCTCGTCGGCGGCGTGGTGCAAAATTTCGGCGCGAGTTTTCGCGTGACTGAGAGCGAGCATTTCATCATCGAAGGCGACGAGTACGACACGGCCTATTTCGACAAGGGGCCGAAGTTCATGCACTATCTGCCGGAACTCGCCGTCGTGGGCAACATCGAATTCGACCACGCGGACATTTATCAAGATTTAAATCACGTCAAGATCGCCTTCCGTCGCCTGATGAATCTCGTCCCCGCGAACGGGCGGCTCATCGCCGGTTGGGACAACGCGAACGTGCGCGACGTGATCGAGGAATTCGGCGAAGGGCTTTACACGCAACTCGAAACTTTCGGGACGTGCGACGATGCGCGCTGGCAGGCGCGCGACATCGATCCGTCGGGCGCACTGACGCGCTTTCAGGTCTACTGCGACGGGCGCGCGTGGGGCGAGTTCCAGACGACGCTCATCGGCGATTTCAACGTGCGCAATTGTCTCGCCGTCATCGTCGCGGCGGATGCGTGGGGCATTGAGCGCGCGGCGATTGAAGAAGCTCTCGCCACCTTCAAAAGCGTGCAGAGACGCATGCAGGTGCGCGGCACGGTGGGCGGCGTCACCATCATCGACGACTTCGCGCATCACCCGACCGCCGTGCGCGAAACGCTCAAGGCGCTCCGCCAAAAGTACAAGGACGGGCGGCTCGTCGCAGTCTTCGAGCCGCGCTCAACTTCTTCGCGCCTCGCCATCTTTCAACAAGATTACGTCGCGGCTCTCGCGCAAGCCGATTACGTCGTCGTCGCCAGCGTCTTCAATCCACAGACCTTGACGCAGTTCGGCGCGCTGCTCGACACGGGCGAACTGGCCGCCGAAGTGGGGGCGGCAGGAGGGGGGCGGCCCGCCTTCGCCATCGAAGGAGCGGACGAGATCGTGCGTCGCCTCGCCCCCGAACTGCGCGCGGGCGATACCGTCGCCATCATGTCCAATGGCGGCTTCGGAGGCATCCACGACAAACTTCTCGCCGCACTGGAGGCCCGGTAAGCAGTGAGCAGTGAGCAGTTAAAATCAGATTCTTGCTGCTCACCGCTTATCGCTCACGCTCACTTTCCTCGTCCCTTCACACTTTCAATAAACATTCGTAACGGCGATGAAGCGCGGCGGGCGTAGAAGAGAGAGGCAGTGATGTTCGGATGCCGCCGGGGGATACCTCATCGTGAAAGATTTTTCGATGCTTGAATTTGCGTTGCAGGCGGCGAAGAATGGTCCACTGATAGACCTCGGCGATGTCTCGATCATCTCGCGTAAAACTTACGACGAATGCCCGACGTTCAAATTCTGCTCACAGGTTCCATGTCTCGAATACCTGAGTTTGCTGATCGAGAATGCATTGCTCCTGCGCACGCATCGGGAGGGCCGCGTCTATGCCGGCTTCGAGAAGTTGTCGCGGATGGAGTATGTGGCGGATCGCTTTCTGCGCATCTCGGATGTGTCCGAGCGTGTCTATGTCTTTGGCGAACCCGACTGGAAACCGCCGAGCCATCCGAATCTGGGCGTGGTCAAGTTGAAGCCGGACACGAAACTGGCGCGCGAATGGATGGTGATCGCCAACTCGAAAAACTTTCACGCCGCGCTCGTCGCCGTTGACGAAGACGGCTTCGGCACGCCGGTTCTCGACGAGCGCAACTTCCGCTCCTTCAAATCCAACGACCCTTCAATAGTTGTTCAACTCGCCGAAGCCGCCGAAGAATTCATCGACCAAGCGGCGACGACTTGAAAACCAACAACTACCGCCGGCGAGAGCGCGCTCCACACAGCGGCTATTGAACCGACGCACCTGTGTGACGAAGATCGTGTGCGGCAGCGACGCTTTCCTTCCCAGTTCGATTATTCTCACGCGATTAAACGAAATAGCGACGCACGCTCGTCTGAATCGGAACTTACAACATTGGGACAGAGGGAAAACAAGAACCACGAAACGACACGAATCCACACCAAACAAACCACGCGAAAGCTGAGGGCTGTTTCCTGTCGTTTCGTGTCGTTTCGGGTGAATTCGTGGTTAGTCTTTTTGCCCGTCTATCAATCTTGTAAAGACTGATTTAGTCGCGTCCGCTGGCCGGTCGGCCTGTGAGGGTATTGGGCGCATTGAGGTGCGCGCCGTCGTGGACGCCAACGCCGAGGCGTTCGACCAGTTCGCCGCCGAGCCAGCCGGTAAATAACGCCAGCCCCACGCCGAGCATGGAGAGAATGAAGGGCACAGATTCCGGCGCATGATTAACCGTGTCGCGCCGCAGCCACCAACTGAGACCAAAGAGGATGAGCACTACCACGTTGCCCAAGCCGTGGATCAGGCCGACGCGTTTGGCGCGCGTCCCCGTTGGAATCGCCCACCAGTCAACCAAACCCGGGACGGCTGCGACGAGGCCGCCGATAATGCCGGCGACGATCATCCAGTAAGATGCGAACGCCATTTGTTGATTGTTCGTCAACAAATAGATGACATCGAAGATGGCGGCAGTCGCCAGCAGTCCGAGCGGGAAGACGATCAGGATCGGATGTGCTCCGTGTCCCAGGACTTTGAATTTGCTCTCCATAACATTCTCCCTGTGAATAACGAAAACCAAAGCGGCGCGCACATCACTTGCGTCGATGGCGCGAAAAGATCGGGCGAACTTTTCTTCGTGGTCGGTTGAGTCTAGTCGACTTGGTCAGGCGAGAACAAGAGTGAGTTGTTTCCGAGAAGTAATATTGTCGTCAATAATGGGTTGCTCGGGGGGAGTTGTTCAGCTTAACGGCAAGTCGGAGGGGCGATCAAAGAAAATACAGAAGCCCGGCGGCCTCGCCCTTTCCCCTTGACAATCTGGGGAAGCCTTGTTAACTTCTACCCTAGATAATCTAGGGAGACTTGACGATGGCAAATGCCCGCACGGATTTGATGCAAGGCACACTGGAGCTGTTGATTCTGAAAACGCTGGCGCGTGAATCAATGCATGGCTACGGCATCGTTCAGCGCATACACGGAACTTCCGAGGACTTGCTCAAGGTCGAAGACGGCTCGCTGTATCCCGCGCTTTACCGCATGGAAGAACGCGGCTGGATTACATCGGAGTGGGGACTGTCGGAAAACAACCGCCGGGCCAAGTTCTATAAAGTGACGAGAGCGGGACTGAAACAGTTTGAAGCCGAGCGCGCCAACTGGGAGCGCATCTCTCAAGCGATTACCAGGATTTTGCAAACTGCTTGACGAGGACAAATCATGGAAGCCGCAGTGACGAGTTTATTCAAGCGTTTTGATCGCAAAAAATTTGAACTCGATATTGAAGAAGAGTTGCGTTTCCACTTTGAGTTGCTGAGGCAAGAATATATCCAACAAGGCATGTCGCCGGCAGCGGCGACAGATGCAGCCCTCAAACGTTTCGGCGATCTTGAACGAATCAAAAGCCAGTGTGTAGAAATAAGCAGAAGGAGCCAGCCCATTATACGCGCGCTGAAAACTTTTTTAATCTTAGTTTTTCTGGCTGGCGTTTTAATGCGCGTTTTTAGCAGCGTCCCTCAGTTCAGGCAGATCGCCGATACGTTGATGGCCGTCGCCGCTTTGAGTCGTCTGTTGCTATATGCGCGCGGGTTGAGTCCATCGAATTTCCTTCCAAAGAGTGAAACAGTTTCGCCGTCGCTGTTTAATGACGGCTCTCAAAGGCCGTTTGCGGCTAATCACGCAGGCAAGCGGACTCCCATCGAGCGTGTTATTTCCGACGAGTAGCTCCGAATAAAAATCAATTCATCGTGAAGAGGATTCAAAGGGAAATTTTGAAGAGCAGGGATCAGTGTGTCTACTGCGCGCCTATCAATCTACTTTCGAGAAGACGGGAGAAGAGAGATGCTTGAGATCAAAGAACTGAGAAAGACTTTCGCGAGCGGCGTGCAAGCGCTCAAAGGGATCACCCTCGAAGTTCCGGCGGGGATGTTCGGGCTGCTCGGGCCGAACGGCGCGGGCAAAACGACCCTCATGAAAATAGCCGCGACGCTGCTCGAACCCGACGCAGGGAGCGTCGAGCTAGACAGCGTTGACTTGATAACCGACAAACAGGCGGCGCGCAGAATGCTTGGATACTTGCCGCAGGAGTTCGGCCTGTATCCGACTCTGACCGCCGGGCAGACGCTCAATTACCTGGCGAAACTCAAGGGCGTGATGGACGACAAGGAACGAAAGGCGTTGATTGACGCGCTGCTCGAAAGAGTAAATCTCACGTCAGCGCGGGGGCAAAAAGTCGGTGGATTTTCGGGAGGGATGCGGCAGCGTTTGGGGATTGCGCTGGCGCTCATCGGGCAACCGAAGTTGATCATCGTTGACGAGCCGACGGCAGGCCTGGACCCCGAAGAGCGTGTCCGTTTTCACAATCTGCTGTCTGAAATTGCGGGCGAGAACACGATGGTTATTCTGTCAACTCACATCGTTTCCGATGTCTCGAATTTGTGCGGGCGCATGGCAATTATGCGGCAGGGCGAGATCATCGCGGCCTCCACGCCGCAGGAAGCAATCGGCAAAATTACAGGGGATATTTGGGAAGCCTTGCTGCCGCGCGAAAAGGTCCTGGCTTTGAAGCAGTCGCGTCTCAAGATCGTCTCGTCGCAAATGTTCGAGGAGCGGGTGCGCGTCAGAGTTTACTCGCGGGGCGAGCGACCGGATGAAGAGTTTCGACCCGTGACTCCGTCGCTTGAAGATTACTATTTCAGCGTCGCCAGCCAAACGGAGTGTGTGAATTGAGAAATCCTGCCCACACCCCTTTCGGCGCGATCTTTCAGACGGAAGTGCTGCTCAACTCGAAGCGCGCCGCGCCTTTCGTGATGTTAGCCCTGTTCGGCTTTAACGCCTGGCTGTGGACGGTCAAAGGACCTGCCATGCACAACGGTTGGGCAATGAACAGCGATCATTTCATCATCAGGAACTTCATGGGCTTCTCCTTCCTGACGCTGCCTCTCTTCACCGCCCTCATTATGGGCGACCCGGTCGGCAGAGATTTCCGCACCGGGATGGCCCCGCTCATTTTTTCAAAGCCCGTCAGCCGCGCCACTTATCTGCTCGGCAAATTCTCCGGCAACTTCTTCGTGCTCGTCTGCTGTCAATCAGCTTTCGCGCTGATGATGCTGTTGCTGCAAGCGTTCCCCTCGGCGGAGATGATGGTTCAGCCGGTGCGTGTGTTTCCTTATTTCAAACACTTCTTTTTTTTCGTCGTTGTCTCACAACTGGCGCTGGCGGCGATCCACTTCACAGTCGGGACGCTCACGCGCAATCCGAAGATCGTCTACGGATTGGCAGTCTTTTTTTACCCGCTCTTAGCCGCTTACCAGATACTTTTCTTGAAAACATTACCGCCGCGCTGGCGGGGCGCGCTCGACCCTTTGCTGATGAACTGGGCGGGCGACCGGACAAGGTTGCCCGGTGGGGGATACATCAAGGCGGAATTGATCAATCAACTCGCCTACAGTTACGACGCGGACGCGATGGCGAACCGCGCATTGATGGCGCTCATCGCCGCCGCGTGCCTGACGATCCTCTACGTTCGGTTTTCAATGGTCGAGCGCGCCGGGCAGTACGAGGAAAATAAACATCTTGTGCTGTCCTTTGCGGGTTAGTGTCTGATTTAGTAGATATTACCGCACGCGGAAAGAATAAGCAATACATTTCTACCTAACGCGGAAAGAATTTATTGCTTAATTTCGCCGCGTGCGGTAGATTGGCGGCATGACTACGAAGGAATTAACGACAAGCGAAGCGGCGGCGCACTTGGATGAGTCGGATCGTCTAGTGCGCCTGTGGTGTCAACAAGGGAGATTCCCGAACGCTCGCCGAATAGAACACCCGCGCGGCGATTATTGGGTGATTCCCTTCCGAGATGTGGAGTCTTTCGTCAAGCCGAAGCCCGGCCCGGCTCCGAAAGCCAACGGCGCGGCGAAGGCGATGAAGAAACCAGTAGCGAAGAAAGGCGGGAAGAAATGAGCGCAACCCTAGACAGAATCATAGCCGAGGTGCGGCAGCTTCCGCCCGAGGAGCAACAGCAACTCCGTGAACTGCTGGACAGGGAAACTCATAGCTCCGAACAAGCGAAGCGGGCGGCACTGTCCCGGAGCATCCGGGGCAAGTACCGCGACGTGCTGACCAGTAGCGAAGTGTTCGCCGCGCGCAAGGCCGAAGAGATTGCACTGGAAGACCGCCGCCGATGATTTCAGTCTTCATCGAACCCACGTGGGATTGAAACATGATCTACGTCCTCGACGCCTCCGCCATCATCGCCTGGCTGCGCAACGAGCCGGGCGCGGACGTGGTTGAGAACGCCATCCGCGATCTCAACGCACAGTGTCTCGTCCACGCCATCAACCTGTGCGAGGTCTTCTACGACGCGCACCGAAAAGCCGGCGAGGCGCGCGCGCAAGCGGTCGTCAGCGATCTGGCAGCGGTCGGCGTGGTGGAGCGCGGTGACTTCGATCAAGCCTTCTGGATGGAGGCGGGTAAGCTGAAAGCGGGCGGCGGCATCTCGCTGGCCGACTGCTTCGCCATTACGCTGACGAAGCGGGCGGGCGCGACACTCCTGACCTCCGATCACGGCGAGATGGACAAGATCGCGGCGGCGGGCATCTGCAACATCACTTTCATCAGGTAGTCGTTTTGAATGAGCGACCTATTTAGCAGAGATTTAGACGTCCCAACGTCCAGACGTTTGAGATGCACAGCAGAGACTGCCGCATAACCGCCTACGCAAATAATTCGCTCACGAGGCTCAATCTCGGCTCAGACGCTGAATGGCTCGACGCCGGGGCGCAGAGTTCGAGCTTTGGTCAAACGGGTCAACTTGAAGCAGCCGCCGTAGAAAAGGTGCCGATCCCCGCAGTCGTCTCGACCACCGAAGGTGTCCGCGCGAACCTCAAACAGTTAATAGCAGCTTTCGGGAT
This sequence comes from Pyrinomonadaceae bacterium, assembly GCA_051006195.1. Classification (GTDB taxonomy): domain Bacteria; phylum Acidobacteriota; class Blastocatellia; order Pyrinomonadales; family Pyrinomonadaceae; genus JAIVJZ01. The sequence goes on from JBPCIP010000227.1 coordinate 7,325, forward strand.
CGAGTTTCGCCTGCCCTCCGCAGAGCGCGGCCTCATCGTGATCGTGCCCCTCGCCACGTTTCTGTGTGTCCTCTCAATGGCGGCCTATCAGCCCATGCCTGACGGGTTATACACTGCCGCTTACGCGGCTCGTATGGCGGAGTCGCTGCTCTTGTTTCTGTTTGCCATCGCCATCTTTTTCACAGGCGAGTCAATGCACCGCGACCGCGAATTGAGAGTTGAGCCGGTGCTCTGGAGCGTGCCCGCGCCTGACTTTGTGCTGCTGCTCTCAAAGTTCTCGGCCACGCTGCTGCTTTCGTTTTCCTTCAGCTTGCTGGTCGGCCTGGCAGCCATCGCGCTGCAAATCTTTCGCGGCCATACGCCGTTTGAAATCCCGGTGTATCTCAAGCTCTACACAGTCATTCTGCTTCCGAGCATGGTGTTCATGATTTCCGCCGTCACGGTGTTAAACGTCCTGTTGCGCGATAAGTACCTAACCTATGCGGTAAGTCTGGCCGTTGGCGGCGGGCTGTTTTACCTGTTCAATCTGGGCTACAACCACTGGCTTTATAACCCCGTGCTTTACGGGCTGTGGACGCCTTCCGATCTCGACGGCACGGGCGGCAATCTGACGCGCATCCTCACTCACAGAGTTTACTGTCTCGCGCTTGCGACCCTTTTTCTCTCGCTCGCGCACCTCTTCTTCGAGCGCAAATCAACGGGAGGGTTAAGAGTGAAGAATCGTCTGCGGGGCGCGGGAGGGTCAGCGTTGATCATATTCTTCTCAACCGTGATCGCTGTCATCACAGGTTTGATGATTGGCGGCAGAGTGTGATCAGGTAGAATGCTTCTCGTGCGGTGCGGCGCGACGCTTCGGAATCCGGGTTCGCGCCCGCGCTCGCGTTTCGCAGACTTTATGTTGATAGACATCTCGCCTCTCAGAATTTCCCGCGACTACCGCCTGCTTTTCTTCGGCCAACTGATTTCCGCCTTTGGCACGGCGATGAGTTTTGTCGTGCTGCCCGTGCAGGTTTATCAACTGACGGGTTCAACGCTGCTCGTCGGATTGCTCAGCGTGTCGGAATTCGTGATGATTTTGTTGCTGGCCTTCGTCGGCGGCGCGTATGCCGATTTCATAGACAAACGAAGAATGCTGAGGCTGACGGAAATCGGGCAAACTTCGGTAACGCTGATCCTCGTCTTCAACGCGACTTTGCCGCGCCCGCAGGTGTGGCTCCTGTTCGTCTGCGCCGCCCTGCACGCCGGGTTGACGGCTTTGCAGCGTCCTTCTTTTGAAGCGTTGATGCAGAAAATCGTCCCGCCCGAACTCCTCTCTTCGGTCGCCGCGCTGAACTCGCTGCGCTGGAATGTGACGACGATTTTAGGCCCTTCAATCGCCGGAATTATTCTGGCGAAATTCGGCGCGACGGTCGCCTACTCGATAGATTTAGCGACGTTCGCCGCGTCGCTCGCGGCGGTGATGTTGATTCGCGCCGTGCCCGCGGCGGCGCAAGCGGGGACGCGCCCGTCGTTGAAATCCGTCGCCGACGGCTTGCGTTACGCCTGGCGACGCAAGGAAATTCTGGGGACATATCTGATCGATATGAACGCGATGTTCTTCGGGATGCCGACCGCGCTCTTTCCGGCGGTTGCCGAGAATTTCGGCGCGGGCACGGTCGGGTTGTTTTACGCTGCTCCCTCGGTCGGCGCGCTCTTCGCCACCCTGACTTCAGGCTGGGCGAAGAAAGTCCACCGGCACGGTTTGTATGTGGCCATCGCCGCCGCGCTGTGGGGCGTGGCGATGATCTTTTTCGGGTTCGCAAACAATCTTTACGTGGCCTTGTTCTGTCTGGCGCTGGCGGGCGGGTTCGACATGATCAGCGGAGTTTTTCGGATGACGATCTGGAGCCAGACGATCCCGCATCATTTGCGCGGGCGGCTCGCGGGGTTAGAGATGATCAGCTACACGTCGGGGCCGAAACTCGGCGACGCGGAAGCGGGAATCGTCGCGACTCTCTTCAGCGTCCGGGCTTCGGTCGTCTCCGGCGGAATCCTGTGCGTTGTCGGGACGGCGATCATCTCCGCCCTGCTGCCGCAATTCATCCGCTATGACGGGCGCGAAGGCATCAGGCAAAAAGAGTTGGAAGAAGCACTGCGCGAAACTGAGACCAAAAACTTGATCATCGATATAGCGACTTCTCTGTGGCGGTAGGTTCCTTACCGCGAAGATGGACTATACTGGCCACACGCTCAATAACAACTGACAACTTGACTATTTGCTTATGTCCATTCTCCAACGCATCCGAGAGCGCGCCGCACGCGACCCGCAGCGCATCGTTCTGCCAGAAGGCGAAGACCCGCGCACCATCGTCGCCGCCGCCATCTGTGCGCGCGAACGACTGGCGCACATCACCGTGCTCGGCGACGCGGAGAAAGTGCGCGCCGCCGAGCGCGAGGCCGGGGTTGAACTCGGCGGCATGGTCGAAGTGATAGACCACACGCGCGCCGCCGACTTCGATAAGATGGCCGCCTTCTATCACGAACTGCGCAAAGCGAAAGGCATGATGCCCGACGAGGCGCGCATTGCCCTCCGCGACCCGCTCTATTACGGCAACCTCATGGTCAGAATGAACGCGGCGGACGGGTCGGTGGCGGGCGCAACCAACACGACGGCGCACACGGTGCGCGCCGCGCTCCACTGCATCGGCGTGCGCGCCGGGTTCAAACTCGTCTCCAGTTTCTTCGTGATGGCTCACCCCGATCCGCAGTTCGGCGCAGACGGCGCGATGATCTACGCCGACTGCGGCGTTGTCATCGACCCTTCGTCCGCCGAACTCGCCGAGATCGCCATCGCCTCAGCCGACTCGTGCCGCGCCCTCCTTGAAGTCGAACCGCGCGTCGCAATGCTCTCGTTCTCGACCAAAGGGAGCGCGCAGCACAAGTTGATTGATAAAGTGGTAGAAGCGACGCGCACCGTCAAAGCGCGTCTGCCCGAACTCGAAATTGACGGCGAGTTGCAGTTGGATGCCGCCCTCATCGCCTCGGTCGGCCAATCAAAAGCGCCGGGTTCGAGCGTCGCGGGACGCGCCAACGTCCTCATCTTCCCCGACCTGCAAGCGGGCAACATCGCCTACAAACTCACTGAACGACTCGCAGGCGCGACTGCCATCGGCCCCATCCTGCAAGGACTCGACCGCCCCGCCAACGACCTCTCGCGCGGCTGCAAGGCCGAAGACATCGCCGACGCCGTCGCCATCACCGCCGTGCAAGCGCAGAACCGGAAAGGACAAACATGATGTTCCGTGGAATATTTTTCGCAAATGTCTTCCGCCGCTTTGTCGCTCCTGCTTTCCTCAATCTATCCATCGTCGCTGTGAGCCTCGCGCCGCTCATCATGGCGTTTACAACTGCTCTCGTCTCCGCGCAGCAAGTGGCCGACCCTAAGGAGCCGTAAAAAAATAAGTTGTGCATTTCGATTCTCAACAGCCCGATTTCTTGCGGATTTTCAGCAAAACTATGCACAAGTTATTTTTTTACAACTCCTAACTTCGACACAAAGGTGGCGCGCCCCGCCCACACGAAGAAGGGGCCGAAAGTGCTCTTCGACGAAGCGCACAACAACTTTCATACCTCCGGCGGTCGCTATAAACCCTTCGCCGATCTCATCGCGGGCGACGGCCACGTCATCACGCCTAACCGTCAACCATTTTCGGCGGCGACGCTGAAACCCTTCGACATCCTCGTCATCTCGAACGCGCTCGGCGCGCCGCAGATGAACGCGCCGGACGCGACAAAACCGGCGTTCACCGACGCCAAGTGCGACGCTGTGCGCGACTGGGTGCGCGGCGGGGGCGCGCTTCTCTTGATCGCCGACCACGCGCCGATGGGTGCGGCGGCGGAGACGCTGGCCGCGCGCTTCGGTGTCGGGATGAGCAAGGCTTACACGCTCGATCCATCTCATACCATCCCCGAAGAAAACAATCCCGGCTTCATCGTCTACACGCGCGAGAACAAGTTGCTCGGCGATCATCCGATCACGCGCGGGCGCGAGGCGGCGGAACGCATCAACCGCGTCATCGCTTTCACCGGCCAATCGCTCAAAGGCCCGGAGGGCAGCGTTGCGTTTATGAAGTTGGCCGACACGGCGTTGGACGCGATGCCCGGCGGCGATAAACAAGTGTCGGCGGCGGGACGCGCACAAGGGTTGGCGTTCGCGTTCGGCAAGGGGCGCGTCGTCGTGATGGGCGAGGCCGGGATGCTCTCGGCGCAACTCGCGGGGCCGGACAAGAAGCCTTTCGGCATGAATCGCCCCGACATTGATAATCGTCAACTCGCGCTCAACATCATGCGCTGGCTCTCCGGCCTGCTCTAACGCAGATAGAGTGGGCAACGCGCGCCCCGCCCCCCGCGCATCGAATGAGGGCTACTATTTCAGTCCCGTCAGTTGGGAGTTATCCTATGTACACAGGCCGCAACTTTTGGCCGCTCTCCGTCCTTTTCCTTTTTTGCCTGACAACAGTCCTGCATGCACAATCGGGGCGGGTTATCTCCACGCAGACGCCTGCCGACGCGCAGGATCAAATCAAAGTTTACACGGAGGAAGTTCGCATCCCCGTCTACGCGCGCGACGAGTACGGGCGTTTCGACCCGACGCTTGAGTTAGATGACCTGGTCGTGCTTGAAGATAATCAGCAACAGCGGGTGCGCAGCATCCGGCGCATTCCGGCGAGCGTCGTGCTCGTGCTCGCGACGGGCGGCGAGTTGAATCCGGCGCAACGCACGCGCACGACGCGCGAGGCCGCGCTCAGCCTCATCGCGAATTTGCGCGCGGGCGACGCGGTGGCCGTGATGCAGTTCGACCGTCGCATCCAACTGCTGCAATCGTGGACAACTGACCGCGACGCTCTCGCCCACATGTTGCACACAAAACTCTGGGGCGAGAGCGGGGCGCGGCCCGCCGAAGCGTTGCAGCAAGCTGCGCAACTCTTCGCCGATCAGCCCGTGGGCAATCGTCATCTCGTCTTTATCTCTGATGGTGTGGAGACGCCCGGAAGGGGCGCGACTCCCGAACAAATAGTGAGAGTGTTAAACGGCGACGAGGCCATCGGCGGGCGCGCGGCTTATGCGGCAGCCGTGAAAGAATTGATGCGCGCGCAAGTCTCCGTCCACATCATCAGTTACACGGCCTTCGGGCGCAAGGAAGCGAAAGACAAGCAGCGGAATGGCCCGCTCGGCGCGCTGCCCGGCAGCATCAAAGCCTCCGGCATTCCCACTTCGGGAATCGATCCGACGATGCCGCCGACGATGAATCGCGGCGGCGCGGTCGGCCCTTCGACCGGCGCAGTGGTCACTTTTGATCCGGCCATGCGCCGCGTGCGCAAGGCATATGAACGGGCGATGAAACGCGGCGAGGAGACGATGAAGACGCTCGCGGCGGACACGGGCGGGCAACTCTGGTTGCCGCTGTCAATTGAAGACCTCGCCGCACAGGGCGGCGAAGTGGCGCGCGAGATCGGGACGCAGTACGTCGTCACCTACACACCGACGCGCTCGCTCGCCGGAAGCCCCGCGGCGGAGACGCGCCGCGTCGCAGTGCTGTCGCGTCGCGGCGGGCTGCAACTGCGCACCCGTCGCCTCTACGTCGCGGCGGCGATGCGAAACGCGACAACGACGGAAGCGGAGCAGCCATAAAGCTTCGGGCATGCGGTGCGGCAAAAATTGTTCGCCGCGACGAACGAGGAAGACAGAGTGCAAATGAAAGGCGGGCGCTCAACCTGAGCGCCCGCCTTTTTTCTTCACGCCGCCGCCAGCCGTCTCGCCAGCGATTCACTTGATTTTCTTCGCCTGTATTTCACGCCCGTCCGGCAGACGCACCGTCACATGCGTCACCTGTCCTTTATCGTCTTTGCCAAAAGTCAAATTGATGTTCGGGCCGGCCACGAAGAAACGATTATCGCCTTGCGGAGTCAATGCCGTTTTCGTTTGTCCCGGCGGCGCGCCGATAAGTTTGTCGCCGTCCTTCGCGATGTCGAGCAGTCCGAGGCCGGGCACGTCATATTGTCCGGCGTAAACCAGCAAAGTCGCGGCGTCAACCGGCATAGCCGGGCGTTCAAGGTTTTTAATGATCGCAACGGCGTTGGTGTTCTGCGGATTCAGTTCAACCGACTTTTTATAATTTTGCAGCGCGAGTTCGCGCTCGCCCGCTTGCAGGTAGGCTTCGCCGAGACTGTCGTAAGGGTTGGCGGCTTGCGGGTGGGCTTCGACGTTGAGTTTGAAAATCTCAATCGCTTCTTTGAGATTCTTTGCGCCGAGCAATTGATAGCCGAGCATGTTCAACTCGTTTTCACCGAAATCATAATTCCCCGCTTGCGTCGCTTTAAGTTCGCGATACTGCTTGACGGCGGCAGCCGTATCCTTCTCCGAGATGGTTTTCATCAACACTTCGGCGATGGACTGGCGCGGCAAAATGAACGGTTGATTGTAGAGAATATTGGTGAGGTCGCGGCTGATGCGGTCCAGATTCGCGCCCTGCGAGGTGTTGTCGAGCAGGACGATGAGATGCTTTCGTTCAGGGTAGCGGACGATAATCGTGCTGAAGCCGTTGATGCCGCCATTGTGCTGGACGGAGTTGATGGTTTCTTTCGATTGGTCCAGCGTGATCTTTGTGATGCCCCAGCCGTAAGCGTAATTATCGAGAAACGGTTTGTACATCAGTTCCCTGCTTTTGGCCGGAAGCAACTTGTCCGTGTAGAGGGCTTGATCCCACAGGTACAAATCTTCCACAGTAGAATAGAGCGAACCGGCGGCGTAAGGCAGAGACATGTCGAGATAAGGCGCGTTGATGTAACCGGCGGGCGTCTTTTGATAACCGGCGGCGCGTTTGCTGATGATCGCCTTGTGATGATCGTAGCCCGTATTCTTCATCCCCAGCGGATCGAGGATGTTCTCTTTCAGGACCTGTTCGTAAGGTTTGCCGCTGACTTTTTCGATGACGGCTCCGAGCAGAAAATAGCCGGAGTTGTTGTAGCGAAACTTCGTGCCCGGCTCGAATTCAAGATCGCTGCTCGCATACTTTTTGACGAAATCGGCGACCGTGTAAGGATCGCGGCTCACTTCGTTGAAGAAGTTCGGCAGTCCCGTATAACTCGGAATCCCGGAGGTGTGCGTTAAGAGATGATGAATCGTCACCTTGTCGCCCACGTCCCTGCGATAGTCGGGCAGGTACTCGGAGAGTTTGCCGTCGAGCTTGAGTTTGCCCTGCTCCACCATCTGCATGATGAGCATCGAGGTGAACTGCTTGGTGATCGAGCCGATGCGGAATTTGGTGCCTGCTTCGTTCGGCACGTTCCATTCCATGTTCGCCAGACCCACCCCTTTTTTGTAGATGACTTTGCCGTTCTCCGCGACGAGCGCCGCGCCGTTGAACTGTTTATAGTTGTGTGCGCGCGTCAGGTATTCATCGATCCGGGCGGCCTTGTCGCCTTGCGCAAAGGCCGCGGGCTGGAGCACTGCCAGCGCGACGAAGACAACGAACCAACGGACAACGTTAACGTGAAACATTTGTGGAATCCTCTTCATTTTTCATTCTCCTTCAAGACGAACCTCCGCGAAGCGGCCAGCAACCGCTTGTCTTGAAGGCAATACGCAGTCATCCCATCGAGAGTTCCGCCGCAACGCACACCGACACGCAGAACGCTCCGCGCGCGGAGCGTTCTCTGGCTTCAACACGGTCACTATCGCGAGAGAGCTTGAATTGAAGAATGTTTAGAGTTGGCGGCTCAGTTCACGAGCGAGACAGAGAGTGACTCCAATTTAGCGCTGGCCGGAAGTTTCGCCGGTTGCCCGTCCTCCGCCTGCTGCTCCCGCCATTGGCGAAAAGAAAGCTCCCGCAACTCGTCCCACTCCTCGCATGGAATGCGCCGAAACGCGGCGACGACTTCCGGGTCAAACTGCTGCCCGGCGTATTCGTTCAATTCCGCGGCGGCAACTTCGTAAGAGCGTCCGGTGCGATAGACGCGGTCGCTCGTGATGGCGTCGAAAGCGTCGGCGACGGCGAAGATGCGCGCGTTGAGATCGATCTCCGCGCCGCGCAAGCCCAGCGGGTAGCCTGTGCCGTCCCACTTCTCGTGATGCTGGCCGACGACGCGCGCCGCTCCTCCCAGAAATTCGATGCTCTGTAAAATTTGTTGCCCGTGAACAGGGTGCTGGCGCATGCTCACCCATTCTTCATCATCGAGCTTCGCCGGCTTGTGCAGGATCGCATCCGGCACGCCGATCTTTCCGATGTCATGCAGGAGCGAACCGAATTCCAGCGCACGCATCTGCTCGTCCGACAACTGCAACTCCCGCCCCAACCGCAAACTGAAACTCACGGCGCGCTCCGAATGCCCGTGCGTCTCATGGTCGCGCGTCTCCAGCGCGGCGGCCAACGCCTTCAGCGTCATCCGGTAAGAATCTTCGAGCGACTGCAACGTGTGATCGAGTTCCGCCGTGCGCTGTGCGATCAACTCTTCCAGATAATTTTCATAACGCCGCTTGGTTTCGCACAATCGCTTGTGTTCGAGCGCACGCTTCACCGCGGCTTCGACGTGGCGCAGGTCGAAAGGTTTCGTCACGTAGTCGAACGCCCCGGCACGCAACGCTTCAATTGCGCTTTCCACCGTCTGTGCGCCGCTCACCATGATGACGGTCGTGTCCGGCGCGAGCGTGAGCACATGCGGGATCATCTCCAACCCGTTCATCCCCTCCATGTTGATGTCGCTGACGACAACATCGAAACGCATCGTGCTCAGACGCGCCAACACATCCTCTGCCGAGGCCACCACCCAACAGTCGTAATCATCACTCAGCAGCTCGTACAAGACTTCTCGAATATCCTGATCGTCGTCGGCAATCAAGATGCAAGCGCGTGCGTCGCGTGCAGGCAACATGGATGGACTTCCGCTTTCAGTAAAATTTACCAGATTGTTAGATGGAGAATCGGGGAATGCAGCGCCCACTTCTGGTGGGAGCATTTTCCATAAGGGCACCCGTATCTTACAGATTCACGCCAATCCGCACAACTAATATTCCACCTGCCCGCGTTCGCTTCCAGTTAAGCGATAAAACGCCGCCCGCCGCGCCACTCCGGTTGACGCCGCCGCAGACGAACCTCTATCATGCGGTAATTATTTCCGCCGGAGTGGCGAAATCGGTATACGCACCAGACTCAAAATCTGGCGAGGTCACACTCATGGGGGTTCGATTCCCCCCTCCGGCACCTGCCATTTGTTCAAGGATACTCTACCTGCGTGCCTTTTTTATTCATTGCCCCTAATAGTGCGTCACGTTGGAATTGATGAATGCTCTTTGAACCGGTAAAGTCTGGTTACATTATCTAACAGGAGCCAGATCCAACCATGCCGAAAAAGAAATACCTTGTCACGCTGACAGACGATGAGCGCACCCAACTGGAACAACTGCTGCGCGGCGGACAGTCCGCCACGCGCAAAGTGACGCGCGCCCGCATTCTCCTCAAAGCCTCGGAAAAGCCTCGGACGGCTGGCCGGATCAGCGTATCGCCGAAGCACTCAACATTGGACGCGCCACGGTTGAGCGCACGCGCCAACGCTTCGTGGAGGAGAACCTCGCGGCGCTCGACGAGCGCCCGCGCCCCGGCAACAAGCCGAAACTGGATGCGAAGGCCGAAGCCCGACTGATCGCCGAAGCGTGCAGCACCGCGCCACAGGGACGCGAGCGCTGGACGTTACAACTTTTGGCTGACCGCGTGGTGCAACTCAAGCTGGCCGACTCCTATTCGTATGAAGCGGTACGCCGGGTGCTCAAAAAAACAGTCTCAAGCCGTGGTTAAAAGAGCAATGGTGTATCCTGGAAGTCTCCACGGAGTTTGTCGCCTGCATGGAAGACGTGCTGGAACTTTACGCCGAGCCATACGATTCGCGCCGCCCAACAGTCAACTTCGATGAGACCAGCAAACAACTTAGGACTTACGCAAGAGCCATTTTGACGGACGGCGATTCGAGTTGCTGAATCAAGTAGTCAGACAGTTGACCGAACTTGATTTGATAGACCGTGCGACCTGTCTCATAGGCTAGTTCTTTGAACCGACACCACACCAGCAACGCGCACGCGATGTGGTTACGTTGGATTCTCCCGGTGCGGCATTGGCAACCTTCCAGACCCGTCACCTGTTTGGCTTCGCGGTGAAACTGCTCAATCTTCCAACGAACGGCACACACCTCTCGTGTGTCAT
>JBPCIP010000228.1:0-16303 GCA_051006195.1 Pyrinomonadaceae bacterium
CCTCCCAACCTTGTGGCGTTATCTTTTTCTTTTTTCCGCGGAAAAAAAAAAGAAGGGGTCGGGGGCCGGCCTCTCCCCCCCCCCCCCCCCACTCCTCGCTGGTGGTGGGTGAACTTTGCGCCTGCGCTCCTGCGCCGTTCGCGTCTATTTCTTGCGGACGAGCGTGACGCGCACAGGTTCGCCGAGGCTGCTTGCGGGCACGCTGATCTTCTGCGTCTCGTAGCCTTTGGCTTTGACGATCAATTTGAGGCTCCCCATGTGGAGCGGGGGCAGCACGGAGATGCCGCGCTCGTCCGAAGAATTCCACGACTCGCAGAAGAAGCCGTCGGTGCGTTCGGATTCGAGTTTGAGACTCGCGCCCCGGACGGGGTTGCCGTCTTCGTCCAAGACGCGCGCATCAAGTCGCCCGATGCCGTTCGGCTCGGTCGGCGCTTTGCCCATATTGGGGATGTCGCCTGAGTTCTGCGACGAAGTGGTTTGCTGCGCCGGGGCGAAGCTGAAGGTGACGGCGATGATGAGTGTCATGAGGAACAGTTTACGCATCTCTGATAAAATCTCCTGAACTGTTGTTGCAAAATTTAATGAAGGTCAGGGCGCTACAGCGAGCGACGGCTTCCCGAAGGTGTGTGGCCCTGTCAATTCTCCCGGCCACAAACGATTATATGGACAATCGCGCGAATTGGAAAGAGGAAATTCCACGGGCGCGCTCGTGCGTGTAAAATAGACATCGAGGTGGAGAGTTATGACTTTGATTGATCTGCTCATTTTGCTGCTCGTCGCGGGCGTGTGCGGCGCGCTCGGACAAGCCATCGGCGGCTTTTCGCGCGGCGGCTGTCTCGTTTCCATCGCGCTCGGATTTATCGGCGCGCTCTTAGGGATGTGGCTGGCGCGGCAATTGGGACTGCCGGAATTGTTCGTGATCCCTATTTCGGGCGGCAGAGGCTTTCCGGTCATCTGGTCGATCATCGGCTCCGCCCTTTTCGTCGCCGTGATCAGCCTGCTCTCGCGGCGACGCGGATGAGGAAGCGATCCGTATTCGCTCTCCATTCTTTCGTGTCAAAAGTTCATCGTCGTTTAGTGATTGATTTGTAACCGACGTGCGTTAAGGTCGCGCCTCACAGAGTTTTGATCTTATAAGGTTGCTTCCGTTTTCTCGTATGGCTTCCACACCGACTAAACCCGCTGCGACGAAGGCGACTGTTAACAGCGCGCCCGACCTTCAATATTTCCGCCGGCGTTACCCGCTGACGGTGGCCAATTTCGGCGCGCTCGGCGAACGCGAAGCATACCTGCGCCGCATCTGGCAGGCGGAGGCGAGCTGGCGGGAGACGATGGAGCGGCAGCAGCGGACGGCAGGCGAAGCAATCGTGCGGGGTGCGCCGCCGTCGAATCTCGCGGTCGAAGGCGAATTTGAGATTATCTACGCAGGCGGCGTGCTCGGACTGCTGCATGCGGCGGTGATGGCGGCTCGCTTCAAACGCCGCGTGATGGTCTTCGACGATCAGCGGATCGGGCGCGACAGCCGCTCGTGGAACGTTTCGGACGCGGAGTTGCGCGAGTTTGAGCGCGCCGGGCTGTTTACGAAAGAAGAGATCGAGGGGGCTATCGTCAATCGTTATCGCGCGGGCTTCGTCAAGTTTCACGATGCGGCGTCGCGCGTGAAGACGCCGCCGCTGTGGTTGGACAACGTGCTGGATGTCGCTATCGACGCCGACAAGTTGCTGGAACTAGCCGCTGCGAAAATCCGCGCGAGCGACGGCAGCGGGCTCGTGGAGGGGGCGCGTTTCGTGCGCGCTTATGTCGAGGCGCATCGCGTGAGCGTCGAAGTGGAAGACGCGCGGCGGGGCGGGGCGCGGCGGCTGTTCGCGGCGCGTCTCTTCGTCGATGCAAACGGCGTGCATTCGCCCGTCGCGCGACAGTTTAACGAAGGACGTGCGTTGACGCACGTCGCTCCGGCGGTGGGCACGGTGGCGCGCGGGTTCGCGCGCGGCGAGGGCGCGGACAAAGTTGATTTCAGCGTCGGCGAGATACTGGTGAGCACCGAAGACGCACGCGACCATCGGCAGTTAATCTGGGAAGGCTTTGCCGGAAATGCGCAGCGCGACGAGTACGCGACCTATCTCTTTTTTTACGACGCGGTCGATTCGCCCGCCGACAAGTCGCTGCTCGCGCTCTTCGAGCGTTACTTTGAATCATTGCCCCGCTACAAACGCGCGGGCGCGCAGTGGCGGGTGCAGAGGCCGCTCTTTGGTTACGCGCCGAGCGTCTCCCCGCGCGGCTGGAAGACGCGACGGCGCACGGCGGATGACCGCGTGATGCTCATCGGCGACGCGACGGGACTCGCCGGACCGCTCGCCTTCTCCGGCTTCGGGGCGCATGCTCGCCACTTACGCCGCCTGACGCATCTGACCGATCTCGCGCTCGCCGCCGATTTGCTCGATGGGCGGGCGCTCTCAGAGATCAACGCGCCTGCGCCGCGGGTGGCGCAGATGTCGGGCTTCGCGGAGTTTCTGCGTCCCGCGCCGCAGAGCGAAGCCGCGAACGTCAACGAGATGTTGAACGCCGTGATGGCCGCGTTGCACGACCTGGATGTGCGCGTGCGGCGCGAACTTTTTCAAGACCGCATGTCCTTGAGCGCGCTCAAAAGCCTCTTGAGCCGCACGGCGAAACTCTACCCGCGCATCTTCCAACGCGTGCGCGAACACCTCGGCGCACGGGGCACCTTCTGGTGGCTCGCCAACGTCGCCGAAACCGCCTTCACCGAGCGCCGCGCCCGCAGCCTCAGCGAGGAGGCGTTACTTCAGGTTGGAGTGAAAGACCCGGATGAAGCAGCCACCGCTCAGGAATTTGCCCGCCATGTGGCTCTCTATAAAAAAGACCACGGCGCGGACGGTTTGGATTAGAGACCGTCCGCGCCAGAACCAACCTCAAAGCGAGGCAGCTTCCCGCCGCAATTCGTCATTTAAATCTGATGACGATCTTCGACTTTTCAGTGAAAGTGACCGGCTTGCCATCAATTTCGATAGCGGCGAGGTTACTTTCGCTCTTGTATTTTTTGTATTCCTTGTCTTCGCCCTCGTCTTTGAACTTGTGTGGAAATTTTAGACTAACCGAGCCGCCACCCTGTATCACGATGGGAGGGTCTGATGTCAAATCTTGAAGATCACTTTTAGCCATGTTCATGCTCCTTCATGGTGAGTTGAGTTAGAGACGAATTTACCGAACGTTGGCCGATAGCTCAACGAGTTGCTTGCGGTATAGTTGAACATCCGGCCTCGCTTGATAAACGTTGAAAGCATCTGCCCCCCATTGTTGCTGGAGGTCTGCCAACACATTCGTCGCGCGGGCTGAGTAATCGCGCGCTGCCTCCAGATTCTCCATCCGCCGGCTGGCGCGTGCGGCGAGGAGCCAAGCGCGCCATTCTGAAACTTGCTGCCCGGAGCGCGCGAAATTGGCTTGAACTTCTTGCGCGTTCTTGAGCGCAGCCGCTACGTCGCCGCTTTCCATTTGCGCTTGAGCCAAAGCCAGTTGAGAAAAAGAGATGAGCCACGGATCGCCAATGCGATTGGCCGTCGAAACTGCTTCCTCGCATGCTTGCTTTCCTCTGCCCGCCGCGCCGGAGAAAGTTTGCGCTAATCCCAGCGTGAGTTTCGCCTCCGTAGAGAGCGACTTATTTAGTTCACCCGCCGTATTCAAGGATTGTTCACTCTTAGCGACAGCTTCGCCGAAGCGGTTCTCACTGAGCGCGATGTTAGCTTCCGTTAAATAGAGATAAGCCAACACTTCCTTATTCTTCTCACTGGGCTTCTGCGCGATAGTTGCCGCTTGAGCCAGCACCGTGCGGGCTTCTTCATACCGACCCAACCGCCAGAGCATCTCACTAAGATTGTGTAAGCTGTACCCGGCGCGGATTTCGATACCTAAGGCTCTGTCGATTTTGGAACTCTCATCGAAATGCCGCAGCGCGTCTAAATACTTCTCTTGTCGCGCCAGCACATTGCCGATCTCGGTGTGAGCCGCCGAGACGAGCGTGGGGTCGCCAGCCTGCTCCGCGAGTTGGAGTAACTGCTCGAAAGCCTTGAGGGCTTCCGCATAGTTCCCCTTCTTGCGCTTGGCGCGTCCGAGGATGGCGAGGACTTGCGCTTCCTCTTTGCGATAGCCGCCCGCCTGATAAAAGACGCGCGCCTGTTCGACGTAGCGCGTGCCCGTTTCGGTGTCGCCCTGCTGGATGCGCAGGCTGCCGAGATTGCTGAGCGCTTTCGCTTCGTAGCGGGAGGCATTGTAGCGCTGCGCGAAATCAAGCCCCTGCTTGAGGTATTTCTCCGCTTCTGCGTAACTGCCCTGCAAGAAGAACGTGTTGCCAAGATCGGTGAGACCGAGCGCGACCAGATTCTCCATGCCGTCGCGTTGCGCCAGTTCCACCGCTTCGCGCGCGTAACTTTGCGCCCCGACCGCGTTGTTCTCGTTGGTGGCGACCGTGCTCAACTGCAACAGCGTGTTGATGCGCTGCGACTCATTGCCTGTCGTCTTCGCCATTTCGAGCGCCCGTTGCAACTGCGCCCGCGCTTCGTCGAGTTTGCCGACGGCGCGCAAGAGGTAGCCGCGCCGGTAGTGGACTTCGGTCTGGCCTTCGCGGTTGCCGAATTCTTTGTAAATTTCTTCGGCTTTGTCGAAGGCGGCGGATGCGCTGGCGCGGTTCTGCTGCCGACTGTAGAGAATGCCGAGACGCAGGTAGGCCGTGGCATTCTTCGGATCGCGATTCGTCGCTTCAACGTATTTTTCAATCGCCTTCTTGATCTCTTCGGTCTTCTCGTAAGCGCGACCGAGATCGACGTAGACTTCGGTCCGGTCGGGCAATTGCCGCGCGATCTCCTGATAGTCCGTGACGGCGCGAGCGAACTGGCGCGTCACGGTCGCGCGGATGGCGTCCAGATAGAGCGCATCCACCGGCGAGAGTCCTTCGCGTTCTTCGGCGTGCAGTTCGACGCGCAGCAGCGAATCTTTCGCACGGTCGGCATAATCCAGTTCCGTCCATGCTTCGGCCAGACGCGCGTGCGCCAGCACGTATTTGTCGTCGAGGCTCACGGCGCGCAGCAGTCGCTTGCTGGCCTCATAATACGCGCCTTCGCGCAGCAGATCGCTGCCCGCGTCGTAAGCGCGCTTCGCTTCGGGCGGGGGTTGGTACGGCGCGGGACGGATCATTCTGCGCACGCCCCACGCGCCCGCCACCAGGACCAACACGGCGACCAGCACCGCGGCGATGGACAAGCGTGGACGGCGCAAATTATCCGAGAGAATGTTAAACGAACTCGCGCGCAACGAATGGGGGCGACTCGCACCCGCCAACGCCCCGAAGGCGAAACTTGGCGTCCGCGTCTCGTCTACTTCAGAGAAGTAAAAGCTGAGCGCACGCAAGTCCGTGATCAACTCTTCGCATTTCTGGTAGCGTTCCTCCGGTTGCTTGGCGAGCGCCTTCATCGTGATGCGGTCGAGTTCCGGAGGGACGAGCCGATTGTACTGCGAGGGTGGCGGCGGATCGACGTAGATAACCTGCGCCGCGATCTCGACGACCGTGGCGCCGGAGAAGGCCGCGCGTCCGGCGATGCACTCGTAGAGCACCGCGCCGAGGCCGAAGAGATCGCTGCGCCCATCGACGGGCACGGCCTTCGCCTGTTCGGGCGAGAGATAGAGGGGCGTGCCGAGCATCACGTCGCTCCGCGTTTTGAGGCCGACGAGCGCCGCGGAGTTTTGGTCGAGTTCGTGCTCTTTACCGATCAGTTTGGCTAATCCGAAGTCGAGCACTTTGACTTGCCCGCGCTCGTTGATGAAGATGTTCGAGGGTTTGATGTCACGATGGATGATGCCATGCCGGTGGGCTTCGCAGAGCGCCTCGGCCACGTCCGCCGTGATCTCGACGGCGCGTCCGAGCGTCAATTCCCCGTTGCGCAGCAAATCTCCCAACTCTCGCCCGTGGACCAACTCCATCACGATGTAGGGTCGTCCGTCCGGCGTCTCGCCGTAGTCGAAGAGCGTGGCGATATGCGGGTGGCTCAGCGCGGAAACGGAACGCGCTTCCCGCAGGAAGCGCGCATGCTGGTCCTGACTATCCGGGGCGGTGGAAGGAATTTTGATGGCGACACGCCTCCCCAGCCGCGTATCTTCCGCTTCATAGACAACGCCCATCCCGCCCTCGCCGATTTGCTCGATAATACGATAGTGGGAAATGGTCTGCCCGATCATTGATGCGAATTCCTTCAACTCAAAGCGTGCCAGGGATGGTGCGAAAAACAACGACCCGCTTGCCTAAGGCGGCGTTTGGAGTGCATGACTAAAAGACTCGGCTAGTTAGCTTCTCACGTATTCTGCGTCAAAGCCCCAAGCATTTCAAGGACAAAATCGCCCGCCTCCGTTTTATCGCTATGAATCGCGCCCCCGCCTCCGGACGCCTGCTGCCGAAACTACCCGGCGGCGATATTTTGCCGCCCGCTGAAGAGTTTTCCGTCTCCACTGCGAGTCCGCATTCTCAGCCTCGGCGCGCAACTTACCTCTTGCGCTCGGCACCGATTACGGGCATACTTTTGCGCGTCTACAGGTTCCTGCTCTCGCGCATCGACGATGATGTGCCTGCCCGCAACTGAAGAAGGCGACGGCGTTCGGCTGAAGAGAGAGTGAGGTTGGATTGTCAATTTGATAGAAGCCGCTCTCGTTAATGTTCAGAGCACCGGGCGCGTCGCCGCCGAGCCGTTGCTGGAGAATCATTTCTCTGCCGGCTTGCATCTGAAAGCCGTCCGCGCTTCCCTTGAGCTTAATTAAGGAAAAAAAGATATGGGTACGAAACTCTACGTGGGCAACCTCTCTTTCCGCACCACCGGCGACGAACTGCGCGACCTGTTCGCGCAAGCGGGCGAAGTGGAGTCGGCTTCGATCATCGAGGATAGGGAAACGGGTCGTTCGCGCGGCTTCGGCTTCGTCGAAATGGCGACTTCGGAAGGCGCGGCGGCGGCCATCGAGCAATTCAATGGAAAGGACTTGGGTGGTCGTGCGCTAACGGTCAACGAAGCCCGCCCCAAAGCTGATCGCGGCGGCGGCGGTGGTCGTGGAGGCTACGGTGGTGGCGGCGGCGGTGGCTATGGCGGCGGCGGCAGCGGCGGCGACCGCGAGTCGCGTTGGTAAAAGAAAAGGTCAAACGGTGAAAGGGTCAAGGGGGAAACTGCCAAAGTGCAGTTTCCCCCTTGGCCCTTTCACCGTTTGACCTTACCTACTTCCTCGCCGCCGGAGTGATCTTCAGTTTCAGCCGCTCGCCGCCGCGCACGACCTCAACTTCATACTCCTCTCCGGCCTTCATCTCTCCGAGCGCGTAGGTGTAATCGTAGACGTTGCGCACGTCGCGTCCGGCCAGCCGAACGAGCGCGTCGCCCGTCTTCAGGCCGGCCTTCGCCGCCGGCGAGTCTTCGCGCACGCCGTCGAGTTTGAGTCCGTCGCCGCTGCCTTCCGCGTAATTCGGGATGGTGCCGAGGTAGACGCGAAAACCGGTCGCGCGCCCCGACGCCGCATCCGGCTTGGCGCGCGTGTAGGTCGGGCGCGTGTCGCTCGTATCCGCCGCGCGCACGATGTCGCGGACGAAAAAGACGATGCGCTGCTCACCTTCATAGTTGATGCGGTCGGCGGTATCCGTCGGCTTGTGATAATCCTCGTGCGCGCCCGTCCAGAAGAAAAGCACGGGCGTCTGCTTCGCATAGAAGGAAGCGTGATCGCTTGGCCCGAAACCGTCTTCCGTCATCGTGAGCGCTAACGGGCGGCGCGGGTTAACACTTGCAATCGTCTGCCCGTTCGCCGCCGTCACGATGGCAACGCCGCGAGTTGCTTCGGACGTTAACGCTGGCGGCACACCCGTCGCAGTAACTGTCATATTGAGATCGTTGCTGTTCGCCTTCGCGATCCAGTTTTTCCACTCGGCGGACGTGCCCACACCGCCGACGTGCAGTTTGTCTTCCCGCATCCGCCCAACCATGTCGAGGTTGAGCATTGCGACGGTCTGCGCGAGCGGCACGCTTGGACTGCGCACGTAGTAATTCGATCCGAGCAAGCCTTCCTCTTCGCCGCCGAACGCGATGAAGACGATGCTGCGACGAACGCTCTTGCGCTCCTGCGCGAAGGTGCGCGCGAGTTCGAGCAGTCCGGCAACGCCCGAAGCGTTATCGTCCGCCCCATGATGCACCTCGCCTTCGCGCGCCGCCGCAAGGCTCCCCTGCCCGCCGCGTCCCAGATGGTCGTAATGCGCCCCGATGATGATGTATTCGTGTTTCAATTTCGGATCGGAGCCTTCGAGGATGCCGACGACGTTCACCGCCGGAGCCTCGCGGCGCATGATCTCCGTGTTAAGGCTGAACGCGATGTTATTGAGCGGCGCGGAAAAATTACGCGGGGCGGGCTGTGTCCCGTTGTGCGCGGCGGCAATTTCGCCGCCATGAGACTGCGTGCGCGCAGCGGCGGCGATAGCTTTTTCCAGTTCTTCAAACTTCAATATCGGCGTGGCCGCCGCTTCCAACGCGCGTCGCGCCGCCTGTCTTGAAATGACGACGACGGGCAGCCCCGCATCGCCCGCCGCGAGGCTTTCATCAACGCGCAGGCGCGCGAGTTTATCGTCCTTGAAATTCTCTTCGCGCGCGATGAGCACGAGCGCCCGCGCGCCGTGATCGCGCGCCGCTGCGGCTTTGAACCGCAGATCGGCGTAACGCCCGAAACTTCCATGCGGATTGTCGCCGTCCGGCGTCCCCGCGAAGGCGAGCGCGATCCGCCCCTTCACATTCACGCCCGCGTAATCGTCATGCTTCAACTCTGCCGCCGTGATGCCGTAGCCGACATACGTAACCGGGCTGCTCTCCACGCGCCCGTTCGCGCTCCACGCCAGCGGCATCCAATCCTCGCCCGCGCGCAAATCGAGCGACGATGCTCGCCCGTTCGCCGCCGCTTCATCCATGCGCGGCGTGAACGTCATCGCATTGCCCTTGCCGAGTTCGACGGCGGAGACATACGGGAACTTCTGCATGTACCCCTTCGCCCCCTCTTTACTACGAGCAGTCGAGCCACCCCCCCCGCGCAATTCATATCGTTCGAATTCTTTCGCGATATAGTCTGCCGCCGCCGCCGCGCCCGCCGTCCCCGTGCGTCTGCCTTCCAATTTATCTGAGGCCAGATAGGTGACGTGTGCGCGCAGACGCTCCGCGCTCACATCATGCTGTTGTCCCGCGTTTTTTTGCTGCGCGAATGCGCTCGCCGTCAGCACGATGACGAGCAACGGTTGAAAAATTTTACGTCTCATAATTTAAACCAGAGGCTAGAGGTCAGAGGTCAGAGGTCAGTGAAGACAGGTTTAACTGATCTCTAACCTCTAGCTTCTGACCTCTGCTGTTAATCCATCCAATCGGCGATGAAGATGTTCGTGTCGCCGCGTGTCTTAGCGTTGCGGTTCGAGGCGAAGACGAGTCTTTTGCCGTCGGGCGTAAACATCGGGAAGCCGTCGAAGGTCTCTTCGTGGGTGATGCGCTCCAGATTCGTGCCGTCCACTTTGATCGCATAGAGATCAAAGTTGCGTTTCTTCGGATCGTTGACGTTCGAGGAGAAGATGATCTTTTTGCCGTCGGGGAAGAGGAAAGGGGCGAAACTGGCCGCGCCGAGTTTCGTCACCTGTCGCTTGTTCGTGCCGTCGGCGTTCATCATCCAGATTTCAAACGTGTTCGGCTCGATCAAATTCTCCGCGAGTTTCTGTTTGTAGCGCGCGATCTGTTCGGGCGTCTGCGGGTGATAAGAGCGGTAGACGAGTTGTTTGCCGTCGGCGGAGAAGAACGCGCCGCCGTCGTAGCCGAGTGCAGTTGTCAGTTGGCGGACGTTGCGCCCGTCGGCGTCCATCGTGTAGAGGTCGAGATCGCCGTTGCGCGTCGAGGTGAAGACGATTTTTTTCCCATCGGGTGAAACGGTCGCTTCGGCATCATAGCCGGGGGTGTTCGTCAACGGCTTGACGTTCGAGCCATCGGCGTTCGCCATGAAAATGTCATACGAAGGATAGATGCCCCAGACATAGCCTTTCGAGAAATCGGGATTGGGCGGGCAGTCGGGCGAGCCGAGATGCGTGGAAGCGTAAAGAATGCGCTGCGGCTTTTTCGGGAAGATGTAGGAACAGGTGGTGCGCCCCGCGCCGGTCGAGACCATCCGCACCTCCGAGCCGTCGGCGCGCATCGTGTAAATCTGATCGCACTTGCGCTCGTCGCGCTTCGATTGGAAGATCAACTGCTTGCCGTCGCCACTGAAATAAGCTTCTGCGTTCTCGCCGCCGAAGGTCAACTGGCGCACGTTGCGCAAATGCTTTTCGGCTGTCAGCGTCACGCCGTCGCCGCCATTAATCGGCGCGGCTTGTTGCATCGTCTGCCGGGCGAAAGAAAAACCGGCGACGAGAATCGTGCAGGTCAAGAGTAAGACAAGGAACAAAGGAAGTTTTTTCATGTCTGTTGATCGAAATAATTGAGCGTCGGGTTGCGTGTTCGGGGAAGTTACAAAACATCTTGTAGTTGTAGGACAAAGCCCGGCAGCACGGGATCGCCCGCGATTGTTTCAGGCGCATCGAGTGTCGCGACCTCTTGGCCGGGGCGATAGATATAAACTCTGTGCGCCGCTGGATCAAGCAGCCAGCCGAGCCGCGCGCCGTTTTCGATGTACTCCATCATTCGCGCCTGCAAGCGCGCGAGGCGATCCGTCTTGCTTCTCAACTCCGCCACGAAGTCGGGGCAGAGCGGCGCGAACTGTTCGCGCTCCTCTGCGGTCAATGCCTCGTAGCGATCCCGTCTCACCCACGAAGCGTCGGGGGAAACTCTCGCGCCGTTCGGCAGGGTGAAACCCGCCGATGAATCGAAGCACTCGCCCGTGCCATCTTGTCGCGCCCAGAGACAGAGTTGGAAGTTGAGGTTGGCATTGCGGCGTCCAGTCTCTGTGGTTGTTGGCCCCATAACGATGAGTTCTCCCTGCGCGGTCAATTCAAGGCGCAAGTCGCGGTTATCTTGACAGAGGTTGAAAAATCTCTCCTCCGTCAAATTGAGCGCGCGTGCGTTGATGGTCAGAGATGGCTCTATCTCGATGGCTTTTTCCGTGACGCTCATTAACTCAACTCCCCATTCGCCGACGGGTCGAACTTCGGCATCAGCCATTCTTTCGCTCGAACTCCTTCATAAATTCAACCAACGCTTCGACGCCTTCGCGCGGGAAAGCGTTGTAGATCGAAGCGCGCAAACCGCCCACCGAGCGATGTCCTTTCAAGCCGTCGAGTTTGGCTTCGGTCGCATCTCGCACAAACTGCTTCTCCAAATCCTCCGACGGCAGGTGGAACGTGACGTTCATCAGCGAGCGCGACTCCCTTGCGGCGTGGCCGCGATAAAAGTCGGTCGCATCAATCGCGTCGTAGAGCAGCGCGGCCTTCGCCTCGTTCTCGCGGTGCATGCCTTCGATGCCGCCCTTCTCCTTGAGCCATTTGCACACGAGGTTGAGGATGTAGATGCCCCATGTGTTCGGCGTGTTGTAGAGGGAATCGTTTTCGACATGCGTGCGATAGTCGAGCATGGTGTGGAGTTTGTCGGGGATGCGCGCGAGCAAATCGTCGCGAATGATCACGAGCGTCAGCCCCGAAGGCCCCATGTTCTTCTGCGCCCCGGCGTAGATGAGCGCGTATTTCTCAACCGGCTCCGGGCGCGAGAGAATATTTGACGAAGCATCGGAGATGAGCGGCACGTCGCCGGCTTCCGGCAGGTGTTTCCATTCAACGCCCTCTATCGTCTCGTTTGAAGTGAGATGAAGATAAGCGGCGTCGGGGTTGAGTTTCAGTTCGTGCGGTTCGGGCGTGCGCGAGTAGCTGCTGTCTTCGGTATTCGCAGCCACGTTGATCGTGCCGACGCGCTTGGCTTCTTTCAAAGCCTTTTTGCCCCAACTGCCGGTGACGATATAATCCGCCGTGCCGCCCGGCGGCAACAGGTTCATCGGGATCATCGAGAACTGCAAACTCGCGCCGCCCTGCAAAAAAAGCACCTTGTAGTTTTCGGGAATGCCCATCAATTCGCGCAAAGACGCTTCGGCTCCGCTGATGATTTCGTCGAACGTCTTCGAGCGATGGCTGATCTCCATCACGGACATGCCCACACCGGGCAAGCTCAACATATCGCGTTGCGCTTCTTCAAGGACGGGGACGGGGAGCACCGCCGGCCCCGCGCTAAAATTGTAGATTCTCTCAGTCATCTTTTCTTTTCCTATGATGTGTTTAGTCGGTCTTAATGTTCAGCCCTGAGCGCATGCCCGCGCCCGCGATGCGCGTTACGACGGAGCGCGGCAGCAGCCGCTCGGCCTGCGTCTGCACGTAGTTGAGCCAGCCGGAGATGATATGGCCCTTGCCCCTTTCGAGTCCACGCAGGGCGGTCGCGACGACCTCATCAGCCGTTTGCATGACGCGAAACGGCGGACGTTTGACATACGCTGCATTGAAAAAATTGGTCTTCGTCGCGCCCGGACACAGACCCATCACCTTGATCTTGTAAGCGCGATTCTCGTCCCACAAAGCTTCCGAGAAAGACAGCACGAAGGCTTTGGTCGCCGCATAGGTCGCCATGTAGGGTACGGGCTGGAAGGCGGCGACCGAGGCGACGTTGATGATATTACCGCGCCGCCGTTTACGCATCGGCGCGAGGTAAAGATAGGTGAGTTCGACGAGCGACTTGACATTCAAATCGATCATATTCAACTCGCGCTCAACATCAAGCGACGCGAAGTCGCCCACCGACCCGAAGCCCGCATTATTGATCAGCGTGTCAACTTCCAAGCCCCGCCGCTCCGTCTCCTCGAAGAGACGCCGCGCCCCGCCCGCCTCCGACAAGTCCAGCGCGACAGTTTGACAGTTCACGCCACAGGCGCGCCCCAACTCGTTGCACAGCGCGTTCAGCTTTTCCTCCGAACGCGCCACCAACACGACGTTCTCCCCGCGCGCCGCAAGTTGCCGCGCGAACACTTCGCCGATCCCGCTCGACGCACCCGTGATAAGAGTTGTTTTCATTCTCTCAAAGTCTCAATTGTCTTCGCCGCCCAAAGACAACCATAACACTCGCTCACGGGCTTCTCTCAAAGCACTCTCCGTCGAATCGGTGAACGAATTTGAATAGCATCCACTGACGATCCATGATCGCTCCGGTTCGCTGAAGCGCAGTTCCTCAAAGCCGAAACTCCCATCCCGCCTTTGAAAGACTTCAACTTGCCGTGTCATGTCGGCATTGAAAACTGTTGCGACAACTGTACTAATCATCAGCTTTTCAACTCAAGCAGATCGAGTTCGATAATGTTCGCATTCTCAGCGCGCAACCGTTCGAGTGTTTCGGCGGGCGGGGCGGCTTCGAGGTTGATGCGGGCGACGGCGGCCTCCGCGCCCTCGAAGACGATGTTCTCCATCTCCTGCACGTTGATCTCCGCCGCTTTAATCGCGTCAAGCACAGAGGCTAACACGCCGGGGCGATCCAAATGGCGCACGACGAGCGTGTGCGTGGCGGGTGTGGCGGCCGCGAGGTTAACGACGTTCGGGACTTTGCCGGTTTCTTTGAAAGTCTTGATGATGCGCACGGTTTCGGCGGCGATGGCTTCCTGCGCCTGATCGGTGGAAGCCCCGATGTGATGCGTGCCGTAGAGATTCGCCTCACGCGCGATCTCGTCCGTGAACTCGCCCGTCGCACTCGTCGGTTCGGCGGCGAAGACATCAAGCCCCGCGCGAATGCCGCGCTCGCGCATCGCCGCGACGAGCGCGTTTTGATCCACAACCTCGCCGCGCGCGGTGTTGATGAAGAACGCGCCTTCGCGCATGGCCGAGAAAAAGTCCGCGCCGATAAGTGCGCGCGTCTCAGGTTTCAAAGCGACGTGGACGCTCACGATGTCCGCCGCGCGTGCGACATCCGCCGGACTCTCTACGCGCTCTATCCCTAACTCCGCCGCGCGCTCGTCCGTCAAACTTTTACTCCAGGCCACGACCCTCATCCCGAAGGCTTGCGCGCGTTTGATCACTTCCTGCCCGATCTGCCCCGTGCCGACGAGTCCGAGCGTGCGCCCGTAGAGGCCCCGCGCGCGCGCGAACTCTTTCTTGTTCCATTGCCCTTGCCGCAGTGCGATGACGTTATCGGCGATGCGCCGGTCGAGCGCGAGGAAAAGCGCAAAGGTCAACTCTGCGACGGCGATGGAATTTTTACCCGGACAGTTCGACACGTAGATGCCCCGGCGAGAAGCCGCCGCCACGTCAATCGTGTTGTAGCCAGCCCCCGCGCGCACGATTAACTTCAACGCGCCCGCGTCCATCATGGCCTCCGACACTTTCGTCGAACGCACGACGAGCGCGTCCGGCGCGTAACCGCGAATCGCTTCGACGAGCGACTCGTCTTTCACATCCGGCTGGTAGGAATAATCGCACCCGGCAGCCTCAAGGCCGTCGCGCCCCGATTGCTCAAATTTGTCTGCGATTAAAACCTTCATTCGTCTTTGCCTCTCATCCTCTAAGAATTTTGTAGCAGGTGGTATGAGCCGCACGGTTTGAACTCGTCGCGCGAGATCGCGTAGACCACGCACTCGCTTCCATAATGCTGCTCGGTCGTTACATATTTCATGCCAAGCTTTTCCATCACATGCCAGGAGCTTTTATTTTCCGGCGACGCCACCGCGACGATGCGCCGCAGCCCCGTCTCCTCGAAGCCGTAACGCAACCACGCCGCGGCCACCTCGGTCGCGTAGCCCTTGCCCCAGTGAGGCGTGTCGAAGCCATAACCGACTTCGATCTCCACCGTCTCGTTCGCCTGAGGCCAGTTTTCGTTCCAGCCGAACTCCAAAGGCTGAAGCCCGCTCCAGCCGACAAGTTCGCCGCCGGACTTTTCCATCACCGCCGCCATGCCGAAGCCGTGTAGCCGGTAACATTCGAGGTACGCGTGCAAACGCTCCCGGATGAACTCCGGCGTTTGCAGCGCGGACGTGCCGAGATAGCGGGAAACTTCCTCTTTGGCACGCATCGAACGGAGCGCGGGCAAGTCGTCGAGCGTGAAGGGGCGCAATTGAAGTCTTTCGGTCTCGATAGTGAAGTTCATCTCCAGCGCACTCCGTC
This sequence comes from Pyrinomonadaceae bacterium, assembly GCA_051006195.1. GTDB lineage: Bacteria > Acidobacteriota > Blastocatellia > Pyrinomonadales > Pyrinomonadaceae > JAIVJZ01. The sequence continues at coordinate 15,158 of JBPCIP010000228.1, forward strand.
TCACACTCAAATCTGGTGGATTAACAACCCGTCGCGCAGCCTCGGCTCGAACCATGTTGACTTGGGCGGCATGATGCCGTTGGCGTCGGAGACTTTGAGCAAATCTTCGATGGTCGTCGGCGAGAGCGAGAAGGCGACCTGCGCGCGGCCTTCGTTGACGAGTTTTTCGAGTTCCGCAGTGCCGCGTATGCCGCCGACGAAATCAATGCGCTTGTCCGTGCGTACATCCTTGATGCCGAGGATGGGGTCGAGTAAGCGGTCTTGCAAAACGCTCACATCGAGCGCGACGGTCGGGTCGTCCGGTTGCATCTCCGGCGCGCCGTCGAGCAGCGACAGTTTGTACCAGCGCTGTTTGAGATACATGCTCCAACTCCCGCGCTCCGGCACAACCGCCGTTCCTTCTTCGATGTGAAACTTCTCACCGACCGCCGCGAGAAATTCTTCGGGCGACATGCCGTGCAAATCTCTGACGACGCGGTTGTAGGGAAGTATCTGCATCTGGTCGGACGGAAAGATGACCGTAAGAAAGCGGTTGTATTCTTCGTCGCCCGTGTGCTGCGGATTCTTGTCGCGCAAGGCGGCGCGCGTGCGGCTCGCGCTCGCCGCGCGGTGATGCCCGTCGGCGATGTAGAGCAGCGGCACTTCAAGGAAGGCGCGCACGAGCGGTTCGGGCATGGGCGCACGCCAGACGGTGTGGCGAATCTGGTCGGGCGCGGTGAAATCGTAGAGCGGATCACTTGCTACGACTCCGGCGACGAGTGCGTCTATGCGGCGGTCGGCGCGATAAGTTAAAAAGACGACGCCGGTTTGCGCGCGCAGTTCGAGCATATGGCGCGTGCGGTCGTCCTCCTTGTCGGGGCGCGTGCGCTCGTGCTTGCGGATCAACCCCGCATCGTACTCGTCAACCGCACAGCACGCCGCTATCCCCGTCTGCTCGTGCTCGCCCATCACCAGGCGATAGAGGTAGAGACTCGTTTCATCCTCTGTCTGAAGCGGGCACGTCTCAATCAGCTTTTGAAAATTCTCGGCGGCTTTCTCGTAAACGGCATCGCTGTAAATATCCGTGCCTTCGGGCAGATCAATTTCGGGACGCGTGACATGCAACAGGCTCAACGGATTCCCGGCGGCGAGTGCGCGCGCCTCTTC
>JBPCIP010000229.1:0-19911 GCA_051006195.1 Pyrinomonadaceae bacterium
CCCCTTCTGCAGAAGCTCTGGGGTGTGGGAGCCCGTTCTGTAGCTCCCCACCCCCGTTCCCCCCCCCCCTCCCCCCCCCCCCCCCCCCCACCCCCCAATAGAGTTGGCGGAGGCGTGTGGGAATCGAACCCACCTGAGCCTGCTCTCACATTCTCACAGACGGTTTTGAAGACCGCGCCGTTCACCAGAACAGATGCGCCTCCGCGAAGGCTCGAAAACGTTGAAGACCGTACGCGCGCCGGGTGTTGCCTGTCAAGCGTCATCGTCCGAACGTTTTCGACCGCCGCCGCCCGTGCGCCCGGGCAGCCGTTACACTTCGCTCGATAACCGCCCGACTGCCTGCTTCGCGGCTGCCCCCTTTTCGATCCTTGACCCGCAGGCCGCGAGCCGGTATCATCTTTTTCGAACGAGCGTTCGAAAAAGACGGCTCGTGATTTTTAAGACGGGCGAGCGCCCACCAATGTCAAGTTTGAAATTCGCGTTCGATGTTCGCACAATTTAAGGTTCGGAGTTTATTTTCTGATGATTAATTTCGAGACCACACCGGAGCAGTACAAACACTGGAAGCTGGCGATAGATGGCGCAGTCGCCACCTTGACGATGGACGTGCAGGAGGACGAGACGCTGGCGGAAGGCTATAAGCTCAAGCTCAATTCTTACGATCTCGGAGTTGACATCGAACTGGCCGACGCTGTCCAACGCCTGCGCTTCGAGCAACCGCAGGTGCGGGTAGTCGTGATCACAAGCCTCAAGCCGCGCATCTTCTGTGCGGGCGCGAACATCTACATGCTCGGCACTTCGTCGCACGCCTTCAAAGTCAACTTCTGCAAATTCACCAACGAGACGCGTTGCGCCATCGAAGACGCTTCCCGGTATTCCGGGCAACGCTGGGTCGCCGCCTTGAACGGCACGGCATCGGGCGGCGGTTACGAACTCGCCATCGCCTGCGATGAAATTTATCTCGTTGACGACGGCAACTCGACCGTTTCGCTTCCCGAAGTTCCGTTACTCGGCGTTTTGCCGGGAACGGGCGGCCTGACGCGCCTCGTCGATAAACGAAAGATTCGCCGCGACCGCGCCGATGTGTTTTCGACGCTGGCCGAGGGACTCAAAGGCAAACGCGCGAAGGAGTGGAATTTGATCGACGGCTATTTCCCGACCAGCAAATTTCAAGACGAGGTGACGGCGCGGGTGCGCAGCATCGTCGAAGACGATGGAGGGAAGAGGCCGAACTCCGGCATCAAGCTTAATCCGTTGCAAGTGGAAGCTACGGCGCAAGGCCGCGAATACAAGTACGTCAGCGTGAAACTGAATCGCGAGAAGCGTTACGCCGACTTGACCGTGCGTGCCCCGCAGGGCGAGATGCCCGCAACCATCGAAGAGATAGAACTACTCGGCGACGCTTACTGGCCGCTTCAGGCTTATCGTGAGTTGGACGACGCGCTTTTGCACCTGCGCATGAACGAACTGGAGATCGGCCTCGTCTGCCTGCGCACCGGGGGCCGTATCGACGACGTGCTGGCCGTCGATCAAACGCTCGCAGACAACAAAGACCACTGGCTGGTTCGTGAAATCATCCGGCACATGGCGCGGGTGCTGCGCCGTCTCGATCTGACGGCGAAAAGTTTCTTCGCGCTCATCGAACCGGGCAGTTGCTTCGCCGGAAATCTGCTCGAACTCGCGCTCTCAGCCGACCGCACTTACATGCTCAACGATCCGGACACGACGATTGAAGTCGCCGCGAGCGAGTTCAACGCGGGCGCGCTCCCGATGTCGAACGGCCTGACGCGCCTGCAATCGCGCTTCCTCGCCGCGCCGGAACAGACCGCCGCAGTGCTCACACACGAAGGCCGGTTCGACGCCGAGGCCGCCGAAACAGCCGGACTCATCACGTTCGCGCCGGACGACCTCGATTGGGAAGACAAGCTGCGCGTGGACATCGAAGAGCGCACGTCGCTCTCGCCCGATGCTCTGACCGGCATGGAAGCCTCGCTTCGTTTCGCGGGGCCTGAGACGATGGACACCAAAATTTACGGGCGCCTGACCGCCTGGCAGAACTGGATTTTCCAACGCCCCAACGCCGTCGGCCCGCAAGGCGCGCTGACCAACTACGGCAAACCGACGCAGGCGCAATTCGACTACAAGCGAACATAGGAGATAGGTGATGGTTGATAAGTGATAAGGAAAAGCGTTTTCGGTCTTTCTTATCACTTATCACTTATCACTATCTTCGAGGTGAATCATGCAATTATACGAACGCATCCCGAACAACGTGAATCTCTCGGATGACAAGCGCCTCCAACGCGCGTTGGAGAAGTGGCTGCCCAACTATCTCGACTGGTGGCGCGAGATGGGGCCGGACGGCTTTCAGGATAAGGAAGTCTATTTGCGCACGGCCATCAGCGTGGAGGCCGACGGCTGGGCGAACTTCGACTATATCAAGATGCCCGATTATCGCTGGGGCATCTTCCTGAAACCCGCCGACCGGGATGCCAAAGTCGGCTTCGGCGACAACTACGGGATGCCCGTCTATCAGGACGTGCCCGGCGAGTTTCGTAACGCCTTGCGCCGCATCATCGTCACACAGGGCGACACCGAACCCGCTTCGGTCGAACAGCAACGCGAACTCGGCAAAACCTGTCCGTCGCTCTACGACCTGCGCAATCTCTTTCAAGTGAACGTCGAAGAAGGCCGCCACCTCTGGGCGATGGTCTATCTCCTGCACCGCTATTTCGGGCTGGACGGGCGCGACGAGGCCGAAGGCTTACTTGAGCGGCGCAGCGGCAACCCCGACAAGCCGCGCATTCTCGAAGCCTTCAACCAGCCCTGCGACGACTGGCTCAACTTTTTCTGCTTCACGATGTTCACCGACCGCGACGGCAAGTTTCAACTCGCCGCGCTCGCCGAATCCGGCTTCGAGCCGCTCGCGCGCACCTGCCAGTTCATGCTCACCGAAGAAGCGCATCATCTCTTCGTCGGCGAAACGGGCGTCGGTCGCGTGGTGAAGCGCACCGCGCAGTTGATGAAAGAGAATCCGCACGCGGACGTGCGCGAACTCGGCGGCATCCCGCTCGACATCATTCAACGCTACATCAATTTCTGGTTCAGCTACTCGCTCGATCTCTTCGGCGGCGAGATCAGTTCCAACTCGGCTGACTTCTTCGCCGCCGGTCTCAAAGGCCGCTACAAAGAACAGGCCAACTACACGGAACACACTGCGGCGGGCGACAACTTCATGTTGACCGTCGTGGAAGACAGCCAACTTCGGCAGCGCGAAGTTCCTTTGCGCAACGCGCTCAACGAAGTCCTGCGCGGCGAGTATGTCAAAGACTGCGAACGCGCCATGACGCGCTGGAACAAGTTCATCCGCGACGAAGGCATCGACGCCGAACTCTATCTGCCGAGCACGCGCTTTCATCGCCACGTCGGCGAGTTCGCCGGGCACTCCTTCGATGTGCAGGGCGCGCTCATCACCGGGGAAGCGTTCGAGCAAGGGCACGCCGGGTGGCTCCCCTCGCTCGCAGACCGCGAGCACGTCCGCAGCCTCATGCACCCCGTCACCGAACCCGGCAAGATCGCCAACTGGATCGCGCCGCCCGCTGCGGGCATTAAGGGCAAGCCGTTCGAGTTTGAGTACGTGCGACTGTGAGGATTGCGGATTTGGGAATGCGGATTGCAGATTAAAAAACGGCAAGGACAAACAATGAGCGCAAAGAAGAGCAATGTATCTTCCAATCCGCAATCCGCAATCCGCATTCCGCAATCGTTTACGCGCTACGATCAGAAGCTGGAGTTCATCCTGCGCACGTCAGCGCGCATCTTCGCGGAGAAGGGGTATCACTCGACCTCGATGCGCGACATCTCGCGCGCGACGGAAGTGAGCCTCGCGGGGCTTTACTACTACTGCAAGTCGAAAGAGGAACTGCTCTTTTTAATTCAGGACAACTGCTTCGGGCACGTCCACGAACGCCTGCAAGAGCGATTACGGGAGACGAGCGACGCGGTCGAGAAGCTGCGTCTCGTCATCGAAAACCACCTCTCGTTTTTCGCCTCCAACATGGCCGAGATGAAAGTGCTCTCGCACGAAGCCGATTCGCTCGCGGGCGAGATGCGCGCACACGTCACAGGACGCAAACAGCAGTATACGCGCCTCGTCCGGCGCATCCTCTCGGAAGTTCAGGGGCAGCAGGAGCCGAACGGTCAACCCAAGCTCGATCTCACGGTCGCCACCTACGCCCTCTTTGGCATGATGAACTGGATTTACAACTGGTACGACCCGCGCGGCAAATTATCGGTCAACGACCTCGTGGATAACCTCACGCGCCTGTTCCTCTCCGGTTTCCTTGCGGGAACAACGGGCGGCGAACTACAGTTCATCGCCAGGACGGACAAAGCCGAGCGCCTCAGCGTCTGGCGCGCACCGCACATCTAAAAGTGAACAAGGAAAGCCCGAGCGATGACACGTACTTTAACCGCAACTATTTGGCGCGAAAATGATGGTTTCGTTGCGCTCTGTCCCGAATTCGATATTGCTAGTCAAGGGAATTCAATCGAAGAGGCGCGTGCCAATTTAAAAGAAGCTGTCGAGTTGTTCCTGGAGTGCGCCCATCCGACTGAGGTCAACGAGCGACTCAATACTGAAATTTACGTGACGACGCTGGAGGTCTCCTTTGGGGAGGCTGCGTAGACTTTCAGGCCGGGAGGTCTGCTCCATCCTGACCAGACATGCTTTGTCGAGGTGCGCCGGAAAGGAAGCCATGTCGTTGTGCAAAAGGCTGCCGCCGGATCGACCATTACCGTCCCCGTGCCTTTGCATCCAGAGTTACGCCTCGGCACTTTACAAGCTATCATTCGACAATCAGGCATTGCGCGATCCGAATTTGAATCATAATCAACCGGGCTTCTCGCAACGGTGCTTTTCATTTATGAGTTAGAGAATTGAATTATTAAGGGAGCGTGAGCAAAATGGCAGAAGCGGAAGCCAAAGTCCAAGGGGCAGCGGAAGTGAGCGGCAAACTCGTGCAGTATCGGGTGGCGGACGGCGTGGCACAATTGACGCTCAACGCGCCCCCAGCGAACACGTACAGCCACGAGATGATGTTGGAACTCGACCGCGCGATCCTCGCGGCGCGCATGGATGAGACCGCGCACGTCATCGTCATCACGGGGAGCGGCGAGAAGTTTTTTTGCGCGGGCGCAGACATCGCGATGCTTCAGAGCGTGACGCCCACGTTCAAGTATTATTTCTGCCTGCACGCCAACGAAACCCTGTCGCGCCTTGAGCAGACGCCGAAACTCGTCATCGCGGCCATCAACGGCCACTGCGTCGGCGGCGGCCTCGAAGTGGCGATGGCGGCGGATTTGCGCATCGCGCGCAGAGGCGCAGGCAAAATGGGTTTACCGGAAGTCTCACTCGGCGTGCTGCCGGGCACGGGCGGCACGCAGCGCATGGTTCGCATCGTCGGCAAATCGCGCGCCATCGAACTGATGACCACGGGCGAACTCTTCGACTTCGAGCGCGGTTTGGAACTCGGCCTCGTCAATCACGTCTACGAAGCGGAAACGGGCGAAGCCTTCATGCGACAGGTGTTGGACTACGCCGCGAAGTTCACTACCCCGCACAAGGCCGCGCACGCCGTCGGGCGCATCAAGCGCGCCGTGCAGACGGGCGCGGAGATTCCCTTCGAGTCCGCGCTCGCCCTCGAACGCGAACTTCAGCAACAACTCTTCCAGTCGGAAGACGCCAGAGAAGGACTCGACGCCTACGTGGGCAAACGCCAGGCGCAATTCAAAGGAAAGTGAGCAGTAAGCAGCTTTCTTCTCTGCTTTTACTGCTCACCGCTTACTGCTCACCCTTATGACCGAGCAATTCATCAAAGTCTCCGAGCGCGACGGCATCATGACGATCACGCTCAATCGCGCCGACAAGTTGAACGCCTTCGCGGGACACATGCGGCGCGATCTCGGAGAAGTGTTGGAAAGGGCCGGGGGCGACGAGGGCGTGCGCGTGGTGGTCATCACGGGCGCGGGGCGGGCCTTCTGCGCGGGCGGCGATGTCGCAGCGATGGACCAGATGATGGAGCGCGAGGAACAAGACGAGTTCGCGCGGATGCTCGGCGCGGGGCGTCGGGTGGTGATGGCGATTCGCGAGATGGTGAAACCCGTCGTCGCATCGATCAACGGCGTCGCTTCGGGGGCGGGCTTCAACCTTGCGCTCGCGTGCGATTTGCGAATCGCGGCGGAGTCGGCACGCTTCAGCCAGTCGTTCGTCAAAGTCGGCTTGCATCCCGATTGGGGCGGGACATATTTTCTGCCGCGCCTCGTGCCCTCGAACATCGCCTGTGAGATGTTCTTTCTCGGCGAGGCGATTGACTCGGGGCGGGCGCTCGCGCTCGGCCTCGTCAATCGCGTCGTCGCCGATGATCAACTCACGGTGGAGACCGCGCGCCTCGCCGAACGCCTGCGCGATGCGCCGCCCGAAGCAATCGCCGCCGCCAAGCACGCCGTCTACATGAGCGATGCCGCCGACCTCGAGGAGATGTTGCAATACGAAACGGAAGCGCAACTACGCTGCTTCCAAACTTCGGACGCGCGCGAAGGCGTCCGCGCATTTTTAGAGAAGCGCACCCCGCGTTTTAACAAACTCTCATAGGGTTTCAGGTTTCGGGTTAAAAGAACGAACAACTTCAGCCCTGAAATTTGAAATTTGACACTTATGCTGCTGGCAAACAAAATCGCACTCATTACGGGCGGCGGGCGCGGCATCGGGCGCGCAGTCGCTTTTGCGTTCGCGCGCGAAGGAGCGAGCGTCGCGGTCGTGGCGCGCACGGCGGAAGAGGTGGCGCGCGTCGCCGCTGAAATCAAAGATGAGTGCGGCGTGCAAACGATGCACGCGACCTGCGACGTGTCGGACGCGAGCGACGTGGCGCGCGTGGTGGCGGGCGTCGCGGAGACGTTCGGGCGCGGGGCGGATATCCTCGTTAACAACGCGGGCATCGCGGAGAGCGCGCCGCTCACGAAGACCAACGACGAGCATTGGCAGCGCCATCTCGCCATCAATCTCACGGGCACGTTTTACTGCACGCGCGCTGCGCTCCCCGCGATGCTCGAACGCGGCTGGGGACGCATCATCAACATCTCGTCCATCGCGGGCAAGACCGGCGCGCCTTACATCGCGGCTTATGCCGCCTCGAAGCACGGCGTGCTCGGCCTGACGCGCTCCGCCGCGCTCGAAGTGGCGGCGAAGGGCGTGACGGTCAACGCCATCTGTCCCGGCTACGTCGATACGGATATGACGACGCGCGCCCTCGAACAGATCGAAGCGAAGACCGGGCGCACCGTCGCCGACGCGCTCGAAGCCATCAAGCGCATGAGTCCGCAAAACCGTCTGGTCACGCCGGAAGAAGTCGCTGCGCTCGCGCTCTTGCTCGCTTCCGAGGAGGGGCGCGGCATCAACGGTCAGGCGATCAATGTCGATGGCGGCAGCGTGCTGTTTTAGCTGTCGGCGATCAGCCGTCAACGTTCAGCGAAGGCGGTATGATTGGTTATTGGCTGGCGGTCGATTGTTCATAGCTGCTCACTATGCCTTTTCAATTCATCAATCCCGCATCGCTCGGACGCCCGCGCGGATATGCGAACGGAGTGCTGGCTCCGCCGGGCGGCGCGCTCCTGTTCATCGCCGGCCAGATCGCATGGGACGAGCGACAACAGATAGTGAGCGCAGACTTTGTCGAGCAGTTCGACCGCGCGCTCGCCAATGTCATTGCCGTGGTCGTCGAAGCGGGCGGCACGCCCGACCAAATCACGCGCCTCGTCGTTTATGTTACGGACAAGGAAGAATACCGGGCACGGCTCCCCGACATCGGCGCACGCTGGCGCGCAAGGATGGGACGCCACTTCCCCGCCATGGCGCTCGTCGAAGTTAAAAGCCTGCTCGAAGCCGACGCCAAAGTAGAGATCGAAGGCATCGCTGTGCTGGCAAATAGTAAATCGTAAATGGCAAATGGATGCCTGCGCTCGTCCTTGACCATTGGCCGTTGACCGTTCACCATTCACCAACCATGATTTCTCCGAAAAGTTTTCTTTACGAAGTGCGCGATGGCGGCGTGGGCTGGATCACGCTCAATCGTCCCGACCGTTTGAATGCGTTGACCTTCGAGGTCTATCGCGAGTTGACCGAGACGTTCGCCGCGCTGCAAGACGAGGAGCAGGTGCGCGCCGTCGTCATCACGGGTGCAGGGCGCGCGTTCTGTTCGGGCGGCGACGTGCGCGACATCATCGCGGATTTGCAGTCGCGCGACATGCAGGGACATCTGGAATTCACGCGCCACACCTGCGCGCTCATCCGCCACATGCGGAATTTGCGCAAGCCCGTCATTGCGAGTTTGAACGGCACGGTGGCGGGCGCGGGTGCATGTATCGCGCTCGCGGCGGATTTGCGCATCGCGGCGGAAGAGGCGCGCATCGCGTTTCTCTTCGTGCGCGTCGGGCTGTCGGGCGCGGATATGGGCGCGGCCTTTTTGTTGCCGCGCTACGTGGGCTTGGCGAAGGCGACCGAGTTGCTCTACACGGGCGACTTCCTCTCCGCGCCCGAAGCCGAACGCATCGGTCTCTACAACCGCGTCGTCGCGGCAACCGAACTCGAACCCGAAACCCGCGCTCTGGCCGACCGACTCGCGCGCGGCCCCTCGTTCGCCCTTGGCATGACCAAAGAGATGCTCAACCGCGAGATGCACGTCGATCTCGACACCGCGCTCGAATGGGAGGCGCAGGCGCAAAGCCTGTGCATGCAGCACCCCGACTTCCGCGAAGCTTACGCCGCAGTAACCGCGAAGCGTGAACCGGTTTTTAAAGGAGTGATAAGTGATGGGTGATAGGCGATAGGAGAAATCTTGTTTTGTCATATCACCCATCACCTATCACTGTTCTTATGGATCGCTTTATCGAAGAGACGCCGTTTTTCACCGCCGAGCATTTGCGTCTGGCGGCGAGTGTCGCCAGTTTCGTGTGGCGCGAGGTCGAGCCGCGCGCGGAGAGGGACGATGAAGCGGGTGAGACGGAGCAGGAAAAATCTGATGCGCAGTTTCGCGAGTTGTTGTCGCTTCTGGCGCAGGCCGAGTTGCTGCGCTACGCGGTGGCGAAGCCGAACGCGCCGTTCGATGTGCGCGCCCTCTGTTTGATTCGCGAGGAACTCTCTTATGTTTCGCCGCTGGCCGACCTCGCCTTCGTGATGCAGGGCTTGGGCACGCACGCGATCAGTCTGGCCGCCCCCGTTCACGTCCGCGATTTCTGGCTCACGCGCGCCGCCGAAGGGCGTGCCATCGCCGCTTTTGCGTTGACCGAGCCGGAAGCCGGTTCCGACATGGCCGCCATTCAAACCACCGCGCGGCGCGATGGCGACAGTTACCTGCTCGACGGGCGTAAACGCTTCATCTCAAACGCCGGCCTCGCCGATTTCTACACGGTCTTCGCGCGCACGGGGAGTCGCCCCGACGGGCGCGCGGAGATTTCCGCCTTCGTCGTCAGCGCGCGCATGTCCGGTTTCAACTTGCGCGAGCGCACGCGCCTCATCTCGCCGCACCCGATTGGCGAGATCGAGTTTAACGCTTTGCGCGTGCCCGCCGAGGATCGCGTCGGCGCGGAAGGCGAAGGCTATGGACTCGCCATCAGCACGCTCAACACGTTTCGCGCTTCGGTTGGCGCGGCGGCCTGCGGCATGGCGCGCCGCGCGCTCGATGAATCGGTCGCTTACGCCAAACGCCGCCGGCAGTTCGGCCAACCGCTCGCCGCGCACGAATTGATTCAAGAGAAACTCGCCGACATGTCCGCCGAACTCGACGCCGCGCGCCTGCTCGTCTATCGCGCCGCCTACCTGCGCGACACCTACGGCGCTGACGATTCATCCGCCTCCACGCTCGCGCGCGCCGCCAGCACCGCCAAACTCTACGCCACCGAAGCCGCCGGGCGCATCATCGACCAGGCCCTCCAGATTCACGGCGGCGCAGGACTCGTTCACGGCCATCTCATCGAACGCCTCTACCGCGACATCCGCGCCCTCCGAATCTACGAAGGCACATCGGAGATTCAGAAGTTGGTGATTGCGAGAGAGATGCTGAAAGAATGAGAGCATATAACGCAGAGTAAAAGGCATTAACATCTTCACTATTCATAAACGCTCTCAACCTGTTGCGGCAACGAAAGGATCAACGTGCCCAGACAACCTCTCGCGGAAGTCTTCGGCTTGCCTATCAGCAACCAATCGCCCGAAGCGCATCGCTACTGGACGAAAAGGCTCTGTCCTTTCAACAACAAAGTTCCCAATTGCACGAAGGATAAGGCTAACGATCCGCTTGGCGTGTGTAGTGTACATGAGGGCAGCAACGTCACCATTACTTGCCCTGTCCGCTTCCGTGAAGATTGGTTGATTGCCGATGATGCCGCCGCCTTTTTCTTTCCGCCCAATGCTACGTGGACATCACTGGTTGAAGTTCGTTTGAAAGATAAACAAGGGCAATCGGCTGGCAATATAGATGTCGTGCTTGTCTCTTATGATGAGCAGGGCCGCGTCACCGATTTCGGCTCGTGTGAAGTGCAGGCCGTCTATATTTCCGGCAATGTGCGCGCTCCCTTTGAACACTTCATGCAAGACCCGGCAGGTCGCGCGAATATGGATTGGGCGGGCAAGCCACACTATCCGCGCCCTGACTATCTTTCATCTTCGCGCAAGCGGCTTGCGCCTCAATTGCTTTTCAAAGGCGGCATCTTCCACATGTGGGGCAAAAAGCAGGCCGTCGCTATCCATCGCAATTTTTTCGACACCCTGCCAAAGATGGCAGAAGTCGTCCCACAGGAAGCTGATCTGGCGTGGCTCATCTATGACCTTGTCATCGACTCTAACCGAAATGTCTATCGGCTACAGCGCGCTCGGATCGTCTATACTAAATTCGCGCCGACGATGCTCAAACTGACGACCGCTGAGGCCGGGGCGGTCGATGTTTTTGTAGAGCACTTACAGGCCAAACTCGATGAGAAACTGGACAGCAACCCACCCGACGCTCCGATTTTGACTGACACTTCTCTGACCTAAGATACATGCCACAAGTACCGCCACAACCGACGATCTTCGAGGGCGCGCAACCTGATCAAATTATTAATGTGGCGTCAGTGCCGCAGCGTAGCCCCTTTCGCTATCCGGGCGGTAAGACTTGGCTCGTGCCGCGTATCCGGCAATGGCTTGGCAGTCTGAGCATGCACCCCGTCGAGTTCATCGAACCTTTTGCGGGTGGCGGCATCGTCAGTTTAACCGTCGCGGCTGAGAGTCTGGCCGACCATGTCACAATGGTTGAAATCGACGAGCAGGTTGCCGCCGTGTGGCAAACGATCATCAACCGGGATGATGGAGGATGGCTGGCCGAACGCATTGTCACTTTTGATCTCACTCGCGAATCCCTCGCCGCTCTCATGTCAGCACGGGCGCGGGGGGTGCGTGAAAGAGCCTTTCAAACAATTCTCAAAAATCGAACTTATCGCGGCGGCATCCTGGCTCACGGTTCAGCTCCGCTGAAGCGTGGTGAAAAAGGGAAAGGGATCAAGTCACGATGGTATGCCGAGACGCTGAAACGGCGAATTCTAGACATTGCCAGCTTGCGCCCGCGCCTCGCCTTCGTCGAGGGCGACGGATTGGAAGCTATCCGCCAGCATGCGGCGCGCCGTGAAGTCGTATTCTTCATCGACCCGCCCTACACGGCAGCGGGCAAGCGTGCGGGGCGGCGGCTTTATACTCACGCTGAACTCGATCATGAAGAATTGTTCAGAATCATGAAGAACGTCGCGGGGGATTTTGTGATGACCTATGACAACGCTGATGGCGTGCGCGAGTTGGCTCGTCGATACGAACTTGACGTTGAAGCCATTGCAATGAAGAACACGCATCACGCGGAAATGACTGAACTGCTCATCGGTCGTAATCTTGATTGGGCGCGTTTACGTCCGACATTCTGACGCACAAGCGGCATCATTTATGAAAATCGTTTGCATCGGCGGCGGGCCGGCGGGGTTGTACTTCGCGCTTTTGATGAAGAAGCACGACCCGTCGCACGAGATCACGGTGTTGGAGCGAAACGCGCCCGGCGATACGTTCGGGTGGGGCGTGGTCTTTTCCGATAAGACGCTCTCTTATGTGCGCGACACGGACGAGGAGACTTACCGCGAGATCACGCGCAACTTCGCGATGTGGGACAACGTGGACGTGGTGCATCGCGATGAGCGTGTCACGATTCGCGGCAACAAGTTTTCCGGCATCGCGCGCCTCAAGTTGCTGAACCTCTTGCAGGAGCGTGGCCGCGCGCTCGGCGTCGATCTGCGTTTCGGCGTGAACGCTACCGACCCGGATGAGTTCGTCAATTATGATTTGATCGTCGGTGCGGACGGCGTCAACAGCATGGTGCGCGGGCGCTTCGCAAAAGCCTTCGCGCCTTCGTTGAGCGAGCGCCCCAACAAATATATCTGGTACGGCACGCATCAACTCTTTCACGGATTGACGCTCACCTTCCGCGCCACGGAGGCGGGCGTTTTTGCCGCACACTCTTATAAATTCGACACCGAGACGAGCACCTTCATTGTCGAGTGCGATGCCGAGACGTGGGCGCGGGCGGGATGCGCCAAGATGACGGGCGCGCAGACGCGCGCTTATCTCGAAGAGGTGTTCGCGAGAGATTTGGGCGGCCACGCCCTGCTGTCGAACAACTCCAAATGGATCAATTTCCTGCTGGTGAAGAATCTGCGCTGGTATCACGGAAACGTCGTCCTGCTTGGAGACGCGCTGCATACGGCGCATTTCTCCATCGGCTCAGGCACAAAACTCGCGCTCGAAGACGCCATCGCGCTCTATCGTTGTTGCGCTGCGAACGAGCAGGTAGAGGCGGCGTTGCGAGAGTTCGAGCGGGTGCGCAAACCCGTCATCGAAGAATATCAACAAGCCGCTTACGAAAGCCTCATCTGGTTCGAGCACGCGAAAGATTACATGCACCTAGACCCCGTGCGCTTCGCCTATTCGCTGATGACGCGCAGCAAAAAAATCAACTATGAAAACTTAAAGCGGCGCGATCCCGAATTCATCGCGGCGTATGAGGCGGCGATTACTTCACGTTCATAATGTCTTTGCGGGACTAAATTTCAAGACCCTCTATCGTTCGTTTCAGGCTTCCAATCAGGAGCAAGCAAGCGGCGTCGCCCGTCGTGGCTGAGCGAGACGTGCGGCTCGTCGAGTTGCAATCGATCCCAGAGTTTGCAGGTCACTTGTTTGTGCGCCTGGTCCAAGCCTTCGCAGTAGTTCGTATAGGTGCAACGGCGCACTTCGTCTCCCCTGCCGAGATGGGCTTTGAGAAACCAGTCGGGGTCGGCGAGCGATTGTCGGGCTGCGCCGATGATGTCGGCGTCGCCGCGCTGCAAAATCTCTTCGGCCTGCGCGAAAGTGCAGATGCCTCCGGCGGCGACGATGGGCGTGTGATGTCCGTCATCGCGCACGGCGCGTTTGATGGCGGCGACGAGCGGCACGTTGCGGCTGAAAGGCCCGCGCTCGTCCGACAAAACTGTGGGCATACATTCGTAGCCGCTCTCGCCCGTATAAGGGTAGACGGCGTGACCCACCTTCGGCGGCGCGGCGTCTTCAAACTTCCCGCCCTTCGAGAGCGACAAAAAGTCGCAGCCAGCCCGCACAAATTCTTTGGCGAAATAGATAGCATCATCCAGACGGCTGCCGCCCGCGATCACTTCGTCGCCGAGGAAGCGCAAACCCACCACGTAGTCGACTCCGACGCGCTCGCGCACCGCCCGGTAAACTTCGAGCGGCAAGCGCACCCGTCCTTCCCGCGCGCCGCCATAGCCGTCTGTGCGTGTGTTGTGCGCGGAGAGAAAAGAGGCCATCGTGTAAGCGTGCGCGTAGTGGAGTTCGACGCCGTCGAATCCGGCCAGGCGGGCGCGGCGGGCGGCGGCGGCGAAGATTTCGGGAAGCGCCTGCGGCAATTCTTTGACGTGCGGCAGGTGAGCGTCCGTGACGCGCTCGCGGTAGCCTTTCGAGAGCGATTCCAGTTCGCGTTCGTCAAGCACGCGCGCGATGAGTTCATCGGCGGCGGCGGCGAGAAACGCGCGCACGCTCGATTCGTCCGCCGCGAGCCAACCCTCATCCCGCGTCGCCTCCGCGAGCGCGCGGCGATGGCGCGTTTGCAAGTGGAGAAAGCGGGCGAAGTATTTCGCCTTTTCGGGGCGGCGTTTGACCGAGAGGAAATCTATGATCTGGATGAAGAGACGCGTCTGGCCGTCGCTCATGCGGCGGACGGTTTCGACGAGTTCGCTGAGGCCGGGAATGAAACGGTCATGGCCGATGCGCAGGAGCGGCCCCGACGGCACGTCGCGCACGCCGGTCGCTTCCACCACGATTGCGCCCGGTCGCCCCTTTGCGAAACGCCCGTACCAATCGAGCACTTCGCGCGTCACGAAACCATCGTCGGTCGCGCGCCACGGGACCATCGCCGGAACCCATGTGCGCTGTGCAAGCGAGAGCGCGCCGACTTGAATCGGTTGATAAAGGAGGGCGCGAGCGGCCTCCGCGCGGGTCGGCCAGCGCGTTTCGGGAATCGAATATCGGATGGGATTTGCCGGATGCCAGGTCATGTGCGTCTCTCAGGTGAGCAGTGTAACAGGCCAACCGGAGGGGATGGAACACGGCGGCGCGCATGGTCGTCCAGCATTTCGGTGACAACTCTTCCCCGTGCCGGACTTCCATTCGCTAGACGTTCAATGCCCTCGACGCATATCATTAGACTCATGCAGGAGGAACAAAAACATTTGACTGACGATCTACTGACGTGGCGGGCGGAGTTTCCCATTCTCGACCAGACTGTCTACCTGATTTCGCACAGTCTCGGCGCGATGCCCCGCGCCACCTTCCAGAGCCTTCAGGATTACGCCGAGATGTGGGCGACGCGCGGCGTGCGCGCATGGGGGGAAGGCTGGTGGGAGATGCCGCTCACCGTCGGCGACGAAGTGGCGCAGATCATCGGCGCGCCGCCCGCCTCCGTCGCCATGCACCAGAATGTCTCCATCTGTCAGTCGCTCATCCTCTCCTGCTTTGAGCCGCAGGGAAACCGCAACAAGATCGTCTATTCCGATCTCGAATTTCCCTCCGTCATGTACGTCTATGAAGCGCACGCGCGCGACGGGCGTTTTCGCGTCGAACGCGTCCCGACCGACGACGGGATGACCGTCTCTTTAGAGAAGATGTTGGCCGCGATTGACGAAGAGACGCTGCTCGTTCCTATCTCACACGTCCTCTTCAAGAGCGCGTTTTTGCAAGACGCGCGGGCGATCACGAAACGCGCGCACGAAGTCGGCGCGCTCGTCGTCTTAGACACTTATCAATCGGCGGGCACAGTGCCCTTCTCGGTGAGGGACCTCGACGTGGATTTCTGCACGGGCGGCTCGGTCAAGTGGCTCTGCGGCGGCCCCGGCGCGGGCTATCTCTATGTTCACCCGCGCTGGCAAACCACGCTCGAACCCAAAGTCACGGGCTGGATGGCGCACGAAACGCCTTTCGCGTTTGAGTCTGCGCCCATCGCTTATGCGCCCAACATCGCGCGCTTTCTCCACGGCTCGCCCGCCATCCCCGCGCTCTACGCCGCCCGCGAAGGCTACCGCATCATCAATGAGATCGGCGTCGAGAGAATCCGCGCCAAGAGCACGCGGCAGACGACCAGATTGATCGGGATTGCTGAAGCCGCCGGTCTTGAAGTGACCAGCCCACGCGCGTCCGACCAGCGCGGCGGCACTGTGACCGTCAACGTCGAACACGCCGCCGCCGTCACCAAAGAACTCGTCCGCCGCGAGATCATCGTGGACTATCGCCCCGGCGCGGGCATCCGCATCTCGCCCCACTTCTACACGAAGGACGAAGAACTCGACATCGTTATCCGCGAGGTACGCCGCATCATCGACACCCGCGCCTACACCGACGGCGAGGCGACTGCCGGCGCAGCATATTGAAAAGTGCTGAGTGATGAGTCAAAACAATAGGCTTGTCTTTTACTCATCACGCATCATTCATCACTTTTACCTATGTCAAAAAACCACGAAGACTCCGCGCCGCTCTCATACAACAAATATTTGCGCGTGGCGGATTTGATCGCGTTGCAGGATTGTCTCTCGGAACCGGCGCACCACGACGAACTGCTGTTCATCACCATCCATCAAACTTACGAACTCTGGTTCAAGCAGATGCTTCATGAGATCGATGCGAGCATTGCGCTTCTCAATGAAGACCGGGTGTTCGTCG
This sequence comes from Pyrinomonadaceae bacterium, assembly GCA_051006195.1. Lineage (GTDB taxonomy): Bacteria > Acidobacteriota > Blastocatellia > Pyrinomonadales > Pyrinomonadaceae > JAIVJZ01. Next base: position 16,328 of record JBPCIP010000229.1, read on the forward strand.
CGACCCGCGCGCTCGAACGCGTGGTGGAAATCGAGAAGGTGCTCGTCAACCAGATTCATATTCTGGAGACGATGACGCCGCTCAACTTTCTCGGTTTTCGCGATGAACTCAACCCCGCGAGCGGCTTCCAGTCAATGCAGTTTCGCGAAATCGAATTCGCCTCCGGCCTCAAAGACACCGGCACGCTCGACAACTTTCGCGCGGACGAATTCGCACACCGGCGTTTACTGGCGCGCTTCGACGCGCCGACGCTTGCCGACGGTTTCTACGCGCTCCTGCGTCGTCGCGGGTTGGATGCCCCCGCCGCCGACCACACGCTTTCCGGGGAAGAGCGCACGCGCCGCTACGGGCAACGCACGCGCGCCGTCCTCGAAGTGCTCACGCATTTCGAGGAGCGTCGCGAAGAATTTCAACTCGCCGAAGCTCTCATCGCGCACGACGAATATTTCGCGCTGTGGCGTTCGCATCACGTCAAGATGGTCGAGCGCATGGTCGGGGCGAAACGCGGCACGGGCGGCTCGGAAGGCATCGGCTATCTGCGCACCACGCTCGACTACAAATTCTTCCCCGAACTCTGGGAAGCGCGCACCTATCTCGACACCAAACACGGCGCGGGCGGCTGTCCCTTCGCCGGGCACGAATCATGAACGAATTTTTAGAGAACAACCGCTCGCTCTGGAACGGCTGGACGGCGATTCACGCGCGTTCCAAGTTCTACGATGTGGAAAGTTTCAAGGCCGGAAAATCGTCGCTCCAATCAGTCGAACTCGAAGAAGTGGGCGGCGTGGCGGGCAAGTCACTGCTTCATCTGCAATGCCACTTCGGCATGGATACGCTCTCTTGGGCGCGTCTCGGCGCACGCGCGACCGGCGTGGATTTCTCCGATGAAGCCATCAAACTCGCGCGCGCGCTGGCTGCGGAGTTGAACCTCCCCGCCGAGTTCGTCTGCTCGAACCTCTACGAACTGCCGCGCGTCCTCGACGCAGCAGGCCGGTTCCACATCGTCTACACTTCCTACGGCGTGCTCTCATGGCTGCCCGACTTGAAGGCCTGGGCGGAGGTCATCGCGCATTTCCTGAAACCCGGCGGCGCGTTCCACCTCGTCGAGTATCACCCGCTCGTGATGCTGCTCGGAGACGACGGCGCGACTTTCGAGTATCCCTATTTTCACTCTGACGAACCCCTCAAACTGCACGCGCAAGGCTCCTACGCCGACCCGCAGGCCGACTTCTCGCACACCGAGTATGGCTGGGTGCACAGCTTCAGCGACATCATCAACGCCCTGCTCGGCGCCAACCTGCACCTTGAGTACGTCCACGAGTTCCCGTTCGCCTTCTACAAGCCGTGGCCCTTCCTCGAAGAAGAAGCTGAAGGCGGCAAGTCGCACATGAAAGATCGCGCTCACGACATCCCGCTCATGTTCTCGCTGCGCGCCGTGCGTGCGGCAACAGACTGAAAGCAGGCAGGCATTGTTCTTGGTCGATCCTTGAGTCCGTGAGTTCAAATTCGAGATTTGATAACGATGTCGATGAAAATCGAATTCCCCGAACGCTTCAACATGAGCGACTACTTTCTCTATCACAACGTGGAGGAGGGGCGCGAGGGTAAGGTGTGTCTGTACTTTGAGGACGAGCGGTACACGTATGGCGAGACGGTGCGGATGGCGAATCGCGTGGGGAATGCGCTGCGGCGCGAGTGCGGCGTGGACGTGGAAGAGCGCGTGCTCATCGCGCTGCCGGATTGCCCGGAGTTCGCCTGGACGTGGTTCGGGGTAAGCCGCATCGGGGCGGTCATCACTATGGTCAACCCGCTGCTGCCCGCCGCCGATTACAAGTATTATCTCGCATACACGCGGGCGCGCGTCGCCGTCATCCACGAATCGCTCGTGGAACATTTCGCGGAGGCGGCGCGCGGGTCCAAACACTTGCGCAAAGTTCTCGTCGTCGGGCGCGAGCGCGGCGAATTCCTGTCGTTCGCGGAAATGGCGGCGGCGATGCCGGATGAATTGACGCCCGCCGACACACACCGCGACGACATTGCGATCTGGTTGTTCACTTCCGGTTCGACCGGACACCCGAAGGGCGCGGTGCATCTGCAACACGATCTGCCCTTCAATACGGAGTGTTATGCGAAGCGCGTGCTGGGCATAGGCGAGCATGATCTGACCATCTCCGTGCCGAAGTTGTTCTTCGGCTACGCGACGGGAACGAATCTGCTCTTTCCCTTCGCGGTGGGCGGCGCGACCGCGCTTTTTGCGGAGCGTTCGACCCCGGAGAAGTTGTTTGAAGTGATCACGCGCTACCGCCCGACGATTCTCACGAGTGTGCCGACGATGATCAACGGGATGCTGAACCTGCAAGGCGCGGCGGCGAGAGATTTATCAAGTTTGCGCTTCTGCCTGTCGGCGGGCGAGGCGTTGCCAATCGAGTTGTACGAGCGTTGGAAAGAGCAGTTCGGCGTGGAGATACTGGACGGCATTGGCTCGGCGGAGATGTTTCATATCTATATCACGAATCGTCCGGGCGACGTAAAGCCGGGCAGCCTGGGGCGCATCGTGGATGGCTACAAAGCGCAGATCATCGACGCCGACAGCGTGCCGGTGGCGACGGGCGAGATGGGGACATTGCGCATCGAGGGCGACTCGGCGGCTCTGTGTTACTGGCAGGCGCATGAGAAATCAAAAGAAACTTTCGCGGGCGACTCGTGTACGACGGGCGATCAATTTCATGTGGACGCAGAAGGCTATTACTGGTATCACGGGCGCACGGACGACATGCTGAAAGTGTCGGGCGTCTACGTCGCGCCGGTCGAAATCGAAAACTGCCTGCTGCAACATGAAGCCGTGCTCGAATGCGTCGTCATCGGCCACGACGCGGGCGACCGCCTCGTTAAACCGAAAGCCTTCATCGTGCTGCGCGAACATTTTGCGCCGACGGATGAATTGGCCGAGTCGATCAAAGAGTTCGTCAAGTCGCAACTCGCGCTCTACAAGTACCCGCGCTGGATCGAGTTCGTTTCGTCGCTCGCGAAAAATGATCGCGGCAAAATTGATCGCAAACAGCTCAAAGACAGTGACGAGTGACGAGTGACAGGTGACAAGTTGAAAACCAAAAACTTGTCTTCATCCCGTCACCTGTCACTCGTCACCTGTCACCAAAAACCTTTCGCTAGCGGCGGGGATGCCCCTTGATTTATCAATGGGGAGGAACCGCCATTAAAGAAACAATACAACGCTGGAAACCACGTTGTATTGCTCGTATCATGCAAGTAACCCCGTCGTGAGACAGTGTGTTCCCGAACAATCCGCACGCATCGAGTAATCCAGTTCCGCAAGGGACACTTGCCGCAACGCAGCTTGGTAAGTGAGCGATGCGATTGTTGCTCTCCCGTCGTGAGACGGTGGTAAGGGGTAGCTTCCCTGATGTAACCCAACACAATCTGCTTCCGGGTTTGCGGAAATGACCCGGACGAATAAGCAGGAGTCTCGCGTCTGAGGTCGTTTTAAGGTTGGTGCGTGGTGCGCTACCGAGTACCTCCGATTAGCAGGGACAAAGCCCCTGAATTTATTCATGGGGTTAGGTTAC
>JBPCIP010000230.1:0-4026 GCA_051006195.1 Pyrinomonadaceae bacterium
GGCGACACCTGATAGGCTATCAGGTGTCGCCCCTCTGGCGGGACTTCTCAATGTTTATATTTACGTCGCGCCTCGCGTTGTCGCAAAGGCAACTTCCCATCGCTCTGTGCGAAGTTGAAACAATGGAGATGAGGTTACTTGTCTTTCGCTGTCGCCTACGCTTCAACCGCGCTGCGTGAGATTGTAATCACGCAGCCGGCGATAGAGAGTGGAAGGCGAGATGCCGAGGATTTCGGCGGTCTTGCCGCGATGCCAGTTGGTCTGTTCGAGCGAGGCGAGAATTTGCTGGCGTTCGATCTCCCGCAAAGGAGGCGTCATGGCGTTCGCGCCCTCCGCCTGCGATGCACCCGCCGTCGCGCCCGTGGCTTGCGGGATAAACGTTGTTGTCGCCGCCGGGTTAACGATCTCGGGCGGCAATTCGCTTCTGGTGATGCGCCCGTCGTTGGCGAGCAGCACGGCGCGCTCAAGACAGTTGCGCAACTGTCGGACGTTGCCCGGCCACGGATATTCGCCTAGCGCAGCGAGTGCTTCCGGGGTGATCTCCGGCGGATTCGGGCCGCCGAGATGTTTGAGCAGATGTTGCGTGAGCGGTTCGATGTCTTCGGGGCGTTCGCGCAGTGGCGATAAATTGATCTGGAACCCGTTGATGCGATAGAGCAGGTCGGAGCGAAAAGTCCCGTCGGAGACCGCCGTGTTCATGTCGCGGTTGGTCGCCGCGATGATCCGCACGTTGACCTGCACTTTGCGCACCGCGCCGACGCGGTAGAAGGTCTGCGTCTCAATGGCGCGCAACAATTTCGATTGCAACTGCGAGGGCAGTTCCGTCACCTCGTCGAGAAACAGCGTGCCGTTGTCGGCGAGTTCGAAGAGGCCGAGTTTGCGCCCCTTCGCGCCGGAGAACGCGCCCGCCTCGTAGCCGAAGAGTTCGGATTCGAGCAGCGACTCCTGAAACGCGGCGCAGTTGAGGTCGATAAACGAGCCGTCCCTGCGTTGCGAGAGACGATGGATGGCCTGCGCGATCAACTCCTTCCCCGTCCCCGATTCGCCCGTGATCAAGACGGAGGCATCCGAAGGCGCGACGCGTTCGACGAGGCGCAACGACTCGCGCATCGCGTCCGAGACGTGGACGATCTCCGGCGTCTCCGATTGTCTGGCGAGTTGGGCGCGCAGGCGTTGATTGTCCACGCGCAATCGCCGCTTCTCCGCCGCGCGTTTAACGAGCGTGTCGAGTTCGTTGATGTGGTAAGGCTTCGAGAGGTAATCGTATGCGCCGAGCTTCATCGCTTCGATGGCCGTCTCTACCGTGGCGTGCCCCGTCAGCATGATCACTTCGGGCGGGTTCGGTCGCAGATGCACGCGGCGCAGCAATTCGAGTCCGTCCATGCGCGGCATGTTGATGTCGCACAAGAGCACGTCCACGTTGCTCTCTTCCAGCAGGCGCAACGCAGCCTCGCCGTCGGGAGCAACGCGCACGTCATGCCCCTGTCTCTGAAGTTCCTTTTGCAGCACCAGACGAAGATTGGCTTCGTCTTCGGCCACCAGAATTCTGCTCGGCTGCATACTACTCAACTCGCCCGGCCTCCCTCTGATTGCTGAGTGCTCGTCGAGGGCAATGTCAAAGTGAAAGTCGTGCCCCGCCCGACCACCGAGTCCACGCTGATGCGCCCCCCATGTTCTGCCACAATACCATAACAAACGGCCAGCCCAAGACCGGTGCCGCGTCCGACCTCTTTCGTCGTGTAGAACGGGTCGAAAATTTTCGCCACGTTCTCCTGCGCAATCCCGACGCCCGTATCGCACACCTCGACGACGACGCCTGCTCCTTCATGCCGCGCCCGCAGAATGAGCGTCCCGCCCTGCGGCATCGCATCAATGGCGTTCTCGGCGAGGATGATGACGGCCTGCTGCAACTGCCCCGCGTCGCCCGATATCGTCAGCGCATCGTCCGGCGGTTCGATGCGAATCTCGACGTTACGACTGCGGCGTTGATGGCGCAGCAAACGCGCCGCCGATGCGACGACCTCGGCCACAGCGACGGGCGAGTGCCGCCCCGCGCGATTGCGGCTGAAATCCAACAAGCCGTTCGTAATCGTCTTGCAGCGAAACGCTTCGCTGTGAATCAGCGAGAGGTACTCGCGCAAATCTTCCACCCCGGCGGACGCCCCGTAGGCCCCTTCCAGCACGCGCGCTTCGAGGGCTTCGGCGCACGCGGCGATGGTGGCGAGCGGGTTGTTGATCTCGTGGACGACTCCGGCGGCGAGGCGGCCTACCGCCGCGAGTTTCTCCGTGCGTGCCACGGCGCGATTCGCTTCGACGCGCGCCGTGATGTCTTCGCCGACCGTGATGACGTGCGACACCTCCTCGTCCGCGACGCGCATCGGAACTTTACTGACGAGCCAGTGTTTCGCCGCGCCGTCATCGGCGATTGATTCCTGCTCAATGCGCTCGATGCTCCCGGTCTCGAAGGCGCGCGCGAATTCGCCTTCCAGAGTGGCGCGCGGCTGGCGCGTCAGCACGTCGAAGATGTTGCGCCCCAGCGCCTCGCCGCGCGGGATGCCCTGCCCGCCGAGTTCGCGGTTGCGATTCCACGCGACGATGCGATGATTGCGGTCCACCGCATAAAGGGAGACGGGCAGCGTGTCAATGATCGCTTCAGTGAAACGTCTCTGCGCTTCGGCTTCGGCGGTGCGGCGTTCGACTTCCTTCGCCAGACTCGCCGAAGAAGCGCGTGCCGCTTCATACAACGAAGAGATATGCGCCGCGAGCGCGGCTTGCTGCGCCGCCGCATCGACCAGCCGGCTCTCCGTTTCGCCGCATGCCTCCACGCTATCGAAGGCGGCGACCAGTGCGCCCAGCGCACGCCCCCCGAAGCGAAGCGGCGCGATGTATTCGACTTGGTGCGCTTCGTCGAGCAACAGAAATTTGGCGCGCTCTTCCCAGCGCACCGAAGTTTGCGGATCGGAGGCGAGCCATCGATTCAACTTCTTCGCGTTTATGAGAGCGCCGCCCTCCGCGCTGCCCTCCCGGTCAAAAACACAGGCGGCTGTCGCGCGCGGCTCCGCCGTGTCGCGGCGTCGTGCGGCGGCGTGCCCGTCATCCGCCGACTGCTTCGTCTCCAAGACCGCCGCGCAGAGCGAAGTGTTGGCGGCCTCGTAGGTTGCGCCCGCCACGAGCCGCACGACCTGGAGCGGTTCGAGCGCGACGAGGAGACCGCGCCCCAAATCCGCCAGAAAACCCAACTCGCGATTGCTGCCGACGAGCGCGCTTTCGCGTTGCGCGGCTTCGAGTTGCGCATTGACGCGCAGCAGGAGTTCGCGCGGCGTCGCGGGCTTGACGATGAAATCGTCGGCTCCGGCGGCGAAGGCACCGACCTTGCGTTCTTCATCATCATGCGCCGAAACGATGATGATCGGCAGACGCCGCGTCGCTTCCTGCGCCCGCAGCAGGCGACAGAGAGCCAGGCCATCGACGCCCGGCAGTTCGATGTCAAGCAGGATCAAATCGCAAGGCTCTTGATGCAGCAGGCGCAGCGCCGTCGGAGCATCGGCGGCGACCTTGACGCGATAGCTCGCTCCCTCGAACACGCTTTGCAGGGATGTGCGCGCCCGCTCGTCGTCGTCCACGACGAGCAGGGTGAAAAGTGTTGTCGGATGAGTGGAAGAAACCGGCATGCTTTCCAGTTACGGAAACGCTATCTGCGGCGTTTCGCACGGGCGGTTGAAGAGTTTACAAAATGTGTTTGCGGCGATGCGTGATGGACGCCGATGCCGGACGTGTGATCGAAGCGCATCCGGGCAACGACGCCTGCCGCAACCCAACGCCTCCCTATTGATTGAAAGCGATGAGGGGAGAGAATGTCAAGATAGGAGTCAGGAGTCAGGAGTCAGTAGCTCGTTGTCGGTTGATGCACGAAAGCCGTGAAGCGGCGGCAGATAGTAGCACCGTGCGTGAGCGCGGGGAGCAAGCCCAAGAATATAATTATGAAGCCGTGAAGGGGGGGCGAAGCGGAAAACTGGAGGGTGGCGG
>JBPCIP010000231.1:0-14225 GCA_051006195.1 Pyrinomonadaceae bacterium
GAGTATGCAGCCATAGTCTTATTAAAGGGTATTCAGTCTACTCATTCAAGTGCAAACCGCTATAATCGGCGCGCAGTTCGCCGGGACGCTGCCGGTGCAACAACTCGGCGAGGGCGGCGACCTCACGGCAGCAGAGCACGAATACCAACCCGCGCATCTGGAGCCGCCCGACTGGCGTTAGCATCATTCCTCAGACTCTCTCCGAAGGCCGTTACTTGAACCTCACGCCCGTCACTTCAACCTTGATATTGGCGCGGGTCTGGTCTTTTTTGAAGCCCTCCATCCTGATCGGGACTTCCATCACTTTGTTCGGTTCGAGTTCGGGTTGGCGGGCGGGGATGGCGATGACGGTGCGCTGTTGGATCGGGTTTCCTTCGAGGTCAACTACGGTCGCTTGCAATTCCAATCCGTTGAGCGTGCGCCCGGTGAAGTTGCGCACCTTCGGCGTCATGTTGATAACAACGTCACCGATGGCGCGGGTCGATTCAAAGGCGTGATCATCCGGGCTGAAGTCAACGACCAGCCGCTCGCGGAGCTGTGCGAATTCGGGCGCATCGGCGCGCAGCGCGTCGGCGAGTCGCGGTTGCTGCCCCGGGTCGTTCGTGGGCGACCGCGTGGCCCAGAAAACTAAAGCCGCGACCAACAGGGCGCTGACAATTCCGGCGATGATGAAGATTTTTCGCCGCGATGCTTCCGCGTCGTCGTAGTTTGATTTAACAGTAGACATGGCTTTTTAGGGTGATGAGTAGTAACGGGTGACGAGTGACAAGCCAGGGCGAGGAAATTTTATCTTGTTCCTTGTCACTCGTCACTGTTTTTCATCCGGCGCGCACGCGTAAATTTGATCTTCCGGCGAGCGGTTCGGCGGATTGTTCTTCGACCGGAATATCCCCATTGTTTCTCATCAGCGAGCCGGTGCCGGTGTGCGGTCGGGCGCGGCGCGGCCAAAGAATTCGGAAGCGGCTGCCTTCATCGGGGCGGCTCTCAACCGTGATCTCGCCTTCGAGCAGTTCGACGATCTTGCGCGTGATGGCTAACCCCAGCCCGACGCCGCTGTAAGGACGCGTGAGACGATCATCAACCTGACGAAACTCATCGAAGATGAAATCGAGAGCCTCGCGCGAGATGCCGATGCCGGTGTCGCTCACCTCCACGAACCAGCGCGCGTCGTCAAAGGGCGCGGCGGTAATTTTGACCGTGCCGTTTGACGTAAACTTTACCGCGTTACTCACGAGATTTGTGAGCACCTGTAAAAGTTTATCCCGGTCGGTGTTCACCGCGCCGAGCGCGGGTGAAACTTCGGCCACCAGAACGATGCCCTTGTCCGCCATCTCCGCCGCGAAACCGTTGATCACTTCCTCAGCCACGGCGGCCACTTCCACCTCTTCCAGATGCAGCGCGGAGCGTCCCGCTTCGAGCCGCGAGTAATTCAGCAGGTCGTTAACCAGTTCGAGCAGGGAGCGGGCGTTGCGCCCCATGCGCTCGACCGCTTCGGACTGCAAGGGCGCGAGCGGCTGTCGGCGGTCGCGTTCGAGCAACTGGCACAGCCCGATGATGACGTTCAAGGGCGTGCGCAATTCGTGGCTGACGTTGGCGACGAAAGCCGACTTCAAACGGTCGTGCTCGCGCAGACGACCGTATGCGCCCATCAATTCTTTGTACTGCCGCACCTCAGGCGTGATGTCGCGGAAGACAGCCACCACGCCCTCGCGCACCCCGCCTTCGCCGATGAGCGGCGTCGCGCTCACGGCCAGCACGCCTTCCTCATTCGCGCCGCGCACGATCTGTACGTGTTCGCCCGAAACGTGTTCGCCGCGTTCCAGCGCACGACCGAGCGGCGTCTCGGAGGCGGGCAGCACGTTGCCGTGCAAATCGCGCAGCGCCATGTCGTCGATGAGCGCCTCGACGCCGTCGCGAAATTCGCCGGGCCGGCGTCCGAGGATGCGCGCCGCCGCCGGATTGACGCGATAACGACGGCGCGCATCGACGATGATCACGCCCTCGTCCATTTGCTTGATGACGCTCTCCAACTCGGCGGCGCGCGACTTCTCCGCCGCGAACGCCGCCGTCGCCAGTTTCTCTGCGCGCACGCGCTTTGAAACTTCCGACAGGATCAACAGCAGGTCGCCGCGTTCTTCGCTCCGCTCGCTCATCGGCCAGAGGATCACGTCCCAGTATTTTGCGCCTTCGTTGCGCTCGCCCTTTTCGCTGCCGGTGCGCGCGACGAGTTCCAGCGGCAAACCGTAATTGACGAAAGCGCGGCGCGTGCGGCGCACATCTTCAATGACTTCGCTCAAGACGGCGAGGCCCGCCGCCGCTTCGTACAAACCGCGATTGTTGAGCGTGGCGGCATCGCGCCGGACGATGCCCGCAAAAGTCGAGTTTGCCTTACGCACAATGAGATTCGTATCGAGCACGGCGACGCCGAGCGGGAGACTATCGAGCACCTCTTCGATGAACGCGCCCTGCGTGCGCAGTTCGTTAAACTTGGTCTCCAGACTCGCCGCCATGACGTTGAACCCGGCGGCCAGCGTGCCGACTTCGTCCTTCGTTTCGATCTCGAAGCGTTCGTGCAGTTGCCCTTGTCCGAGAGTCGAAGCGGACGCGGCGAGACGGCGCAGGGGATTCGTGAAACGCCCGACCGCCCAGATGGAGAGAAAGCTGGAAGCCAGCAACCCGACCGCCCACGCCGCCGTCAGCGCGAGGACGGAACGACCCGCCGGAGTGTTGCGCGGCAATAGCACGCCGACCGCCACGCTCCACCCGAAACGGGCGTTGCGCCGTTCGCTCGTCAACCTCTCTACGCCGTCGCTCCAAGTTTCCTGGTGGACATCCGCGCCCGCCTGCGGCGGCACATGCCCGATGGTCTGAGCGGAAGGCGCGGGCACAATTTGGCCCTTCGCATCGAAGACGAGGAGGGCGGCGTCCGAGTCGGGGGCGGCGTGTTGGCGCAAACGGGCATAGAGTTCCGTCGCCGTTTCCGGCGCAAGCGTGGCGCCCTGCGCGATTGCCGCCGGGCGATTTTCGAGCCACGTTTCGAGTGCGCCTTCGGCGGCGATGGCCTTGACGCGGGCGATGCTCGCGGCCTGTTCGGTCAAATTCTCCTGATAGCTGTGGAGTTGTGTGAGGCTCGTGACGAGCAGAGGCAGAGACAGCAGAGCAAGCATCACCAATAATTTGGTGCGCACATCGAGCGAATTGCGTGTCTCTGTGCCATGTCTCATGAGCAGTGCGTCAGCTTTCCGGCAAGTCGGTTCGGCGTCGTCTCGGCGGCGGCCAGTGAGAAGTACGAGTGCGCACTTGCGGGCGCAAACTGGCGGCGTAAATGAGCAGCGCCTGCGCGATCAGTTCATCGATGAAACGGTCAATGCGTCGTAGCGCATCGCGCAACTCCCGGATGTCTCCGTCTGTGGCGGCAGTTCCTTCGCGCCACAGAAAATCGATCAATACGTGACGAAGAATCATCAACTCTCGTGCCACTTCATCGATCAAACAGCCCTGCTGAAAACGCGCCTGCGAGTGCATGCGAAGGGGACGCACCACTTCGCCGATTTCGCTGTCGAGCGCAGCCGTGTCCAGCACGCGCGCCAGTTCATCGAAAATCTCTGGCAGGTAATCGATCAACTGGTGATAGGAGAGCAGCGCGGGCAGGTCCGTCCGGCGGTCGGTGTAAATCACGTCAACGAAGGCGCGGACAAGCGCGGATTCATGCTGCCGGAGCAGGGTGGCGTATCGGTCGGACATAGGGCTGAATGCGGATTGCGGATTGTTAAAAGCAACCGTCTTAGAATTTATTGAATCCGCAATCAGCATTTATCATTTGGCAAGGAGTTTCTTCAAAGTAGCTTCTAATTCGTCGAAATCAATCGGCTTGGTGACATACTCGTTGCAGCCGGCGGCGAGTGCGTCGGCATGGAAATCTTTGGTGTCGTGGGCAGAGACGGCAATGATGGGGACGCGCGCGAGGCCATCGAGTTGGCGAATCCGGCGCGTGGCGTCGAGGCCATCGAGTTGCGGCAAACTCAAATCCATGAGGATCAAGTCGGGGTGCTCGCGTCCGGCCACCTCGACCGCTTCTTTGCCGTCCACCGCCTCAATCACATGATAGCCGCTCATCTCCAGCAACCGTCTCATCATAAAGCGGTTATCAGCAAAATCCTCAACCACGAGGACAGTCAGGTCCGAATTTTCACGCTCTCCCATTCATAGCCTTCCTCAACCCAACGGGAAAAATCTGATGCCCTGCTCCCATGCACGACGTATCACTAGCAAACACTTTGTTTTTTTGCTAAGATGCCGCATCGAAACGCAACACAAAAAGCTGCATCGTTCGGGTTCGATTCGCACAGAGGGCACGGCCTTAATTGCCTCTGACTAGATGGGAATCGACCCGGCGCGCGAGTTTGCGAACAAAATGAATCCGATAAAAGCGACCATTCAGGACACAGATGCCCTCATTGACTTAGGGCGCGCCTCCGTACAGGTCGTCCACGATTTAAAAAATCAAATTAACGGCCTCAAACTCTATGCCACATTTTTGCGCAAGCGCATGGAGAAGAGCGAACGCCCGGCTGACGAACTCGAAACTATTAACAAAATCATGGCCGGACTTGAACGCACCGCCACCGACATGAACACGCTCGTGCGTTTTGGCCGCCCGCTCGAAGTCCAACGCCAGCCGTGCCTCGACCTCGCTTCGTTGCTCACGACCGCCACCGAAAGCGAGTTCGTCAATTCAACGGACAATTCTTATCACGGCGACTTCGACGCGGCGGCTTTGACGGAAGCCTTCAAACATATCCACGCGGGCGCGCGTTCATTAGCGTCCTCTGACGAGGGCAGCCAGACAATCAGCTTAAGCCGCGAAGAGGTGTCGGCGGCGGCGACGCCAGCCGCCCTGATCGAATGGCGCGGAGTTAAAGACACAGGCGACGCCGATCTTTTCAATAGTTTCAACGGGAGCGTGGGCTTGCGCTTTGCGCTCGCCGCCAAAATTATCAAAGCCCACGACGGCACAGTCGAACAGGAGCCGAACGCATTGCGAGTCCGGCTGCCGCTCAGAAGGGATGAGGGATGAGGGATAAAGCAGAAAAACCATTCAAATGGTTGAATGATTTCTTTCATCCCTCATCCCTCATCACCCATCCCGAATCCCGCATTTTCATCGAGGAGAGTAACAGGTGGATCGTAAAGACGTAAGAATTCTGGTGGTTGACGACGAGATGATGATGGCCGACTCGCTCAAGCAGAACTTGGCCGAGGAAGGTTTCACGGTGGACACCGCTTCGACGGGCGCGGAAGCCATCGAACTGTTTGATCGCGGCGGGCATCACGTCGCCGTTTGCGATGTGCAACTGCCGGACATGGACGGTCTCGAAGTTCTCCGCCACATCAAAGACACACAACCCTCGACCGAAGTGATCGTCATGACCGGCTACGGCTCGGTGCAGCGCGCCATCGAAGCGACCAAAGCGGGCGCGTTCTGGTTTCTCGAAAAGCCTTTCGAGTTCGAGGTGCTCCAGCCCCTCATCGACCGCGCCGTCCAGCACCGCGAGTTGATCGTCGAAACCGAGACGATGCGCCGCAACCTCTCGACCCGCACCGAATACTTCAACATCATCGGGGCGTCGCGCCAGATGCAGATGATCTACGAGACGATTGAATCGGTCGCCAAGTCGGACGCCAATGTTTTGATCGTCGGCGAATCGGGCACGGGCAAAGAATTGATCGCCAATGCCATCCACTACAATTCTTTGCGCGCCAAAAAGCCCTTCATCAAAGTGAACTGCGCCGCGCTGCCCAAAGAACTGATCGAATCAGAACTCTTCGGCCACACCAAGGGGGCGTTCACCGGCGCGCATGCCGACAAGGAAGGATTGGTGCAGCATGCCGCCGCCGGCTCGCTCCTGTTGGATGAAATCGCCGAAATGCCCGTCGAACTCCAACCCAAATTGTTGCGCGTCCTGCAAGAGCGTAGCTATCGCAAGATCGGTTCGGAACGCACTTACGCCGTTGACTTCCGGCTCATCACTTCGACCAACCGCCCGCCCGCCGATGCCATCCGCGACGGGATGCTGCGCGACGATCTCTTTTATCGTATCTCGACGATCACGATTCATGTGCCGCCTTTGCGCGAACGCACCGAAGACATTCAACTGCTCGCCGAATATTTCTTCAAAATGTACGCGCGCAAGTATCAACGCCCGATCACGGGCATTTCGCAGGCCGCCTATCAGCGTCTCTTCTCGCACGGTTGGCCGGGCAACGTCCGCGAGTTGCAAAACGTCCTCGAACGCGCCGTGCTGCTCGCCAAAACCAACAAGATCGAACCCGTCGATCTGCCCTTCGAGAATGGCGCGCTGCCGGAGAAGGCCGCGCAAAACGCCGCGTGGGACGTGCCGCCCAATCTCACGCTCGAAGAGATCGAAAAACTCGTCATCGAAAAGACCCTGCAACGCACCAACGGCAACAAGCAGGCGGCGGCCAACCTCCTCGGCATCTACCGCCCGCGCCTCTACTCGAAGATCAGGAAATACAACATCGACATCGGCGCACTGGTGACGCCATAGGCGAAACGAGAAGGCGAAAGGTAAAAGAGAAGACCGTTGGCGCGAATGCTTCCGGTCTTCTCTTTTGCCTTTTACCTTTTTTTTGCCTTTGCCTTATTCCACTTGATAGGTTGCCACGCTCGTCGGCGTCTCATAGCAGCGGACTTTATAGATTTGCACGCGCTCATCGCCGACGCGCGCGGCGACGCGCTCAAGGATGTAACGCGCGAGGTTTTCCGCCGAAGGATTCAGCTCAACATCGAAGGGCGGCAACTCGTTGATGTTGCGGTGGTCGAGATAATGGACGATCTCATCAGCCGCCGTTTTCAAATCGCCGAAATCGACGAGCAACCCGATGTTGTCCAACTCTCGCCCGCGCGCGAAGATTTCGATCTTGTAGTTGTGGCCGTGCAAATTCTCGCACTTCCCCTTGTAACCACGCAGTTGATGTGCGCTCGAAAAGTTGCGCTCGATCATCACTTCAAACATTCCGGCCATAAATCTCCAAAGTAAGTTTCAGGTTTCAAATCACAGGTTTCAAGCAAGTTTGGTGTGTTCAACCTGAGCCCTGCGGCTTGAAACTTACAACACCGATTCAGCTTCAGCAAAGACGCGCGCCACTTCATTCAGATCGGAGGTCACGCGGCAGGGCGGCAGGCTCTTGATGAATTGCCGCCCGTAAGGTTGCGTGCGCAGGCGCGGGTCGAGCACGGAGAGCACGCCCCTATCCGTCGCACTGCGGATCAAACGGCCTAAGCCCTGCTTCAAACTGATGATCGCCTGCGGCACGCTGTACTCGTAGAAGCTCGAACCGCCCGCGTCTTCGATAAAGCGTTGGCGCGCGGCGACGACCGGATCAGAGGGCACGGCGAACGGCAGCTTGTCGATGATCACACATGAGAGCGCGCTCCCCTGCACGTCCACGCCCTGCCAGAAACTTGAAGTGGCGAAGAGCACCGAGTTCGGCGTCGTGCGAAACTTGTCAAGCAGCGCGGACTTCGCCGCCGTGCCCTGCACGAAGCAGGGGTAATCGATTTGCGGCGCGACGCGTTCATAAAGAGCGCGCATGCCGCTCGTGCTCGTCGAGAGCACGAAGGCGCGTCCCTCAGTCAATTCGAGGATGCGCAACACTTCCGCCGCCGCCGCTTCCGTCCACTGCGGCGAGCGCGGGTCGGGCATGCGCGGCGGAAGATACAGGACGGCCTGATTCTCATAATCGTACCCTGAAGGCGCGATCAGTTCGTCGGTCTTCTCATTTGTCAGGCCGAGCCGCTCGCGCGCGAACGTGAAGTTGCCCCCGCTCGCCAGCGTCGCGGAAGTTAAGACCACTGTTTCGACGCGCTCGAACAATTTATCTTGCAGCAGGGTTGAGACATCAATCGGCGACGCACGCAGGAACGTGCCGCGCCCGCGCCGCTCCATCCAGTAGACGTAACGCTTGTCGTCGCCCGCCACGATGAACTCCAGATTGAAGCGCAACTCGCGGATGCGCCGGAGCAAGTTTTCCACTTCGGGCGGTTGTTCCCTCAAAGCGTCGAGCGTCGTCTCCATCCGGTTGAGCGCGCCGTCGAGACTCAGGTACGCATCGCCGAGCGCGGTCGCTTCGATCTCGCCGCGTGCGTTCTTGCGCGCAAACGTGCCCGGCAAAACGGGGCCGCGCCCTTCTTCGCCGCGCCCCTCCTGAAAGCCCTGCCAGAAGCGTTCGGCGAAACGCATGACGCGCCCGCTGCTTCGGGTCAACTCTTTGTTAGCGTCAACGTCGGTGAGGGGTAGCAACTGCAAGTCGCGCAGCAAATCTTCGACTTGATAGTTCGACACCTGCGCGCCGAAATATTCCGCCGCCACATCTTCAATCGCGTGGGCTTCATCGAAGATAACCGCCGCGTAATCGGGCAACACTTGCCCGTACTCGCCGCCGCGCAACGCCAAATCGGCAAAGAAGAGATGATGATTGACGATAACGATGTCGGCATCGTTGGCGCGCTGGCGCATGCGCGTGATGAAGCAGGGGTCGTAGTCGGGGCATTTCTGCCCCATGCAGATTTCCGAACGCGCGTCGAGGTGTCGCCAGAAAGGGAGATTTTCCGGCAACCCCACCAACTCCGCACGGTCGCCCGTCTGCGAATCACGCGCCCATCGCCGCACTTCATCAAAGTGGTCTAGATCATCCAACCCGTCGAGGATAGGGGCGTTTTCGGCGCGCTTGATGCGTTGGAGGCAGGCATAATTGTTGCGCCCCTTCATATAGGCGGCGGTGAACTTGCGCGGCAGCACGCGCTGGAGAAACGGAATGTCTTTCTCCATCAATTGCTCCTGCAAATTCTTCGTGCCCGTCGAGATGACGACGCGCTGCCCGCGCGCTGTGGCCGCCGCAATCGCCGGGACGAGATAGGCGAGCGTCTTGCCCGTGCCCGTGCCCGCTTCAACGAGCAAATGCCGCCGCTCTTCAAACGCCCGCAGCACGGCTTCGGCCATCTGTATCTGGCCGGGGCGAAACTCATAACCGGGGTGCGCGCCTGCGATCACGCCATCGCGCCCAAAGACCTCTTCCATAATCAATACCACTCAACGCCAGCGAGCGTGCTTTCGCGCCTTCGACCACTTGCGCAAAACTGAATCATCAACCACCTTGCTTTGCCCGAAGGCCGCGCCATTATGGCACACACTTTTAGTTGCGCTTACCGCGCAGGCTGCGGCGGCGACGGGCATTGTTCACAAGGCTCACTGTAACGACAAGCGCGCGGACTAAGCGGCTGCTTCCAAATATCAATTGGTGCGGGAGCCACATAACGTTTCTCCCATGAACCGCGCGAGAGTCGCCCCTCAACAACGATCACGTCTCCCTCTCCGGTGGCCGCAAAGCTAACCTGACTTTTCGCCGCCGACTCGACATCGCGCAGATGTACCGGCAGGCTCGCGGCAACCGCCCCCTGCACTATCAAGATCGCCGCGAGGGCAGAATAAGCCACGCGCCCTTTTGTCCAAGCCAAAGCCGCCACGCCGTAGATTAACAAAAACGCGATGTAACGCGCATTCATCGTTCCGGCCACAAGGAGATAGACGAGACAGGCGAGACAGGCGAAAGCAAAACCTGCCGCCAACACTTGCGCGGGCATTCGCTTTTCTTCCGCCGCTTCATCCGACACCGCTGCATCAGCGGGGCGGGAAAGAAAACTCATCCCCGCCAGGCCTGCGACCAATCCCCAGAATCGCCACGATTGGCAACCTGTCAGGATGAAACTAAACAACAGGGAAGCGTACATTCGGGCGCGAGCGGGCGCGTTTGCGGGTGTCGCGGGCACGGGAGCGTTCGGAGCAGGCGCGAGAGCGTTCAAAGTGGGGGCAGCGGAAGCGGCGGAAGTCATTTGATCCGCCAACAATTTGAAGCGCGCCGGCCAGTACAGTCCCGCCGCCGCGAGCGCGGCGACGAACATGATGAGAGCCACGCCCGCGAGGCACACCGTCATGATCCGGCGCGCATGCCCGCGCACGTAGAGCGCGCTCGTCGCGAGGATGAAGGGCAACGCGATTTCATAAGCGAGCAGGGCGAGCGCCGCGCTGCAGGCCGTGACGATGAAGCCCCGCTTCGGCCTCGCAAAACGTCGCGCCCACAAACTCGCGCGCAACTGTCCGGCGAGCAACAACAGCGCCAGCGCATAGTTGAGCATGCCCGCCCAGAAGTTGAGCGTCTCCAGCAACAGCGGCGAGCCGAGCAACACCCCCGCCAGCAGCGCGCCGCGCCGTTTCGAGAGTCCCGCGCTAACTGACGCCCACACAAAAACGCCCGTTGCAAGTGCCATCACACTCAAGGTCAACGATGCGGGCGAGAGGGAAGCGCGCATCAAGGTGCGCGTCAGCAGGGCGAAAGCAGGCACGGCGAGAATGCGATAGAGGCCGTAGTCGTGCCAGTAGAGCAACAGGCCGGAGGGCAGGCACATCCGCGCGTAGAAGGCATCGTCGGGGAAGAATCTCGGAAACGGCGTCCACGCCGCGTTCGCGCGAATCAACAAATAGAAAGGCAGCAGACAGACGACCACGCACAGGCCACGTCGCAACCACGCCCGCAGCTTTCCACTATCCCCGATCTGTCGCAGTTGAGTCCTGATGTTTGGTTTACACTTGAGAGCGCATCGAGTTCGCCCGCAGGTGAGCGACGCTCAGACGCCTTTCAGATCAGTCCGCGCCCATCGCTTCGACTTCCGGCGCATTGTGTTTGAGCCGGTTCGAGTAGAGCGGGAAGTGCGCGGCGAGTTCGGCCACCTCACGTTTGACTTTGCCGCGCACTTCCTCCGATTCGGGGGCGTGGAGAATTTCGGCGATGAGTCGCGCCACCGTGCGCATCTCCGCTTCAAGCATGCCGCGCGTGGTGAGGGCGGGCGTGCCGAGACGCACGCCGGAGGTGACGAAAGGCTTGTTGGTGTCGAAAGGGATCGTGTTTTTGTTGACCGTGATATTGGCGTCGTCGAGCGCCTTTTCGGCCACCTTGCCCGTGATGCCTTTGCCCCCCATGAAGACATCGACGAGCACGAGATGATTGTCCGTACCGCCGGAGACGAGCCGAAATCCCTGCGCTTTGAGTTCTTCCGCGAGCGCGCGGGCATTGAGTAAAACCTGTCGCTGGTACTCTTTGAAATCATCGCGCAAGGCTTCGCCGAACGCGACGGCTTTGGCCGCGATGATGTGGACGAGCGGCCCGCCCTGCACGCCGGGGAAAAGCTTCTTATTCACTTCCGCCGCGTGCTCTTCCCGGCACAAAATCAAGCCGCCGCGCGGGCCGCGCAAAGTTTTGTGCGTCGTCGTCGTGACGTAGTCGGCGTGCGCGACGGGCGAGGGGTGGAGTCCCGCCGCGACCGGCCCCGCGATGTGCGCGATGTCGGCCATCACGCGCGCCCCGACGCTTTTGGCGATTTGCCCGATGCGCTCGAAGTCGATGATGCGCGGATAGGCCGATGCGCCGCAGACGATCATTTGCGGGCGGTGCTCTTCGGCGCGGCGTTGCAGATCGTCATAATCGATCTGCTCGGTTTCGGGCGAGACGCCGTAATCGGCGACTTTGTAGCTGATGCCGGAGAAATCCATCGGGTGGCCGTGCGTGAGATGGCCGCCGTGCGAGAGGTTCATGCCGAGGATGGTGTCGCCGTACTTGATCGCCGCCAGATAGACGGACATGTTCGCCTGCGCGCCCGAATGCGGCTGGACGTTGGCGTGCTCTGCGCCGAAGAGTTCCTTCGCGCGGTCAATCGCCAATTGCTCGACCACGTCCGCGAATTCGCAACCGCCGTAATAACGCTTTTTCGGATAACCTTCCGCGTACTTGTTCGTAAACACCGACCCCATCGCTTCGAGCACGGCCTCGCTCACGAAATTCTCCGATGCGATCAACTCCAACCCTTCGGCCTGTCGTGCAACTTCATTGTCAATAGCTTCACTGATCACCGGATCAACTTCGGCGAGCGGCGCATTCTGGCGGCGGTGGGTCATGATTCTCTCCTCGAAAGTTTCAGGTCTGCGGCTGGTTGCAAGTGTCTGCCGGCGTAGGATGTTACCTCACGCATTTGCGGCGGCGCAAACGCGTCTCATGATGCGGACAAAGTCGTACTCTGCGTCTGTTTTTGCTTGTATGCAGTGATGTTTCCGGTGAGCATTTCCATCTCGGTTTCAGGAAATTCCCGCCGCCAGTTTCGGGCGAATTCATCCACTTCAATGTCATCCTGCAAATCGCGCAGAGCTTTCCAGAACGGCTGGCACAAATCGAGCTTTGAACCCTGAAAGGAGAAGACGCGCTCGCCCGTGCCCTTGCTTCGCAGGTGGCCTTTATACCAGTCCACCTCAAGCGTGGCCTGTTCCCCGCGTGCGCTGAAATTGAAGTCCAACTCGTCCGGATTGTAAGCCCACTTAACCGTCAACTCCGTGTCGGCATGAAGGAGCGCGGCGAGAGCATGAATGAGATCGCGCAACGGATCATAGGGCGTGTACGCCACGGCATTGGTCAGACTCTGCTCGCCCGCCTTTAGCTCGAACGACATCCAGCCGCATTGTGGGCTATTGAAAACCACTCGAAGTTTTTCGCTCATGTGCTCGCCTATCTCAAACTTTCCTCAATCAATGGGGTTGATGGCTCATTGTGCTCGCGCCGCCCTCCTTCCCGCAAGGCGAACGCGGCGCGGGCGTTTGCGTTGCACGCGCGGCTTGCGCGACAATGCCCGTTCATTCGTACCGCAATTTCTTCGACAAGGCTTCGACAAGGAGATTCTAACTTTCATGCGCTGGTCAAAATTCTTCATCCCCACTCTGCGCGAAGTCCCGGCTGACGCCGAAGTCGTCTCGCATCGTCTGCTGCTGCGCGCCGGCATGGTACGCCAACTTTCCGCAGGGATATATTCTTATCTCCCGCTCTCCTGGCTCGTCATGCGCAAGATCATGCGCATCCTGCGCGAAGAGATGGAAGCCATCGGCGGCCAGGAATTTTTCCTGCCCGCCCTGAATCCGCGCGAAATCTGGGAAGAGACCGGACGCTGGACGGTGATGGGCGACAACATGTTTCGCCTCAAAGACCGCAAGGGCGCAGACCTCTGCCTCGGCATGACGCACGAAGAGATTTTCACTTCCATCTCGCGCCACGAACTGCGCTCCTATAAGCAACTCCCGCAAGTCTGGTATCAGATACAGACCAAGTTTCGCGACGAAGCGCGCCCCAAGTCCGGGGTGCTGCGCGTCCGCCAGTTCATTATGAAGGACGCTTACTCGTTCGACGTTGACAGCGCGGGACTCGACAACTCTTTCGAGGATCAACGCGAGGCCTACATCAAAATCTTCACGCGCTGCGGCCTCAAGTTCGTCAGCGTCGAGGCGTCGTCAGGCGCGATGGGCGGCTCGGCTTCGACCGAGTTCATGGTCAAGACCGACGCGGGCGAGGATTTAATTGCGACCTGCGAATCATGCGGTTACGCGGCGAATTTAGAAAAGGCCACGTCTCGAATAGCAGCCGTTTCAGACGAGCCGCCAACGACTGACGCGCCCGAAGAATTCCCTACGCCCGGCGTCCGCACCATCGAAGATTTGATCTCATTCCCCGGCGGCGCGTCGGCAGACAGACAGATCAAAACTCTTGTCTACATCGCCACGAACGAAGCGGGCGAGAACTTCTCCGCGCTCGCACTCCTGCGCGGCGATCATCAATTACATGAGACGAAACTCTCCGACACGCTCGGCGCAATCGCCGTGCGCCCCGCGCACCCTGAAGAGATACGCGAACTGCTCGGCGCGAGCGCAGGCTCGCTCGGCGCGGTTGGCGCGAACGAGAAGGCCAAAGCGGCGAAACAAGCATTTCGCATCGTCGCCGACTCGGCATTGAAAGGGCGCATGAACATGACGACCGGCGTGAACAAGGACGACCATCATCTGCGTGGCGTACACGTCGAACGCGACATCAAACCCGATCAATGGGCAGACCTGCGCATGATTGCTTCCGGCGAAAGTTGCCCTTACTGCGAGGCGGGCACGCTCGAAGTCTCGAAGTCGCTCGAAGTCGGGCACATCTTCAAGCTCGGCACGAAGTATTCTGTGGCGATGAACGCGACGGTGCTGGACAAGAACGGCAAGGAAGCGCCCGTCGTGATGGGCAGCTACGGCATCGGCGTGGAACGCATCATGGCCGCCGCCATCGAACTCCACCAC
>JBPCIP010000232.1:0-14627 GCA_051006195.1 Pyrinomonadaceae bacterium
ATCAGTTCCGCTCGGCTGGCCTGCTCCACATCAACCTTCATGTCCGCACTCTACTGACTTTGCCAGAAACTTTCATCACCCGAATCTGGCTTTTTAGCTACAATTTTCTTCAATCTGAACAGTTACGACAAAGAACACGACCGATTATATACTGCCAATGTCAGCTCTCACACTCAACCGCCTGAAAGGAAGTCTCATGAGAATCTTCACTACACCTCGAAGCCTAACTACGTTAACGCTGCTGATTTTCTCAGTCTTGTGGTGCGGTTTTGCACCCGTGTCGAGTCTGGCACAAGGCTCCGCATCGGAAAGGGAACTCGAAGATAAAGTACCCGCTCACCTGCCGATCAAGGCCAAGGTGAAAAATCTCCACAACAAGAAATGGTTGGATGATCTGGAGATCGAGATCAGGAACACGGGAGATAAGCCAATTTACTATTTGAATTTTGCTGTGGTTCTACCGGAGGTGAGAAGTGAGAACGGAAACCCCACCGGCTTCTCTTTAAGATATGGCAATTGGGGGTTGGTAGACCCGGATAAGCGTCCGACGCCCGAAGATGTGTCCATCAATCCCGGAGAAAGCTACGTCTTCAAACTTCCCGAACGGTCAGTTAAGGGATGGCGAGGGTATAAAGCTCGTTCCGGGCAGGCTGATCCGAAAAAGGTAGTGCTTATCTTCAACTCCCTCCGATTTGGCGACGGCACAGGTTTCTGGACTACCGGCGGTGTGCCTGTCCCCAATAAGAAAGTTTCTCAAAACTCCTGTGAAAAGGGGCGGAGGGAAAACGCGGCTGAGGCGACGGCTGTTTACCGCCAGTTAATCCGACCTCCCGATACGTTCCGCCAATCCTCATTCTCTTTCTTGCCGGTAAGTTATTTACCGGCAAGTTTTTTTGGGACGTTGAAGTTGACTGATTCGACTGTGGCTGGAACAACATCGCCGGATGTGTGTTGTCCGGGCACTTCATGTTCCCACTTGAGAGAAGTGCCGAACGGATACAACTGCATGTGCGGGCCGGCTAACTGGGTTGAATCAGCGCCCTGTTCCAGCATGGGCACCTGCGGGAAGGTATGGACTCTTGACGATTACTGCTACGACGATTATGGCTACTACATGGGCTGCCCTCAATTTTATGTCAATCCCTGCGACGGATGGGACGGCATATAACCGATGGCAAGTGCCGATTATCGGTCAGCGCCCGAATAAGGAGTGAACGCTACCTATCAGAAATACCAATCCATAAGTCCGGAAGATTTTCACACCCGCGAACCTGAAGTTCACGGGTGTTTTTATTCTTGATAGTAGCCATCGCGGTCGCAACGACTTTCTATTTCCCAAACCTATCAATCAACCAAGCGGTTATCGGTCTGGTTGCGCCGCTCCGGCAGTTGAACTTATGATGAGCGCGTAAGCTAACAGCAAAAATTCCTGAGTGGCGTCTGAGCCTTGCCGACAAAATCCAAAAGCATCGAAAAACAGATCACGGAACTGCGTGATGAGATACGCCATCACGAAGAGCTTTACTACGTACTAGACAACCCGGAAATCTCCGACGCCGATTACGACGCGCTGCTCGCGCGCCTGCAAGCCTTGGAAGCGGAGCACCCGGAACTCGCCGCGCCCGACAGCCCGACGCAGCGCGTCGGCGGTCGCCCCGCCGCAGGCTTCGAGGAGTATGTGCATCGCCGCCCGATGCTCTCGCTCGACAACAGTTACAATCTCGAAGATTTGCGCGCTTTCGATGAGCGCGTCAAACGTCTCGCCGGTGGCCGTCTGGTCGAATACGTCGCGGAGTTGAAGATCGACGGCCTCTCGATCTCGCTGCATTACGAAGCGGGCGTGCTCGTGCGCGGCGTGACGCGCGGCGACGGGCGGCGCGGCGAAGATGTGACGCAGAATGTCCGCACGATTCGCAGCATCCCGCTTCGCTTAAAAGATGAGAGCGGCGCGGCTGGCCTTGAGGTGCGCGGCGAAGCGTATCTCGCGCGCAAAGTCTTCCAGCGCATCAACGCCGAGCGCGAAACGGCGCAAGAACCGCGCTTCGCCAATCCGCGCAACGCCGCCGCCGGAACCATCCGTCAACTCGATCCGAAGATCGTCGCCGCCCGCCGTCTCGCCCTCTTCGCTTACGATGTCATCAGCGGCGACCGTAAACCCTTCGATACGCACTGGGAGGGTTTGGAGTGGCTCGCGCGGGCGGGCTTTCTCGTCAGCCATCGCGAGCTATGCCCTTCGATAGAAGAAGTGATCGAATTTTGCAATCGCATGGAAGCCCGGCGCGACGAGTTGGAATATGAAATTGACGGCGTCGTCGTCAAAGTTAATTCCACCGCGCTGCAAGATGAATTCGGTGCGACGGCGAAGTCGCCGCGTTGGGCTATCGCTTACAAATACCCGGCGCGACAGGCGACGACGCAGGTTCATGACATCGGCGTGCAGGTCGGGCGCACGGGCGCGCTCACGCCCGTCGCGCATCTTGAGCCGGTGGTGGTGGCGGGCAGCACCGTCGCCCGCGCGACGCTGCATAACGAAGACGAGATCAAACGGCTCGACGTGCGCATCGGCGATTGGGTGCTCATCGAAAAGAGCGGTGACGTGATCCCGAAAGTGCTCAAAGTGGTGGAATCGCGCCGGACGGGAAGCGAGAAGCCTTTCGCGATGCCGGAGCAGTGTCCCGTGTGCGGCGGCGTCGTGTCGCGGCCTGAAGGCGAAGTGGTCGCGCGCTGTGTGGCGGCGGATTGCCCCGCGCAACTCAAGGCACGTTTGCTGCATTTCGCCTCGCGCCGCGCCATGCGGATCGAAGGCCTGGGCGACGCGCTCGCCGACCAGTTCGTGCAACTCAAGATGATCAGCGACGTGGCCGGATTGTACGGTCTGACGTTGGAAGAGGTGGCCGCGCTCGAACGCAGGGCGGAAAAATCCGCGTCCAATCTCCTGGCGCAAATCGAAGCGAGCAAGACGCGCGATCTGCCGCAACTCCTCTTCGGCCTCGGCCTGCGCCACGTCGGCGAGCGCACCGCCGCCATTCTCGCGCGCCGCTTCCGCACGCTTGAGGCGTTCGGCGCGGCCAGCATCGAGGCGCTCGACGCCGTCCCGGAGATCGGCCTGACAGTTGCGGAGAGCGTGCATGATTGGTTTGCAGACGAGGGCAATCGCGCGCTCTGCGAACGCCTGCGCGCGGCGGGCGTGCGGACGGAGTTGGAAGCGGGCGCGACCGGTCATCTGCAAGATGCGGCGTTCGCGGGTAAACTCTTCGTCCTGACCGGCAAGCTGGAGACGCTGACGCGCGACGAAGCCGGCGCGATGATCGAAGCGCGCGGCGGTCGCGTGACCTCATCGGTTAGTAAAAAGACCGATTATGTCCTCGCGGGCGCAGATGCCGGATCGAAATTGGATAAAGCGCAGTCACTTGGTTTGAAGATATTGAGCGAGCAGGAATTCGCAGAGATGCTGGCATCGGCGCGGTCAGGGAGCGACGATTGACCCGACTTTTCAAGCGTCCGTTCGGGACTCAAATCCCTGCCCGGCGATAGGTCGCTCCGGCTATTCCCAAACGTCACTGCGGGACTTGATCGTTTGGGACTGGAACGACATAGAAGTTCGTTATTCGCTGATGACTGACAACTAACACCATTCATGAAACTGCTTATCGCTAATGGCTATCTGATCGACCCCACGCAGGGCATCAACGGCGGGAAGAATTTGTTGATTGAGAACGGGCGCGTCGCGGCGTTGTCGGCTCACGGCGACGGCGTGCCGGAAGGCGCGGAAGTTTTCGATGCGACCGGGTTGATCGTCGCGCCCGGTTTCATAGACTTGCACGCGCACCTGCGCGAGCCGGGACAGGAATATAAGGAAACCATTGAGACAGGAGCGGCGGCGGCCATCGCGGGCGGTTGGACCAGTGTGTGCGCGATGCCGAACACCGATCCGGTCAATGATAATCCGGCAGTGACGCGTTTCATCATCGAGCAGGCGGAGCGTGCGGGGAAGGCGAACGTGTTTCCTATCGGCGCGATCACGAAAAATTCGTCGGGAGCGGAACTCGCGGAGATGGGCGAGATGAAGCGCGCTGGCATCGTCGCCGTCTCGGATGACGGATGGCCAGTGCCGTCTGCCGGCGTGATGCGACGCGCGATGGAATACGCGCGCGGGTTTGATCTGCCCGTAGTTGACCACTGCGAGGATCGAAGTCTGACGGCGGGCGGCGTGATGCATGAAGGGAACTGGTCGCTACGTCTCGGTTTGCGCGGGCATCCGGCGCTCGCCGAAGAGATGGATGCGATGCGTGATGTCGCGCTCGCGGAGTTGACGGGAGCGCGCGTGCATCTCGCGCACGTCTCGACGCGCGGCGCGCTCGAAGCGGTGCGGCGCGCGAAGGAGCGCGGCCTGCCCGTGACGTGCGAAGTGACGCCGCATCACTGGACGCTCGAAGATGAGGCGGTGAAAGACTACGACACGAACACGAAGATGTGCCCGCCCTTGCGCAGCCGCGATCATCTGGAAGCCATCCTCGCGGCTCTCAGCGACGGAACGATTGACGCCATCGCCACCGACCATGCGCCGCACCACGCCGACGAGAAATCTCTCGAATACGATCAAGCGCCGTTCGGCATCACGGGGCTGGAGACGGCCATCGGCCTCGCCTTCGACCGCCTGATTCATCAAGGCGTGATCAGTCTCGAACGCCTCGTCGAATTGTGCTCGGTGAATCCGGCGAAGATTTTCAATCTCTCGGAGCGCGGCACGCTGAAAGTCGGCGCATGGGGCGACGTGACCATCCTCGACCCCGCTCTCGAATGGACTTTCAAAGCCTCGCAGTCAAAATCAAAGAGCCGCAACACGCCGTTCGACAATTGGACGATGCGCGGCGCGGCGGCGGCAACGATTGTCGCGGGAAAGTTGCTTTATCAACGCATTGAAAAGTTGTCGGCAAGTAATCAAAACGGATAGCGCCATGTGTGAAATAATAAAGAGAGACCCATTGCGCTCTCCCCTTCGCAACGGGTCTCTCTTGTGCGGTCGCTCACTTACGTAATAACCGGGGCGACCGAACTCGTTGAATTTTCCCAGACTCGCGGGAGTTGTTAGCCACTCTGTCCCAAGTTTCATTGGAAGCCCGCCTGCGCTCTCCCCTTCGCCGACGGGCTTCCTCCGCACCGACAGCCCGTAAGGGTGTCGATTCCGTGAGAAGTTAGCGCGTGCGGTACTCAGGCAAACTCACCCGCTGGTTCAGCGCCACGCCGAACTCCGTGCCCGACTTCACGACCGCCTGTTGCTCCTTCTCGAACACTCTGCCGACCGTGCCCAGGCCGCCGCCGATAATCGCGCCGATGCCTGCGCCCTTGCCGCCTCCGGCAATCGCGCCGATGAGCGCGCCGGTCGCCGCGCCGCCGCCGATGAAGACCACGTCGCGTTTCTGATTCGACCTGCCTTCCACGGTACTCTCGTTGTCCGTGTTGGCGTTGTCGCTGCTCGTGTCCAAATTGGTCAAGGAACCGTTGATGGCATAGGTGGCACGGTTGGGCAACTCCACGGAGTTGAAACCCACGGAGATGTTCCCCGGAGTGCGTCGCTCCGCACGCTTCACCGTCCGCACACGACCCCAGACCTTACTGCCCGCCGGTATCACTTCGACGCCGTCGGCGTAAACCGGATCGACGGTCGTGGTGGAAAAACGATCCCCGATGCGGGCGGTCTTGGAATTAAGTTCGTTGTCCATGCGCACGCGGATCGTTTGATCGGCATTCAAGGTGTAAGACCTCACGACAGGCGTGACTCTGCGCGTGGCCGTCGATCTCTTGATGCGCGGGCGTGTCCGCCTCCGCTGTGCTGAAGCCGGGAGCACTGTGCCGGCGACAATAGCCAGGATTGCGATGAAACTCAGAGCGCGTTGCGCCAGGTTTTTATTGATTTTCATTTGTTTCTACTCCCTCTCGAAAAGGCCGCTCGCGGCTACCCTCAAATCCCTTTCAACGTTCCGGCGAGCCACCATCGTCTGTTAGTTTAGCAATGAGCGTGCCATTGCCGTTTGCTGTCTCTATAGCTGAAAAACTCCCGCATTTTTGTGGCTTTCACCAAGAAACGAACAGACTCATGCCCGTCGTTGCGAGCGATGCGTCAACGAAGTGCGTGAGTGCCTGTGCATTTTGCACCATATCGTATGAGGCGGATTTTAGCACGAGTCAACAGGCAAATTTTGTGATATACAAGGCATCGTCTAATTTATATTTTCGCGGGTGAGTACTGAGGGTTGGATATGAATTCTCATCAACTTGCTAATCGTTCACAAGCCGCTTCGCTTGTGGCGAAACTTCCGCTCTTATCGACATTGACGACTGAAAGAGGAGAACTGTTATGAGCACACCAGCAACGGCGACCGAAGCGACCTCCGTCTCGCTTCCGCGCATCAACGAACCGGCCCCCGACTTTGAAGCGAAATCCACGCAAGGCATGTTGAAACTCGCGGACTACAAAGGGGGTTGGGTCGTGCTGTTTTCGCACCCGGCGGACTTCACGCCGGTCTGTTCCACCGAGTTCATCGAGTTCGCGCGCCGCGCCGAAGATTTTAAGAAGCGCGGGGTGCAACTTGTCGGACTCTCCGTCGATTCCGTTCCCGCGCACATCGCGTGGATCAGAAACATCGAGTCGCACTTTGACGTGAAGATCGGCTTTCCGGTCATCGCCGACCTCGACACCAAAGTCGCGCAGAAGTACGGGCTAATTCATCCGGCGGCATCGGAGACGGCCACCGTGCGCGCCGTCTTCGTCATCGACGACAAAGGCATCATCCGCGCTCTCATTTACTATCCGATGAGTTTGGGGCGTAACATCGACGAAATTTTGCGCGCCATCGACGGGCTGCAAACCGCCGACACCAACGCCTGCTCCACGCCCGCCAACTGGCAACCGGGCGATCAGGTCATCGTGCCGCCGCCGCAAACCATCGCCGATGCCGAGCAGCGTATGCAATCCGAGTACGACGTGACGGACTGGTACTTCTCAAAGCGCACTTTGTCTTGAGCGATCCGGCACTAATTTGCCTTGCACGAGGAGGACAAGCAACAGATGGAAGAGATCACAGCGATGGAGTTGAAAGCGCGCCTGGACCGGGGCGACGACCTACAGATCATCGACGTGCGCGAACCGAACGAATATCAGGTTGCGCGCCTGGAGCAATCGACGCTGATCCCGCTCGGCCAGGTGGTGAATCGCATGGGCGAGATCGACCAAAACCGCGAGACGGTGGTGCATTGCAAACTGGGCGGGCGCAGCGCCAAAGCCATCGAGGCGTTGCAGCGGGCGGGCTACGCGGGGCGACTCGTTAATCTGAAGGGCGGCCTCACGGCCTGGTCGAACGAAGTCGATTCGTCAGTGCCGAAGTATTAAGAGGTCGTTAAAGGTATCGCGAGGTGAACATTGCGAAGCCGTGGCCGCAACGCGGGAGTTTCAAAGTCAAGACTCCCGCGTTGCGGTCACGGCTTCGTGTTAGTTTGAGATGAGTGCTATCGGAAATCCTGACGCGAAGCGTTCCTATGTTTGTTCTTGTCCGAGGCGCGTCGCGAGCAGTTGTTTGCCGCGTTCGGCGCGCTGCGTGTTCACGTCGCGCACCTCGCGGAAGAACTGGGCGAGTTCATGATCGCCGTTTTGTTCAGCGTCGCTAATATACTTCTCGTAACTCTCCGCGCCATGCAGCGCATGATAGATGATACTCAACAAATTATAGAGCGTGTCCTGAGTGCCGGTGTTAACTTTGGCTGGCATAGAAATCTCTCCTGCTTTGATATTTGCTTCGATGATGAGCGGGGGCGTTAAGTGAACTGACGTGAATTTTAGGGATGACGCGCGTAAAAGGTCAAGCGGGAGGAAGAACGCGGTTATCGGGCGATGAGCTTTTAACTGCGTTGCATTCAGTTGTCATGGCATGAAGCTGACATGATTTTGTTCAACCTTAAATGACTCACAAGTAGGTGAAGAAACCGAGATGACCAAAGCTAACGCGCAGGACAACGAGCAACCCGGCGACGATAAAAAAACGGGCCGCGCGAAGAAGACGACGGGCGGCACAAAAAAAGCTGCGGCCAAAAAAAGCGCGAGCCGTAAAGCAAGTGCGAGCGCCGGCAGTAAGAGCCGTAAGAGCACAAACCGCAAAAGCGCCGGTGGCAATAACGCGGGCGCGGCGAAGGCAGGCGCGAAGAGGACGATCAAGCGTCAGAAAGTGATCATTGACGGCATCGACCGTGAGTCGCCCCGCCGGCGTCCCGAAGGGATGCCGCTGATGGAGCACCACTGGGGCAAGTTGCTTTTTATGCACTGGCCGGTGACGCCGGAGAGCCTGCGCCCCTTTGTCCCGGAACGACTCATGATTGACACGTTCGACGGCGAGGCGTGGCTCGGCGTCACGCCGTTTAGCATGTGGGGCGTGCGGCTCAGTTTTGCGCCGCCCGTCCCTTACCTGAGCGAGTTCCACGAGTTGAACGTGCGCACCTACGTGCTCTACGACGGCGTGCCCGGCGTCTGGTTCTTTTCGCTCAACACGAACAGCAGCATGACCGTCCTCGGTGCGCGCACCTTTTATTTCCTGCCCTACTTCAACTCAAGCATCGACCTCAGACAAGAAACAGACACCATCCATTACGCACTGCGCCGCACGGATGCCGCGCGCCCCGCCGATTTCAACGCGACGTGGAAGATCGGCAAAGAATTGCCGGAGGCCGTGCCGGGCACGCTGGAGCACTTCCTGACCGAGCGTTATTGTCTGTATTCGGCATCGGGCGAGAGCATCTACCGCGCACGCATTCATCACCAGCCGTGGCCGCTGCGACAGGCCACCCTCATCTCGCACCGCTCCAACATCATTGAGTCGGACTTCCTGCCGAAACCACAGGGCGAGCCGCTCGTGCATTACGCGGAAGCCATCGCGGTTGACGTGTGGCCGCCGGAAAAAGCCTAAACTTCAGAGAGTGATCGCTGGATGCAGCGGCGAGAAGGGAACATGAAAGAGGGGATGCCGAGGGAGGGACTCGAAGGTTGCGTAACTTATTAGCTCGGAGACTGCCACATTACGCCCCGGAGATCGTCAGCGCAGAGCGAACTATCGGTCGCGGGAGAAATAATCAAGCCGCCATCGCGAGAAAGAACTCCTCATCATCAATCACAGTTTCAAGCGCAACCTGTTCAGCAGGCGAGAGAGTCGTCCTGTCTTGGCGTGTAAGCTCGTAGCGGCGGGCAATCGCTTCCTTGAGATTAATAATGCGTGGGTTGACCGCCTGCTCAAGTTCAGCAAGTGTTTGAACAGCTTCTTCTTTTCTACCTAATGCGGCCTGGGAGTGACCGATTAAGGCCAATCGGGTCTGTCTCTGGAAAATATCTAAACCGATTACATTCGTGGGCAGTGCTTCTAAGACTTCAGCATATTGCTTCTTTTTAATGTTTGCCAATGCCAGCGCAGTCGCAAAGTGATTCTTGTTCGTGAGCCACGGATTATTCTCCAGCCCATGAGCAAAACGTCGAATTGCTTCGTCTATATTGCCACTCTTCAAGAAAGACATGGCAATGATGTGATAGTCGATCCAATCATCCTTTGATGAGAGGGGTGTCTCGGACAAGAGGGCACGAACATCTGAAAATCTATTCATCAACATCAGCACGCTGGCATAGCCTGTACGTACAATCCTATTGCTGGAAAAGCGCGTCATCGTTTCCTGATAAACTGCCAACGCTTCATCAAAACGACCCATCGCTTTGAACGTCTGAGCTTGAGTGGTTGATATAACAATGTCGTCAATGCCGAGCATTAGAGCATAGTGAACCATTTTTTCAGCCAGCTCGAAGGCGCTCGTATCAATCGCGACTTTAGCCAGCGCACACAGGCTCATCCCCAGATGCTCTCGCTTGCTGTGCTCGACGTGAAAGTTAATCAGGTCGCGCAGGAATGTACCGGCACGGTTGATGTTGCCCCGCCGGATATGTTTGCGGATGGCCTCGATCTGGTGGTCAACCTTTTCTTTGGCCTCGTCCGCGCGGAGTGTTCTCGATCTGGGATGCTCCCTCCTGTGCCTAAATTCAGCCAGAATTCCATGAACCGGATCGTCGCCCTCCGCAATACGCTCCGGTTCAACGCCTGCCCCCCGCCCCCTCTTATTACCTCCGCTTTGGATTTTGGACATGCCCCATTTAGCCGCTAGACGTGTTCGCAGGTCGTTGAGGATGAGTGCGCCCTGTCTCGACTTACTATTTATCTCAGGTCGCCGACCGTAAGTTATGATGATCGAGCTAAGCGCCGTGACATCGCCTCTCGTCAAGGCTAACGCGATCTCGGCGAAGACGCCGAGATCGAGCAGCATACTTTCACTTTCAGCTTGTTCCTCAGGAGATGCAAAATAGCCGGGAGCCGCTTCCAGCCAGGTTTCATAAACGAGAGAGATCGCCTGCTCCGAGTCAAGCAGATGCTGGTAAAGAAGGCCGACGGAAGTGGCATCGGATCGGATGGCGATGTCCCTCGCAATCTCTATGTCCGCTTCTGCGGGTAAAGGCCGCGCCAGCATTCTGGCTCTGACAAACTGATGCGTCGGCCCGTCTCTGAGAAGACTTTCCGCCGTCTCTATTGCCGCTCTCCGACACTCGTGATCCAGTTCCGCATCCAGCCCGCTAATGGTCAGCGTCAAGGCGCGATACGCCTGTCGCCGGGCGATGAGTTGAGCCTTAAGCTGGGCCAGATCAAGTTGTGCGCCGGAGAGTGTGGTGAATTCCGCGCCGTAATTGAAGAACATGGATAAATCCATCGGGCGGCACTCAACCGGCTTCTCCAGATGCTCTACGGTCAGGAGGAAGTGCCGGTCATCTTCCGTATAAATGACCTTGCCGATTTGTCCTGAAATGAAAGCCTGCTGAATCATCCTTCTATCCACGCTTTGCCGGCGTTGCTGAGATGCTGCTTAACCATCCGCAGTAAATCTCGTTCATCTCTTGAGCCGCTCGTTGAAATCCCTTTAACCGATTCGATGGCGTTGAGGTCGAAAGTCCCGTAGATATGCACTTCGATAAAGTCGTCTGTCGCACGATTGCCCGCGCTGGATAATAAAAGCGAGGGGAAGTCCGTTTCTATTATCTGGGGCGTAAGATGCTCCGCTAGTTTGGCGACGGCCAGCTTGTGTCTGTTATCCCAGGACGCGATGCGACCGGGCGGGGGTCTATTGCCGGGCTTCAGGTCGTATTTTCGCACAAAATCATAACTATTGATTTCCATCGTCGTGGCCCTGCTTCTGATCGCAATGTCCCTGAATTTCATCGCATAGGGGCCATAAGAGTGCGGCCCGGAACCGTCCAGCGATAAGGCCGCATATCTTATTTCATCCGCATAACTGCCGAATACGGTGCCTCCTACTCCTCGCCGGTCTTTATCGAATTCCGACGGGGCAGGTTTTCGCATTTGCCCTGCTACGCCGCGCTCGTAGGTAGTATATAAGTTTATTGCACTCGTAGTAAAAAAGTGAAGAAAGTCAGGTCTACATTGATGACGGCGGAAGTCTTCTTGAGGGCTTCGTCAAATTCCTCAAGGATCGATAAATGACCGTCATTTTTAGCTGTTTCAAACGCTTCCTGGTATCTTTCTTCCAGAGCCTGTATCTCTTCTACTCTATTTGCGGCTCTAACGTTAGGAGGTCCAGCATGAAATCCACATGTCGGACACTTCTCTTCAGTATAGGGAATCTCTGAGTCACAATCCGGACAGTTAATCATGCTTAAGCGGTCGAGTAATGTGAGAGTCTAACCGGGCTAGAAGTTAGTTTGAGCATGGGTATCCGGCCATACCCTTTCTGCTTCCATTCAGTGTGGAAGCGGCAATCAGACCAGAAGCAACTGTATGAGTTGGTGCCGAGGGAGGGACTCGAACCCTCACGGCCTTACGGCCAACGGATTTTAAGTCCGTCGCGTCTGCCATTCCGCCACCCCGGCGCCAGGCGCAGAAGATAGCATGGACGCGGTATCTCAACCAACTTCTTCACACACCGCCTGTGCTAGTGCTAAAATGCCCGCGTGTCATCAATCACGGATCGAGTTTCAGCCGAACCGCGAAAGAAGGTTATGACTGAAGAGCAACAAGTTTTTCATCGCCACATCCAGCGCGCGGGTCTCAAACGCACGGCGCAGCGCGATCTCATTCTCGATGTTTTCCTGCGCACCGAAGAGCATTTGTCGAGCGAAGACCTCTACCGGCTCGTGCAGAAGGAAGACCCGGAGATCGGGCAAACCACCGTCTATCGCACGCTCAAGCTGTTGACCGAGGCGGGACTGGCGCGCGAGGTGCGCTTCGGCGACGGGCGCACGCGCTATGAACACAACTATAACCACCCGCATCACGATCACCTGATCTGCATCGAGTGCGGCAAAACCGTCGAATTCTTCTCCGCAGAACTCGAAGCCCTCCAGGAGGCCGTGGCCTCACGGCACGGCTTCGAGGCGACGCATCACACGCTGCGCATGTTCGGCGTCTGCTCCGACTGCACTCGCGCCTCACACGGCAAACAGAAGAAAGAGGACTCCGCCGCCGAACCCCGCGTGAGATTCGCCAGCGCGCCGAGTACGAGTTGACCAGGCGACAGGGCACAGTTAAAAAAAGCAAAAGTGCAGATTGGAAAAATTGAGTTTTCGGTCTTCGCTTTTGCTGCTTACCTTATTCCCACCTTTTTACATTTGCCTTTCGTTAGTGTAGTTTTCAAATTGTCTCCCGTGGAAAATTGAACCTGAGACCGATGAGAACCGAGTGGGGTATGCCGACGAGGGTGAACGTTGAGTTTGTGCCGGAAGGCCGACAGGGCGTGGTGGCTGAAGGGACGTATCTGTGGGACGCGGCGAAGCGACTGGGCTTGCGTCTGCCCGCGGAGTGCGAGGGGCGCGGCGAGTGCGATACGTGCGCGGTCGTTGTTAAAGAAGGCGCGACGCTGCTTTCGTCTCTGACCAATGCCGAGCGCGAGCGGCTCAGTCCCGAACGCCTCGCCGCTGGCGAACGGCTCGCCTGTCAGGCGAAAATCGAGCGCGGGGGCGACCTCGTGCTCCAATCCGTTCCGGTCACGGAGCGGCAGGAGACGGCGGAAGAGATCAAGCAAGACTTCCGCGCGGAATTTCGCGAGATGCCCTTGCAGCAGAAACTCACCATGCTGGTTGAACTCGAAGCCATCGTCGCCTCACAAACGTTCAAGGCCATCACGGATGTGCCTCGCTCGTTCTTCGAGAAAGGGGTTGACTTGATCGTGGGATTCGGGCGCGCCCGCGCTCGTCGCGAACGCGAAGCGCGTCGCCCCACTGAACATGTCGCGGGCGAAAAGAAAAGTTCCGCAACCGAACATCCTTCGTCGTAAGAACTTGTCTGGCATGTGTCCGACGCGCGCCGCAGTTGCCGGCGCATTTGTCGCCCTCTCAAGATGAATCAGATGATGCCATCTCCGATTGAGCCGCGTAGCGAAATTTCTCCAATCCGGCTGAATTTCACCTTCGCCTTATTATTTCTGCTCCCGCTCAGCTTCAACGCTTGTTCGCCCACGTCGTCGAACGGCGACTACAACGCGCAAAAAAGCTCGTCGCCCGCCGTCGCCGCGCCAACCATTCCGGCGCATCCAACCTACGACGGCGAACGCGCCTTCGCGCATGTACGCAAGATGGTGGAGATGGGGCCGCGTCCCTCCGGCTCCGCCGAACTCGCCCGCACGCGTGAATATATCGTGGCCGAACTGCGAGCGGCGAACCTGAAAGTCACGACCGATCAGTTCACGGCGAAAACTCCTGCCGGGGCGCGTGAGATGGTTAATCTGACGGCGGAACTCGCGGGCGAAGCGCCGGACGTGATCATCATCTCCAGCCATTACGACACGAAATTCTTCAAAGAGTTTCGTTTCGTCGGCGCAAACGACGCCGGTTCTTCGACCGGCGCGCTCATCGAGATCGCCCGCTCCCTGGCGGCGAGCGGGCGCAAGCCGCGTTTCACTTATCAATTCGTTTTCTTCGACGGTGAAGAAGCCGTGTGTCGCAATTGGGATGATTGTTCAACCGATGACGCGCCGGATAACACCTACGGCAGCCGTCGCTATGTGGAGCAACTCGCGGCGCACGGCGAAACGAAACGTGTGCGCGCGTTGATCCTGCTCGACATGATCGGTTACACCAACCTGTCGCTCCCGCGCGAATCTCTGAGCACGCCGTGGCTGGTTGACATCATTTGGGCGACGGCGCGCGGCCTCGGTTACGCGGCGCAGTTTCCCGACACGGAACAGAGCGTGGAGGACGATCACATTCCGTTTCTGCAAGCGGAAATTCCGGTCGTTGATTTGATCCAACTGGGCAGCTACAAATACTGGCACACGGCGGAAGATACGCTCGATAAAATTTCACCGCGCAGTTTGCAGATCGTCGGCGAGACAGTGCTCGCCAGCCTGCCGCGCATCGAACAACGACTCGCACGATAAACACTTTTCTAGGTTGTGTTGACATTTATAAATTGCCACTAGCTTTAGCTAGTGGGTTGATCAAATAAGGCTGGTGGCTTGAGCCAAAGCACACATCAATTCTCCTGCTTCAGTTTTAGCTCAAGCAATAGGGAAGTGCTTTTTTCTGGACATTCGGCTAAAGC
>JBPCIP010000233.1:0-22241 GCA_051006195.1 Pyrinomonadaceae bacterium
CTCGCTCGACGAGTACATCGGCCAGAACAAGATCACGACCAATCTGAAAATCTTTTTGCGCGCCGCACAGGCCCGCCGCGAGGCTTTGGATCACGTCCTCTTTTTCGGCCCGCCGGGACTCGGCAAAACGACGCTCTCGCAGATCATCGCGGGGGAGATGAACGCGCCTTTGAAGTGTGTCAGCGCGCCGTCAATCGAACGCGGCGGCGATCTCGCGGCGGTCTTGACCAACTTGCAGGAAGGCGAAGTCCTTTTCATAGACGAGATTCATCGTCTCCGCCCGCAGATCGAAGAGGTGCTCTACCCGGCGATGGAAGATTACCAACTCGACATCATGATCGGGCAGGGCACGGCGGCGCGCTCGATCAAACTGGACTTGCCGAAGTTCACCTTAGTCGGGGCAACGACGCGCGCCGGTCTCATCACCGCGCCGCTTCGCGGTCGCTTCGGCATCGTCTTCCATCTCGATTTCTATGCGCAGAAAGAGCTTGAGATCATCGTCCATCGCTCGGCGGAAATCCTAAACGTAGAAATTGAGGGGACGGGCGCACGGGAGATCGCGCGGCGGGCACGCGGGACGCCGCGCATCGCCAATCGTTTGCTTCGCCGGGTGCGCGATTACGCGCAGGTCATCGGCGACGGGCGCATTACACAGGCCATCTCGCAACGCGCGCTCGACGAGATGGAAGTTGACAAGTTCGGTCTGGACGAAGTGGACCGCAAAATCCTGACGGCGATCATCGAGAAGTTCGATGGCGGGCCGGTCGGCATCGGCACGATTGCCGCCTCGATCAGCGAGGAGCGCGAATCAATCGAAGAGATCATCGAGCCTTACCTGATCCAGATCGGCTTTCTCAATCGCACGCCGCGCGGGCGGGTCGCCACGCGCGCCGCTTATAAGCATCTCGGCCTCGCGCCGCCGAAGGCCGAGCAAGACTTGCTGGCAAGTTAAAGCGGATGCCCGCCCATCGACATCCGTGATTCGATAAAACTTCAAACTACGTACCGAAGGGGGAAAATCAACAGTGACGGACAAGCAAACGCAGGAACAGGCGAACGAGAGCAACACCATCAAGAACCCTGACGATTGGACGACAGGCGATGAGCCGATGACCGGCGCGCAGCGTTCATACTTGAAGACGCTCTCCGAAGAAGCCAGAGAAGAATTTGACGAGAACTTGACGAAGGCCGAGGCGTCGAAGCGGATCGACGAGTTGCAGCAGCAGACTGGACGCGGCGCGGCGGGCAACGCGCAGTGAGCGGCCCCGCACAGATAATTGCGGTGGGAATAATTATTTGTTGAGTTTCGGGCGGGCAGTGATGCCTGGCCGGAGACAACGCCGGAGAGAACAAGTCGGGGAGCGGAGCGGGAGCCGCTCTTTGATTTGATCACTCTCCGACATTTTTCGTTTCAGCACAAAGGCCGGGAAGTTGATGCGTCAACTTCCCGGCCTTTGTGCTGAATTGGTTTTAGAGCGTGCTTTGTTTGATCTCTTCGCGCATCTCGCGCACGGCGCTTTCGAGTCCGGTGAAGATGGCGCGGGAGATGATGTTGTGGCCGATGTTGAATTCGGTGATCTCCAAAATGCGCGCGACGGCGGCAACGTTGCGATAGGTGAGGCCGTGCCCGGCGGCGACTCTCAGGCCGTATTGCGCGGCGAGGGCGGCGGCTTCATGCAGCCGCTGGAGTTCGTGCGCCGCGCGCGCCGCCCCTTCCGCATGCACGCCGCGCGCTCCGAGTGTCGCTTCCGCATAGAGCGCGGTGCAGAGTTCCACTTGCTGCGCGCCCGCCTCGTGCGCCGCCGTGATCTGTTCGCCGTCGGGGTCAACGAAGAGGCTGGCGAAGAGTCCCCCCTCGCGCAGGCGTTCGACGCAGCCGCGCACGGTGTCGAGTTGTGCGCGCACGTCTAAGCCGCCTTCGGTCGTGATCTCGTCCGGTGTTTCGGGGACGAGCGTGACGGCGTCGGGCCTCGCGTCGAGCGCGATACCGATCATCTCGTCGGAGGCGTTCATCTCGACGTTGAGGTAGGTCGTGACGGCTTGGCGGAGCGTCGAGAGGTCGGCGTCCTGGATATGACGGCGGTCGGCGCGCAGGTGGATGGTGATGCCGTCGGCTCCGGCCCCCTCGCAGATCATCGCGGCGGCGACGAGGCTCGGTTCGGGCGCACGCCGTGCCTGCCGGATGGTCGCAACGTGATCGATGTTGACGTTGAGTCGTGCTGTCATAGACGCCTCTCAATGCCGCTTTCAATTTCGCAGACGGCCAGGGGATAAAGGCAAAGCAAGCACGATGAATATAGACGAGTGGTGTTTAACTTTCAAACAGAAGTGGCGGGATCGTTCGCTCCGAACGGTGAGCACGAGAAAAGGCCGCGTGGTCTTCCGGTCTACCTTCACGCAGCCATCTCGTTACCCCTTGTCTGTTCCCGCCCGAGCGGGATAGCGCGGACAGCTTATCTTTGCGGTTCTACATTGCCGTTAAGAGGAGTTTAAATTTATGTTATCTCTTTTCCAGTTACTTTTTCTCCCAATCGGCCTTCGTCATTAATACGACGGGCGCGAGTTGCTTTCCTTCAAGCGCGGCGTTGGCCGCGACCAACTCTTTTTTGGCGAGCGCGTCGAACTGTGCGACGACTTCGCCGAGTTCTTTGCCGAGCGCCGTGATGCGGTCAATTTGCGATTGAGAAGGCTTGCCTTCGTAACCGTTGACCGCGCCGTAGAGTGCGCCCATCTTCTCGCGTATCTTTTCTTCGCCGGTGATGCCGCCGCCTTCGCGCGTGGCGACGAGTTTGGCGCGGACACTTTCGAGCGCGGCGGCGAGGTCTTCGAGTTGTTTGCGCGCTGTGTCATTCGCGTCGAGTTTGGCGGAGCGTTCGCGCGCCTGGTTACGCGCCTCCGTGATATTGTCGGTGATGTAAGTGAGTTGGCCGAGCATGTCGTAGAGGCGCATCACGGTGTCGAACTGAAGTTTGCGATCCTCCTTCGTGTGCCGCGAACGCGGGTCGGAGACGAGTTGCAATTGCGTCGTATAAGTCTCTTTGTTCTTGATCATCTTGACGGTATACGCGCCTTCGAGGACGCGCGGGCCGACGAGCGCGAAGAAGTTCGGCACGAGTCCGGCGGCGGGCGGCACTTTCGGAGCCTTCATCCGCATCGACCATTCGACGCGATTGAGGCCGCGCCGTTTGCCGCCCGGAATCGTCGAGACGAGATTGCCAGCCGCGTCGTAAATCTCGAATTTGAGATCGCCGAAGATGTGGCGCTTCTTCTGGTAGTAAGTGATCTGCGCGTTCTCGTTGGCGGAGCGTCCCGTAAATTCGGCGTCGCCGTTAAAGCCGAACTCGCCGGCGGGGATGCTCAGGACGGACGGGCGCGTGTTGATGAACGTCGCGTCCATCGCGAGCGTTTCGGGCGTGAGCGCGCGCAGAGGGGTGATGTCATCAACGATCCAGATTCCTCGTCCGTGCGTGGCTAAGATGAGATCGGACTCACGCGGATGGATGGCGATGTCGCGCACGGCGACCGCAGGCATGTTTCCGCCCTTGAACTGCGCCCACTGCCTCCCGCCGTCAATTGAGATGAACAAGCCGAACTCCGTGCCGACGAACAACAAATCTTTATTGACCGTGTCTTCCTTGACGACGTGTGCGTAGCCTTTGATGTCCGTGGTCATGAGCGGCTGCCATGTCTTGCCGTAGTCACTCGTCTTGTAGATGTAGGTGTTCATGTCGCCGCCGGCGTGGCCGTCGAAGGTGGCGTAAGCGGTGGCGGCGTCGAAGCGGCTGGCTTCGACGGTGGAGACCCAGGTATTTTTCGGCAGACCGGCGACGTTCGCCACGACGTTCGACCAGTTCTTGCCGCCGTTGCGCGTCACCTGCAAGTTGCCGTCGTCCGTGCCGGCCCAGATGATCCCGGCGTTCAAAGGCGACTCGCTGATCGTGTAGATGGTGGTGTGGGCTTCGGCGTCGGAGTTATCGACGGTGAGGCCACCGGATTTTTCCTGTTGCTGCTTGGCCGGATCGTTCGTGGTGAGATCGGGCGAGATGCGCTCCCAAGAGTCGCCGTGATTGCGCGAGCGGAAGAGGAATTGCGAGCCGAAATAGATCGTGCTTTTCTCGGTCGGGCTGATGTGGATGGGCGCGTTCCAGTTAAAGCGCAGTTTCTCGCCCGCCGCGGCGAGCGGTTTGATGGTGCGCGTCTCCAGTGTCTTGCGGTTGATGCGCGCGAGGTTGCCGCCCTGATATTCGGCGTAGATGTAATCGGGGTCGCTGGGGTCTTCAAAAGCCCAGAAGCCGTCGCCTCCCAGAACGCTCCGCCAATCGCGATTCTGGATGCCGCTCACGCCCCGCGAAGGACCGTACCAACTGCTGTTATCCTGCAATCCGCCGTAGACGTTGTAAGGCTGCCGCATGTCGTAGCTCACATGATAGAACTGCGAGAGCGGAAGATTACCGTAAAAACGCCAAGTGCTGCCGCGATCTTCCGAAGAGTAAAGTCCGCCGTCCGTGCCGACGTAAATTTGTTCGGGGTTGGCGGGGTTGATCCACATGGCGTGGAAATCGCTGTGGACACTGCCGGCGATGCCGCTGAAAGTTTTGCCGCCGTCGTCGCTGACGCTCAAATTCGTCGACGGTTTATAGACACGCTTCTCGTCTTTCGGATCGACGTACATGTTGGCGAAATAGAACGGGCGACCCGTGATCCCTGCGCCGCTGTTCATCTCCGTCCACGTCTCGCCCGCGTCTTCTGAACGAAACAGCGCGCTCTTCTTCGCCTCGACCACGGCGTAAACGATTTTACTGTTGGAAGACGCGACCGCCACCGCGATGCGACCGAGATCGCCTTCGGGCAAGCCCTTCGTCAATCGCTTCCATGTCGCGCCGCCATCCGTCGTCTTGAACAACCCGCTCGCCGGGCCGCCGGAATTGAACGTGTAAGGTTTGCGGCGAAACTGCCACATCGCGGCGTAGAGCGTGTTGGAATCCTGCGGGTCGGCGTCCATCATCGCGCAGCCGGTGTCTTCGTTGGCGTAGAGAATCTTTTGCCAGGTCTTGCCGCCGTCGGTGGTTTTGAAGACCCCGCGCTCGGCGTTGGCGTTCCACAGATGCCCTGTGCCGCAGGCATAGACGGTGTTGCCGTTTTTGCGATCCACGATGATGCGCGCGATGCGCTCCGTGTCTTTGAGGCCGAGGTGTTCCCAGTTGTCGCCGCCATCCGTCGAGCGATAGACGCCGTCGCCGACCGAGACGCTGTTGCGCACCCACGATTCGCCCGTCCCGACCCAGATCGTTTTCGGGTTCGACGGGTCAACCGTCACCGCGCCGATGGATTGCGTGTGCTTGTCGAAGACGGGCTTGAAGGTCGTTCCGCCGTTGACGCTTTTCCAGACGCCGCCCGATGCCGAACCGACGTAGACACTGAGACGCCCTTTCTCCGCCACCACGTCCAGCGCGGCGATGCGCCCGCTCATGACGGCAGGACCAATCGGGCGCGCGTCGAGGCCGGAAAAAGTTTCCGAGTCAACCTTGAGGGGTTCGGCGGAGGGCGCGGCTGCCGGAGTTTGCGCTAAGCCGGCGGCAGGCAACGCCAGCGCAACCGCGGCGAACAAAAATAATAGGAGGGGAAGGCGCAGGACAACTTTGCGAAGCGTAGGGGTCAGCATCGGAATATTTCCTCTCAGCGGAGTTTGTAAAGTCAGAGGGGCGGCGGCGGTGGGGCCGGGCGGGGTTCAACCACCCGCGCCCCACTCAGGCGGAAACTCGTTTCGGCGTTTGCTGTCGCGACCCGGCGCCGATCAGGATTGCGGCGGTTTCACTTCGGTCGGTTTCTTGTCCGCCGGTTTGGATTCGGTCGTGTTGCTCTCCGGTTTGACGGCGGGCGCGTTGCCCTCCGCCTTCTTCACTTCCGGCATCTTGAAACGCGCATCTTCGATGGCCGGGTTGATCTCGATCTTATCGACGGTGATTTTTTGCTTTTGCGAACTGCCCTTCGCGCCGACTTCCACTGAATGCGCGAAAACGAGGCCATCCACTTCTTTGTAATCGCCGCTCGCGCTCTCCGTCTCCTGCTCCGTCCCGCGAATGCTGCGTTTGCTTTCGTCCTTGATACTCAGAAACGAGTCGGCGTCCAGGAACATGTAACGCACGTCGCCGTTCTTCAACGTGACCTTCAATTTGTAGGCGTCCGTGCCTTCGACCGCCTCTTTGCCGACGAGTTCGACTTTGTTGCCCTTCTCTTTGTAGTTGACGAGCGGGCCTTCCCAGTCGGCGTTTTCGGCGGCGCTCTTCAGTTCGTCTTCGCCCATCGCCTCCGGCGTTTTGCTGCCCTGAAACGGATTGATCATCCAGCCCGTTTTGCCGTCGTAGGCTTGCACCAGCGTCAAGCCCTGCAACGTGATTTCCATGCGCGTACTGCCGGGGCGTTTGAATTCGATAACGACCGGGGCTTCGATGCCGGGGCCGACCGTCATTTTGCCAGTCAGGCGCAGCGACTTGGCGGCTTTGAGTTTCTCGACGCCGCCCATTGCGGCGACGTGCTTGTTAACGATATCGTCAACGGTCGGGGTCTGCGCCGAAACGTTCAGGGTGAACAAAGTGGTTGCGGCGAGGGCGAGAAAAAGCTTGCGAAACATGCGAATCTTCTCCTTAACTGGTTTGTGGCTGGCCGGTGTGTGACTGGCCGGTGTGTGACTGGATTGTGCAATTTTCGCACCGGCTGCCTGTGTGATCGCTTGAACCTGTTAGAGACGGCGAAGAGCGCGCTCGCGTTCGCGGTAAAGACTTCCGGGAACAGTCGCGCCGCGCCGGTCAGCATCGAAACGAGAACTGAATACAGATGGTGTCGGGCAAAAGTTTCTGAGGAAAGGTGGGGGCCGCCGAACGCGCATCGCGCCCGCATATTTTGTCGGCTGCTAAATCCGGCGGGCGGCGCTGGCGAGTTCGCGGGAGACATCGCTGGGCGGGGCATCGACGGCGGAGAAGATGGGCGCGCGTCCCTGCGGGCTGTGGGCGATGGCGCGTGCGGCCTCTACCGCATGGTCGTATGTTCCGCGCCGCGCTTCCCGGCGCAGTTCGCGTAACTCCATAAAGCCGTCGAGCCCGTTCAGGAAGCTGACGGTGCTCCCCGCAACATCATTCCAACGCACGGCGCGTTCGTGCAAACGCAGTCCCGCCAGATGCGCCACGTAGAGCAGTTCCACGTCGAAGCCGAAGCGGTCGATCTTCCCGGCTTCGATGATGGGACGGCACACGTCCAGACGAAACGCTTTGAAGCCGCACTGCGTGTCCCAGAAGGGCAACTTC
Organism: Pyrinomonadaceae bacterium; assembly: GCA_051006195.1. Taxonomy (GTDB): domain Bacteria; phylum Acidobacteriota; class Blastocatellia; order Pyrinomonadales; family Pyrinomonadaceae; genus JAIVJZ01. The sequence continues at coordinate 7,302 of JBPCIP010000233.1, forward strand.
GTCGCCAGACGCATCACGAAATTGAAGACGCGCCCGCTTTGTTCGCGCCGCCACGGCTGATGCACTCCGGTGAGACTGCGATCCAGAGCGCGCGAACCGAAGACGAGATCATACTCGCCCGCGCGAATCGGCACGACGAGTTTCGGCGTCTCCGTGAGCGGCGTCGACAAATCTGCGTCGCAGAAGAGCGCGATGGGCGCGCGGGCGGCGAGCAGGCCGGTGCGCACGGCATGGCCTTTGCCGCGATTCGGCGCGACGCGGATGACTTGGCTGTTGATGCGACCGGACAGGCGCGCGAAACTTTCTTCGGCAATACGCGCCGTCTCATCGGTGGAGCCGTCGTCAACGACGATGATTTCACTCTCGGAGGTTTGCGCGTGCAAATACTCGTAAGCCGCCTGCAAAGTTTTCCCCAAACGCGCGGCTTCGTTATAGGCCGGGATGACGAGAGAGAGATTGAGGGACATGATCAATTTTTTAGTATTAAGGGCAAATGGTAAATGGTAAATGGTAAATGGCGATGAGACGAACCGATTTGATCCATTCACCATTTACGATTCGCGAATATATCATAAGCTAGTGGACGCCCGCGCGGTTTCGGCAGCATGCGGACAGCTGTGTTAAAATTCTTGTGAGTGTCTTTGACATCAGGTTTGGAGCAGCGTTTTGGAGTTGGCATGAAGAAGAGGTTAGGTTTCATTGTCGCCGCCATCGTCATCTGCGTCGCCGCCATTATCGGCGGCGTCATGGCGGAACGCGCCCGGCAACAGACCATCGTCGCGGGCAATAATAGCGCGGACGCCGACGCGGTTATCGAACACGATTACCGGGAAGCTCTCGACCTGGTTTCGACCGAGTATGCCGACGACATCGACTATGAGAAAGCCAGTCAAGCCGCCATTCAAGGCATGCTCTCGACGCTCGACCCGCATTCGACCTTCTTCACGCGCACCGACTATGACAAACTGAAACAGGATCACGAATCGGAATTCTACGGCATCGGCGTGACCATCCTGCGCCACCGCGACGGCGTCTACGTGCAATCGCCGGTGGCGAAGACGCCCGCCGCGCGCGCGGGATTGCGCTACGGCGACCGCATCATGGAAGTTGACGGGCGTGACGCGCGCGACTGGACGAGCGAGCAGGTGTCGCGAGCCGTGCGCGGCGTGCGCGGCGAACCGGTCAATCTCAAAGTCGAACGCGCGGGCGCGCTCGCCCCCGTCTATCTCACCATCGTGCGCGATGCCGTGCCGCTGCCCTCGATTCGCACCGCCTACATGATTCGCCCCGGCACTGGCTACATCGCTTTAACCGGCGGCTTCACCAGCACGACGGGCGACGAACTCGAAGAGGCCATTGCCAAGCTCAAAACGGAAAGCCTGCGCCAACTCGTGCTCGATTTGCGCAACAATCCCGGCGGGCTGCTCAAAGAATCGATCAATGTGGCGAGCCAGTTTCTCCCGCGCGGGCAGACCATTGTGAGTGTGCGCGGGCGCGGCGAGTACAGCGAGACGACCAGCTACCAGAACACGGCTTATGACCCGGAAGATGTTCCGCTCGTCGTGCTCGTCAACCGCAATTCCGCTTCGGCCTCCGAGATCGTGGCGGGCGCGATTCAGGATTACGGGCGTGGCTATCTCGTCGGCGAGACGACCTTCGGCAAGGGCCTCGTGCAACGCGTCTTCTCGCTCCCGCACGGCACAGGGCTGACGCTCACCACGCAAAAATATTACACGCCCTACGGTCGCTCGATTCAACGCGACTATTCGAGCGGCTCGTTCTACGACTACTACGTTCGACACGACCCCGACGACGAGCCGCAACCGAACGCGCCGCGCACGCCGACGTTGCCGATAATGCCTGATCCGAACGCATCCGTCCCTCCAGCGCCCACGCCGCGCCCGACGCCGCATCCAGCGGCGGCGACCGGCCCGGCGGTGAAGACGGCGGCTGGTCGCATCTTCTACGGTGGCGGCGGCATCACCCCTGACATCGAAGTGAAACCGCTCGACGTGGCCGCCCCGGCGCGCGTGCGTATCTTTGAAGAGGCGTTCCAGTTCACACGCCAACTCGCCGCCGGGCAAATCCCCGGACTCGAACACTACCGCGTAGACAAAACTCTCTACGGCCAGTTCCCGCGCCCCACCGATTTTCTCATCAACGAGCGCGTCCTCGAAGCCTTCCGCGCTTTCGCCCGCCGCGACCCCGCTTCGGATTTGACGGCGGCGCAAATCGACGCCGACCTCGAATACGTCAAACTTCGTATCCGCGAAGAGATCGCCACCGCCGCACACGGCACCGAGGCCGCCATCCGTGCCCTGCTCGACGGCGACCCGCAGTTGCTCCGCGCCCTCGAAGTCTTCCCCGACGCCAAACGCCTCGCCGAGATGGTGCGCAACGGCGCGTCTTCAAGTTAAAGGCGGGCAAGTAAGGACGCGATCTCAGGGTCTATTCATTCTCGACAAAGACGTAAAGTGCGATCCACGAAATTACACGAAGCCGCCGCCCGCATTTCGTGTAATTTCGTGGATCGTTTTTTCGCTCATCGTGAATAACTTCCCATTGAAATCGAACATGAAGTTGTTCTAATCAATCGCCCGCGCGATCACGCACTTGAGATAGAGCGTTTCGGGGACGCCGATGAGGACGGGATGGTCGCGCGCCTGAATGCGCTTCTCGACGATCTGCAAGCGGCGACGCGCGTCCGAGGCGGCTTCGGCGACGACATCTTGAAACGTCGTTTCGCTCATGTGGTAAGAGCAGGTGCAGGTGATGAGCGTACCGTTGGGGTTGAGCAATTTGAGGGCGCGCAGATTGATCTCTTTGTAGCCGCGCGCGGCGGCGCGGACGCTCGCGCGGTTTTTGGCGAAGGCGGGCGGGTCGAGAACGATGGTGTCGAAGCGCTCGCCCGCGTCCTGCATTTCGCGCAGGGCATCGAAGACGTTGGCTTCGCGGAATTGGACGTTCGACAAATTGTTCAGTTCGGCGTTGCGCGTTGAAGCGGCGACGGCTTCAGCGGAGATGTCGAGGCCGAGAACGCTTTCGCAAACTTGAGCCATGTGCAGGGCGAACGCGCCGTTGAAGGTGAAGCAATCGAGGGCGCGTCCGCGCGCGACCCCTTGCGCAGCCAGATGGTTTTCGCGTTGGTCGAGAAACGCGCCGGTCTTCTGCCCGCCGAGCGGCGCGATGTGGAAGCGCGTGCCGTGCTGCACGATTTCTATCTCCTCCGGCGCATCGCCGTAAATCACCCCGGCGCTGAGCGGCAAGCCTTCGAGGGCGCGCACGCGCACGTCGTTTCGTTCGATGACGGCGCGCGGGGCGAGCAGTGCGACGAGCAGTTCGACGAGCATCTTCTTGATCGCGTCCGTACCCTGCGAGAGCGTTTGCAGGACGAGCACATCCGCGTAGCGGTCGATGATGAGCGAGGGCAACGCGTCGCCTTCGGCGTAGACGAGACGAAAGGCGTCGGCCTCGCGTTCGAGTCCCTGACGCCGCGCAATGGCGGACTGGAGACGCGCACGCCACCAGTCGCGATCAATCTGCTCTTCGCGCCACGTCAACAGGCGCAAAGCGATCTCGGAGCGGTCGCTGTAGAACGCGCCGCCCACGAAGCGCCCGCGTTCGTCGCGGACGTGGACGCACGCGCCGCCCGGCGCGTCTTTGGCGTCGAGCACGTCGCTGCGATAAATCCAGAGATGACCGGCGCGGGCGCGCTCTGCCCCTTTGCGCGAAACTGTGATCGTCGTTAATTTCATGGCTTCTCGGTTTGGTCATGACTGTGCCCCTGCGACAGTCATTTTGTAAAGCACGCCCGCGCCATACCTGGGTGATACATTCAGAAGATACGCGTGCTTGAATCAGTCGTTCTTTGCGTGTAGTCTGATCTTCGTAGTTGAAACTATACGACAACAATTTATTTTTTAAGCAAACTCTGGCAAGGAGGATTAGTTCAAGATGGCGGAAGTAGGAAATATGGCCCCGGATTTCGAGCTCGGCTCCAGCCTCGAAAAAGGCAAGAAGGTGCGGCTGTCGGATTTTCGCGGCAAAAATAATGTGGTGTTGACGTTTTACCCGCTGGCGTGGACGCCCGTCTGAACGGTTCAGATGCCGGCCTATGAAGCAGACCTCGAACGCTTCAAGGGCTATGATGCTCAGGTTCTGGGCATTTCGGTTGACAGCGTCCCGTGCAATACGGCGTGGGCGAAATCTCTGGGCGGACTGACCTATGATTTGTTGAGCGACTTCGAGCCGAAGGGCGAAGTGGCGCGCTCTTACGGAGCCTACCGGGCGGCGGATGGAATCTCCGAACGCGCCCTCTTCATCGTGGATAAGGAAGGCAAGATCGTTTACAAAGACATCCACAACATCGCGGAGCAACCCGATAACGAAGATTTGTTTGACGTACTACGCAATCTGTAGAAAGCAGAGGTCAGAGGTCAGAGGCTGGAGATTAGTGAAACCCGGATGAAAGCCGTTCTTACTAATCTCTGACCTCCAGCCGCTGGCCTCTTTCACTTATGACAACTCTGGCAAGAAAATGTGTGCCCTTCACGCCGTTTGAGCGTGAACTGGCGAAAAGCAATATCGCCATCGTGACGGCGGGCGGCGTCCACCGGCGCGATCAGGAGCCTTTCAACGTTGCGGACGAACTCGGCGATCTCGGCTTCCGCATCATCCCGCCCGACGTGGAAACTTCGCAGTTGATGGTGACGCATCATCACTACGATCACACGGACGCCGACGCGGACATCAACGTCGTGTTTCCCATTGACGTGTTGCGCGAACTCGCGGCGGAGGGGTTCATCGGCGGCCTCGCGCGCAAGCACGTCGGCTACATGGGCTACACCATGCAACTCAAGGCGATGTACGAGGGCACTGCACTGGAGATCGCCAACGTGATCGATAGGGGAAGCCGCGCCGACGCCGTACTGCTGACCGGCGGTTGACCGAATGTTTGTCACCGCACGGTCGTGGCGGTCCAACGCGAAATCGAAATGCGCGGTATCCCGACAGTGCTCATCACAGTCAGCCCGGAAGTCTCCGCGCAGATGCGCCCGCCGCGCGCTCTCTACCCGGACGGCTTCAAGATCGGCAACAGCACCGGACGCCCCCACATGCGTGAACTACAGCGACAGGTGCTCAAGGACGCGCTCTCGCTCCTGACAGAAAACACGCGCCCCGGCGAAGTCGTCACCCGCGAATATCCGAACTACGGCGAACGGTACGACCCGCCGCGCATCAAAGGCTAAAGTGATGAGTGATGGAGTCAAACCTCTTCTCACTCATCACTCATCACTCATGAATTCGATACGGACAATCGGCCTGGTCACGGGCGGCGGCGACGCGCCGGGGTTGAACGCGGTGATCCGCGCGGTGGTGAAGACTGCCGTGACCGAGTACGACTTGCGCGTGATCGGGATTGAGGACAGTTTCGAGGGGCTGCTCGGCGAAACGCGCACGCGCCAGTTGTCGCCCGCCGACGTGCGAGGATTGCTGCCGACCGGCGGCACGATCCTCGGCACACGCAACCGCGGCAATTTCGTCGTGCGCGATGGCGAAGCGGAGGGCGACAGCAAACCGGAGGAGGTTTACGCCGAAGCTCTCGACAATCTTAAGCGACTCGGCATTGACGGCCTCATCGTGCTCGGCGGCGAAGGTTCGCTCGGCATCGCGGCGGAGTTCGACAAGTTGGGCGTGCCCGTCATCGGCGTGCCCAAGACGATTGACAACGATCTGGCTTTCACCGAGTTGACTTTCGGTTTCGTCACCGCGCTCGACATCGCCACCGAAGCCTTAGACCGCCTGCACACGACTGCCGCTTCGCATGACCGCGTGATGATCCTCGAAGTGATGGGACGCTACACGGGCTGGATCGCTTTGCACTCCGGCATCGCGGGCGGTGCGGACGTGATCCTCATCCCGGAAATTCCCTTTTCGATGGAAGCGGTCGCCGAAAAGATTTACGAGCGCGAGCGGAGCAATTCGCAGTTCAGCATCATCGTCGTCGCGGAGGGCGCGCGAGAGGCGGGCGGCATGGAAGTCTATCAGGACACGGGCGACCGCCAGCACGCGCCGCGCCTCGGCGGCATCGGTCAACACGTCGCGCGCCAACTCGAAAGTCTCACCGGCAAGGAGACGCGTTGCGTCGTGCTCGGCCACTTGCAGCGCGGCGGTTCGCCTAATGCTTTCGACCGCATGCTCGCCACCAATTACGGCTCGTGCGCCGTGCGCACCCTGATGCGCGGCGAGCGCGGTATGATGGTCGCGCTGCACGCGGCGGACATCGTCACCGTCCCGATCTCGAAGGCGGTCGCGAACATCAAGACCGTGCCGCTCAACAGCCAACTGATTCGCACGGCGCGCGATGTGGGCGTCTCCTTCGGCGCACTCAATGAAGCGACGCATCACGGGCGGGAGAAATGCTGAATAAGGCTGTGGGCAGAGGATAAGGAGAGCGGTTGAAGCATCGAGCGAAAGGCGCGGTAGTTCAACACAAATTTCGACCTTTAACCTTTCCTGCTTCCTCATACTTTGAGAAATGGAGTAAACAAGGACCGTGACACAACTAGTGAAAGAACGGCTGCAAGCTGAATTGGACGAACTCGACACGGAACTGCGTGTGCATCTTCCGCGCCAGATCAAGATCGCGAAAGAGTGGGGCGATCTGCGCGAGAACGCCGAGTATCACGCCGCGCTCGCGCGGCAACAATTCGTGCAGGCGCGGATCGGGCAGTTGCGCCAACGGCTCAGAGAAATCTCTTCCATTGATGTCTCCAAAGTGCCGCACGGTAAAGCCGCCTACGGTTCGACGCTCCTGCTCTACGACGCCGAACGCGACGAGGAAGTCACCTATCGCCTCGTCACGCCCGAAGAGAGCGACCCGCAGGGCGGACTCATTTCCACCACTTCGCCCGTCGGTAAAAGTCTGATGGGACGCGAAGAAGGCGATGAAGTCGTCGTCCGCACGCCCAACGGCGCACGCAACTTTGAAATCCGCCGGCTCACCACTCTCCACGACGAGATGGCGGCCAAAAGCGCGCCGGAGGGCGGCGACGGCGGCGAAGACAAACCATAGCTTTCCATTTTCCCGCACAACTGTCACGGCTTCTCCCGAGATAGTCTACAAAGGGGGACAAGCGCAAGATGTTGAACAGGATTCGTCTCGGCGACGATGTAGATACTTATTGTGGCCGCTGCAAGGAAGAACGCAGGCATCAGGTCGTCGCCTTACATTCGGAGAATCGCATTGAGCGCGTCGCCTGTAATTTCTGCCGCACCGCTCATCTCTATCGCGATCAAAGCGCCAAAGCGGCGAAGCCGCGCGCGGCGGGCGGCGTCCGCCGGACGGAAGTCAAATCCCGCCCGGCTTCGGGCCAGCCCGCGCGCCCTTATTCGGTACAGGCCACTTACGCCGTCGGGGAGCAGATAACACATCCCAAGTTCGGGCAGGGTGAAGTGGTCGAAGCGCGTCAGGGCAAGATCGATGTTCGCTTCGGCAAAGAGTTACGCACCTTCCTGCACGCGGGCTGATATGCCTCGGCCCGCCGCGCGTCCTACAGGCGTCTCAGGCATCCAATGAAGTCTCTCGCCCGGCGGCACGGACGACAGTGGCGATCAATTCTTTCGGCTCAATCGGTTTGGCAAGGTGCATCTGAAAACCCGCGGCGAGGGCGCGGCGGTGGGCTTCAATTCCGGCATAAGCAGTCAAGGCGACCGCCGGAATTTGCCCGTGCTGCTCCGCGTCGAGACTCCGCACCTGTTTGATCAGCGCATAGCCGTCCTCATCCGGCATGCCGATGTCCGAGACGAGCAGATCGGGATGCCACGCGGCGAGCGTCCGCAAAGCTGCCGCCGCCGACTCGCTGGCGCGCACCTCAGCGCCGTAGCGCGCCAACAATTCCTGCACCAACTCGCGCGTGTCGGCCTCGTCGTCCACAATCAAGATGCGCAAGCCTTCCAGCACGGTGGATTGCTCGGCGGGCAGCACTTCTTCGGCGGTTGCGACCACCGGGGGCGCATCAGCTTTTTCCACACTCTCGTGCGCCGACACTGCGGACGCGAGCGGCAAGGTGAGAGTGAAAGTTGCCCCCCGCCCGTCGCCCTCGCTGTGTGCGCTAATCGTGCCGCCATGCAGTTCGACCAAGTGACGCACGATGGCCAGGCCGAGTCCGAGACCGCCGTGCTTTCTCGTCGTCGTGCCGTCGGCCTGCCGGAAGCGGTCGAAGATGTGCGGCAGAAAGTTGGAACTGATGCCCTGCCCCGTGTCGCTCACCTGCAACTCCACCCGATCCTCCCGGCACTTCAACCGGACATCGACGCGCCCGCCTTCCGGCGTGAACTTGACCGCATTCGAGAAGAGATTCCAGATCACTTGCTGCAAGCGCGCCGCATCGCCGGAAACCAGACAGTGCGTAGCTTCGAGCGAAGGCAGCACCCGAATCGACTTCGCTTCGGCCACCGGGCGCACGGTATCGACAGAGGCTTCGACGAGCGAGGACAATTCGAGAGGATGCAGGTCGAGTGTGAGTTTGCCGCTGATGATGCGCGATACGTCCAGCAGATCGTCGATCAACTGCGACTGCGAACGGGCGTTGCGTTCGATGGTTTCGAGCGCGCGGGGCATAATCGATTCGTCGAGATTGCCGCCGCGAATGAGATGAGTCCAACCGAGAATAGCGGTCAAAGGCGTGCGCAGTTCGTGCGAGAGCGTGGCGAGAAATTCGTCCTTCGTGCGGTTGGCGCGTTCGGCTTCGGCGCGGGCGGCCTGCTCGCGAATCAGGAGATGGGCGCGCTCTTCTTCTGCTTGTTTGCGCTCGGCCATCTCCTGCTGCAACTCGGCGGTGTGGCGTTGCGCTTCCGTGTATAGCCGCGCGTTTTCGTAGGCGACGGCGACCTGCGTGGCGAGCGTCACGGCCAGTCGTTCGTCCGCTTCGCTGAACTCTTCGGCATTGTCTTTGTTCGTCAGGTAGAGCCACCCGTAGGCGTGCGCCGGGGAGAGGATGGGCGCGCCGAGAAACGATTGCATCGAGACGCCCGGCGACGAGAGATGTTCCGGTTCGAGCGTCCCCGCCATCTCGCTCAAGCGCAGCGGGCGTCGCTCCGCGAGCAACTTTTCCAGCACGCGCTCGCTCGCCTGCGGCGAGACGTTATGAGCGCCGCCCGCCACACATACGTCGCAGTGGCAAAAATACCGCAGCGTCTTGCTGTTTCCCGACAGCACGCCGACGCCGGCATGTTCCGCGCCGACGATGTCGCGCGCCGCGCGACAGAACTTTTCGAGCACTTGTTCGGGGTCGCGTTCGGCGGCGAGTTGCTGGCCGAGTTCGATCAGTTTGCCGAGTCGCTGAAGGTTCGCGTTCTCCAGTTCGATGTTCTTCTCGTGGAGCAGTTCCGCCTGCCGTTTGATCTCTTCGGTCTTCTTGAACAATTCGACGAAGACGGCGACCTTCGAGCGCAGGATGTCCGGGTCGACGGGCTTCAGGATGTAATCGACCGCGCCGAGCGAATAGCCTTTCGCGATGTGGCGGTTGCCGGTCGAGTCGGCGGTGAGAAAGATGATCGGGATGTCGCGCGATTTTTCGCGTCCGCGAATGAGCGCGGCGGTTTCCAGCCCGTCGATGCCCGGCATGTACACGTCGAGGAGGATCACGGCCACTTCCGTGTCGAGCAGGTAACGCAACGCTTCATCGCCGGAAGAGGCGCGCACGAGATTGCGATCCGGGGCTTGCAGGATGGCTTCGAGCGCGAGCAAATTCGGCTGGCTGTCGTCCACCATCAGGATATTGATTTTTGGCATCTCAGCTTGCATACGACGACCCCGGCATTCGTTGACAGATTTGATTCAAAAAAGGCGCGACTTCCGCGAGCGGCAGCACCGCGTCAACTTCGGCGACCGCGGCAATCGCAGCGGCGGGCATCGCGCTCGACACTGCGCTCGCCGGTTCTTCCACCACGGCCAGTCCGCCGTAAGATTTGATGCGCGCCAGCCCCCGCGCTCCGTCCTGATTGGCGCCCGTCAAAATTACGCCGATGGTGCGCTCCCGATAAATGTCCGCCGCTGATTCAAACAGCACGTTGATCGACGGGCGGGCGTAACTGACGGGGCCTTCGGTGGACAGAGCGAAGCCGTCCCGTTCGATGAGCAGATGATAATCGTGCGGAGCGAGATAGACGCACCCCGGCGTCATCGCCTCTTTGTCGTTCGGCTCAGTGAGCGGGAGCGCGCTGTGCTTTTGCAGAAATTCGCAGAGGCCGTCCGTATCTTTGCCGCGATGCTGCACGACCACGACGGGCATGGGGAAATTACGATTCAGTGCGGGCAGCACGATCTGCAGCGCCGACAACCCGCCGTATGATGTCCCGATGACCACGATCTCGAACGACAACGTTATTTCACCTTCCGGTAGAGTTTGTCGCGGCTGTCCAGCTTCTCGTAGAAATCGACGCGCGGCGTAAATTTCAAAGACTCTTTGTTGCCGAGGCCGAAGACGCCGAACATGCTGAGGCTCTCGTAGATCAAATTATGCACGCGCTCCTGCAAAGCCTTGTTGAAATAGATCATCACGTTGCGGCACAAGATAACGTGAAACTCGTTGAACGATCCGTCCGTTACGAGGTTGTGTTCGGAGAAGACCACGTTGGCCTTCAGCGCGGGATGAAAGATGACGTTGTCATAGTGCGCCGTGTAGTAGTCGGAGAACTCGTGTTTGCCGCCCGCTTTCATGTAGTTATTCGTATATTCCTGCATTGAGGCGAGCGGAAAGATGCCTTCGCGCGCCTTGCGCAAAACTTCGTGGCTGATGTCCGTCGCGTAGATCACGCACTTGCGATATAGCCCTTCTTCCTGCAAGAGGATCGCCAGCGAGTAAACTTCTTCGCCCGTCGAACAGCCCGCGTGCCAGATGCGCACAGTGGGATAGGTTCTCAACAGCGGCGCGACCTTCGTGCGGAAGGTCTGGTAAAAACTGGGGTCGCGAAACATCGACGAGACATGCACGGAGAGGCCGACTAAGAGCCGCTCCATGCACGCATCGTCGTGCAGCACGCAATCCTGATAGGCCGAAACGGTCGTGATCTTCTCGGCGCGCATGCGCTCCAGAATACGACGCTTGATCGAGGCCGGAGAGTAATCGCGAAAGTCGAATCCGTAGACGCGATACAAGCCCTCCAGCAGCAACGCGATCTCGATGTCTTCGAGGTGATGCTGGTCTGCCGGTAGCGCGCTCATCCCTGTGTCTCATCCTGCGGGTAGAGCCAGACGCGCAGGAGCGACAGAAGTTGATCAATGTCCAGCGGTTTCGAGATGTAATCCGATGCCCCGGCCTCGATGCAGCGGTCGCGGTCGGCCTTCATCGCTTTGGCCGTTAGCGCGATGATCGGCAGATGCTTGAATTGCTCCATCCCGCGGATCGCCCGGATCGCTTCGTAGCCGTCCATGCCCGGCATCATGATGTCCATCAGGACGGCCTCGACGCCCGGCGCGCTGCGCAAAGTGTCGATGCCCTCCTGCCCATTCTCCGCGTGGACGACATCCATGTTGTGGCTCTCAAGCGCGCTCGTCAGGGCGAAGATGTTGCGCACATCGTCGTCCACGACCAAGACTTTGCGTCCCGCGAGCACAGGGTCGCGCCGGTGCAGTTGTTCGAGCATGCGCCGTTTCGGCTCCGGCAGATTGGCTTCGACGCGGTGCAGGAAGAGCGCGGTTTCCGACAACAGGCGTTCCGGCGAACTCACCTCTTTGACGATGATCGCATCGGCCACCTTGCGCAGTTGCGTCTCCTCCTTGCCGGTCAATTCCTTGCCCGTGTAGACGATGATCGGCAGGTCGGCGCGTCCGAGGTCTTTCTGAATCTTCTCGATCAACTCGAACCCGGTCATGTCCGGCAGTTTGAGATCGACCACCATGCAATCGAACGACTCGGCGACGAGTGCGTCCAGAGCTTCCTGCCCAGTGGCGACGGCGGTCGTCGTCACGTCGCCGTTGCCGATGAGTTCGACGATGCTCATGCGCTGCACATCGTCGTCTTCAACGACGAGCAGGCGGCGCACGCGCCGGTCGGCGAAGGCCGTAATGCTATCGAAGGCCGACGCCAGGTCTTCACGGCTGACGGGCTTTTGCAAATGCGTGATCGCGCCGAGGTGCAAAGCGCGTTGTCGTTGTTCTTCGCCCGAAATAATGTGGACGGGGATGTGGCTCGTGCTCGGATCGTGTTTCAAGCGGTCCAGCACGGTCCACCCGTCGCGATCCGGCAACTTGATGTCGAGCGTAATGGCGTCCGGCTTGTATTTGCGCGCGAGCGCGAGCGCGGCGTCGCCGCGAGTGGCGACGATGCCTTTGAAGCTTTTTTCGCGGGCGAGGTCTAAGAGGATGCGCGCGAAGTTGAGATCGTCTTCGACGATCAGCACGACGCGCTCGCCGTCATAGATGGCGTTGCGGTCGTCGCTGATGTCGCTCGCCGCGACGAAAGCAGCTTCCATGTCGGAGATCGCCGTCGAAGTCCAACCAGGCGCGGCAGTCGGCGCGGCAGTGGCTGTAGCGGCCAACGTCCCCGGTCTTCTTCCGCCGGTGATGTCGGCGGGCTGTGGGGCGGGCGCATAAGCCAAAGGCAGGTAGAGCGTGAAGGTGCTGCCTTCGCCGGGCGCGCTCACGACGCGAATCTCGCCGCCGAGCAGCCGGGCGATCTCGCGACTGATCGACAGCCCCAAGCCCGTCCCGCCGTATTTGCGGCTGGTCGTGCCGTCGGCCTGTTGAAACGCCTCGAAGATGATCCGCTGCTTGTCCGTCGCGATGCCGATCCCTGTGTCCTTGACCGAAAAAGCCACGACGCGTTCGGCGCGATTGAGCGACTCCTGATAAAACCTCATCCCCGGCGTCGGCGGTTCAACGCGCAGCGTGACTCCTCCCTGCTCCGTGAACTTGAAAGCGTTCGAGAGCAAATTCTTGAGTATCTGCTGCAAACGCTTTTCATCCGTCCGCATCGAGAGCGGCAACCTCTCCGCGCGCTCGACGGCGAAATTGAGTTTCTTGTCGATGGCGACCTGTCGGAAGCTGCGGTCGAGTTGCTCGCCGACTTCGACAAACGATACGTCGCTGATGTCGATGCCCATCATGCCCGATTCGATCTTGGAGAGGTCGAGAATGTCGTTGATGAGCGAGAGCAAATCCGCGCCGGAGGAATGGATCGTCTCGGCGAACTGCACCTGCTTCGGCGTGAGATTGTCGTCCTTGTTCTCGGACAACTGGCGCGAAAGAATGAGCATGCTGTTCAAAGGCGTGCGGAGTTCGTGCGACATGTTCGCCAAAAACTCCGATTTATATTTGGAGGTGAGCGCCAGTTGCTCAGCCTTCTCCTCCATCGCCCAGCGCGCCTCTTCCACCTCGCGGTTCTTCGCCTCAACCTCCGCCTTCTGTTTTTCCAGGAGCGTCGCCTTCTCTTGCAGTTCCTCGTTCGTCTGCTGCAACTCCTCCTGCTGGCTCTTCAACAACTCCTCGGACTCGCGCAAACTCTCGGCCTGCTGTTCCAATTGCTCGTTCTTCTTCTTGAGTTCGTCCTGCTGGCTCTGAAGTTCGCCCGCGAGCGACTGTGATTGCAGGAGCAAGTCTTCGGTGCGGCTGTTGGCCTCAATCGTGTTCAAGACGATACCGATGGATTCGGTCAATTGATCGAGGAACGTCAGGTGCGTGTCGTTGAAACGATTGAACGACGCCAACTCGATGACCGCTTTGACTTCACCCTCGAAGAGGACGGGCAGCACGATGATGTTGAGCGGCGGCGCTTCGCCGAGACCGGAACTGATGCGGATGTAATTATCCGGCACGTTCGTCAGGAGGATGCGCTCTTTCTCCAACACGCACTGGCCGATGAGTCCCTGCCCCGGTTTGTATTCGTTCGAGATGTGCTTGCGCTCGGTGAAGGCATAGCCGCCCAGCAATCTCATCAAGGGCTGGCCGTTGGTGGAAGCGTTGACGTAAAAGACGCCCTGCTGGGCTTCAACGAGTGGCGCGAGTTCCGACAGGACGAGTTGCGACACGGTGGTCATGTCGCGTTGCCCCTGCAACATGCGGGTGAAGCGCGCGAGATTGGTCTTCAACCAGTCCTGTTCGGTGTTCTTCTGCGTGGTCTCCTTGAGATTGACGATCATCTCGTTGATGGTTTCGGAGAGTGCTGCCACTTCGCCCAGCGCGGCCACGTCGATAGAGCGCGTGAGGTCGCCCTTGGTCACGGCGGTCGATACGTCGGCGATGGCGCGCACCTGCGTGGTGAGGTTGGCGGCGAGACCGTTCACGTTGTCGGTCAGATCGCGCCATGTGCCTGCCGCGCCGGGCACGTTCGCCTGCCCGCCGAGTTTCCCTTCGACGCCCACTTCTCTCGCCACGGTCGTCACCTGATCGGCGAAGGTGGCGAGCGTGTCGGTCATGCCGTTGATGGTATCGGCCAACTCCGCGATCTCGCCTTTGGCCTCCACCGTTAATTTCCGTTTCAAGTCGCCGTTCGCCACAGCGGTCACAACCCTCGCGATGCCGCGCACCTGCCCTGTCAAGTTCCCCGCCATCGAATTGACGTTATCGGTCAAATCTTTCCACGTCCCGGCCACGCCGCGCACGTCCGCTTGCCCGCCGAGTTTGCCCTCAGACCCCACCTCTCTCGCCACACGCGTTACTTCCGAAGCAAACGAGCTGAGCTGATCCACCATCGTATTGACCGTGTTCTTCAGCTCTGCGATTTCGCCCTTCACATCGACGGTGATCTTCTTCGACAGATCGCCGTTCGCGACCGCGGTGGTCACCAGCGCAATGTTACGCACCTGTGCGGTGAGGTTGCCCGCCATGAAGTTCACCGAGTCAGTCAAATCTTTCCAGGTTCCGGATACGCCGCGCACTTCTGCCTGACCGCCGAGGATTCCTTCCGAACCTACTTCGCGTGCGACACGCGTTACTTC